>JAEWSZ010000167.1 GCA_023397905.1 Bacillota bacterium | reverse complement strand
TGGTATACGCCACCGCATAGTCGCTGAAATGTGTTGTACTGAAGGTGACCGTGCCCGTCGCCGCATCATAGCGTCCGTTTGGTACCGGTTCCACATTGCCGTTTCCGTCAATGTACCAGACGATAATGCTTTCAGGATTTACAAGTTCCGCCGCAGACGGCGTATATGGTATGGATACCGTTACCGGAGCTTTGGGATTGTACCAGTCGGTCTGCTTTCCGTCGATGGCCAACGTAAGCCTTATCAGCGGCCTGTTGCCTATGGAGGCCTTCACAGCCTCCGGCAGGGCAGTTTTATCTCCTGCGGCTATTGAAAGCTCCGCGGTTTTGCCCGTTGCTCCCCTATCCGCCAGCATGTCTGCGGGAAGCACTATACTTCCGGCGTCTGTCCGGAGGGTGAGGCTGCCCTGGCCTGCGGTATTGGACAGGCTTTCAGCCGGCAGTCCTAAGGTATATGTCGTCACATTGGGTATTGATGGTACGGTGATTACCACCTTGCCTCCCGCCATGATATTGTCGCTTTGGGCTGAGCCCATTTTTACGGACGCGCTTTCTGTATCCGGATTGACAGTAATACCCAAAGCTGCTTTTGGAACTGCGTTGCCTGTCTCATCTGTTCCTGAGACGCTTGCGTTATAGCTTACGGGGCTGGCTGCGGCTGTACCGCCTCCGCCTCCACCGCCGCCTCCGGTGCCCGGAGTGGTGGTATCCGGATAGGTCACTGTAACGGTCGACAAGCCGGATTTTGTATTGTCAAAAACAGAGGTCGCTCTAACCGTAAGGGACGCCGCTGTCTCATCCGCACCTACGGTAAGCACTCCTGTACTGCTGATTGTGGTATTGGCACTGTTTTTGCCGGTCACGCTCCAGGTTACTGCCTGGGGAGGGTTATTGGTTCCTGTAACAACGGACGTAAAGGTTTTTGTCCCTCCGGGTTGGACATCGCCCACTGTTGTGGATACGATGACGGCGGAAACCGTTGGCTCAGGCAATGAGCTGGTTGTTACCGTGACGGTCGCCGTACCTGATTTGGAGCTGTCCAGGGTTGAGGCCGCCGTGACCGCAAGGGATGTTGCCGTCTCGTCCGCTCCCACGGTAAGCTCTCCTGTGTTGCTGATTGCCGTATTGATACTGTTTTTTCCGGTCACACTCCAGGCCACCTCTTGGGATGGACTGTTGCTTCCCGTCACCACAGCGCTGAAAGCTTTCGCAGCTCCCCTGGCCACAGTGGCTGTGGCCGGATTTACAATGACGGCGTCAACCGTAGGGTCGTCGGAGGAGGTTTCGGAAACAGTTACCGTAGCCGTACCTGATTTTGTACTGTCCACCGCCGAGGTAGCGGTTACCGTTAACGTGGCGGCAGTCTCTCCGGAGGCTATGGCAAGCACGCCCGAGCTGCTGATTATGGTGCCTGGTTTATTGCCTCCCGACACAGCCCAGCTTACCGCCTGGGACGGATTGTTTGCCCCGGTCACCGCCGCGCTGAAGGTATAGGTGCTTCCTTTTGCTATTGAAACCATATTCGGGGTTATATCCACATTGGTTACGGTCACTTCCGGTGATGTTACCGTAACCGCCGCTGTGCCTGATTTGCTGCTGTCGACGCTGGATTTGGCCATCACTGTCAGCGTTGTTGCCATCTCATCCGTGCCGATGGCCAGGAGCCCGCCGCTGCTGATAAAAGTTTCCGCGCTGGTCTTCCCGTACACATCCCAGCTAACGGTCTGGGCAGGGTTGTTGCTCCCTGTCACGACTGCGGCAAAAAACGCCGTACCGCCCTTGACCACGCTGGCTGTGGGGGGATTTACGGTAACTGCGTCCACAGTCGGATCGGTTGACGCAGCTTCCGTCACGGTTACCACAGAAGAACCGGATACCGTGCCGTCCGCCACTGAGGTGGCTGTTACCGTCAGTGCGGCCGCTGTCTCTCCGGCAGCTACCGCAAGCACACCGGAGCTGTTGATGATGGTGGCCGGGTTATCATTACCGGATACACTCCAATTCACCGCCTGGGGCGGATTGTTTGTCCCGATTACCGCCGCGCCGAAGGTATAGGTGCTTCCCTTCGCTACAGCAGCGCTATCCGGTGTCACTGTCACACCGGATACGGTAGCTGCCGGCGATGTAACTGTAACGGCTGCAGAGCCAAATTTACTGCCGTCGATGCCCGATACCGCCGTAACAATCAACGCTGTCGCAGTCTCATCGGCGGCAACCGACAATTCTCCTACAGGGCTTATTACCGTATTCGCGCTTGCATTACCGGATACGCTCCAGTTTACCGCCTGTGAGGGATTATGGGTTCCTGCCACGGCTGCGCTGAAGGTATATGCAGTGCCCTTTGTCACGGAGGCTGTTCCGGGCGTGACAGTCACGCCGGTTACCGTTGCCGGTATCTCTGTCACTGTAACTAATGCCGTAGCTGATTTTGAAGGATCATCCACAGATGTGGCCCGTACCGTCAGGGGACCGGTTTCATCCGGCGCCGCCGTAAGCACTCCTCCCGCATTAATCCACGTGCCTGCGCCAGACTGTCCTTCCACACTCCAGACCACGGCTTGAGAGTTGTGGGTTCCGGTTACCGACGCTGCAAAGGTATAGGTACTGCCTTTTTGCACCGATACGGTGCCCGGGGTAACGGTTACGCCTGTCACAGTCACAGTGCCTGTCGTTACGGTGACCGTGGATGCCGCCGAGGCAGTGCCGTTCATAATGCACCGGTACCGGCTGCCATTATCGCCTGAATTCAGCGCAGCTGTGGAATAATAGGACAGGGTGGCGTCCGTAATGTTATCCCATGTGGCCCCTCCATCCGTGGATACCTGCCATTGGTAAGGGCCTGCGCCGTCCACACCAAAGGTAATGGCATTGCCTGCTTCCACGGTCGGATTGAGGGGATATACGGAGGGGCTGACGGTGAGCGCCGCCACGTCCGTGGCGACAGAGGAGGTCGCGCCAAAGGCCGTATTGGTGATGACACAGCGGTACAGACTGCCGGAGTCTGCCGCAGTCAGGGCGGCGGTGCTATAGCTCATCCCCGTTTCGCCGCTGATATTCTTCCATGTGTTGCCGCCGTTTGTGGATTTCTGCCACTGATAGGACAGCGCACCGTCATACGTCCCGGCTTGGTTGTCCGCTCTTACAGTCGCATAGGTGCTAAAGGTCGCCGTTTCCCCGACGTTGACCGTCTTGCCCGCTGTCTGCGTGAGAATTGAGGGGACAAAGGGCTTGTACGGGATGGGATAATCCTCGTTCACGCCGGGGATGTACACCCACTGGTACAGTTCTTCGTTCGGCGCTTTCTGGCGGGTATAGGTGTATGTCTTCGTCGTTTCGCCGGATTTATAATTCATCGTAAAGTTTGCGCCGACCGCCTTTCTTCCCTCGTTGAGAGCCTCAAGAAAAGAGGTCGCCGTTGCCGCGCCGTTAGTCTGATTCGTGGTGTTGAAATAGGATATATTCGTGGATGTAGCGTTGCCTTTCATCACAGCCGCGTCAAGACTCGTGGTCAGCAGCAGCGCGGAAAAGACATCTTCTATTTCTGTGCCATTTGCATTAAAAGCCAATGATGGCGCAATGATGTACGCGACATCGTCGATTCCCGCTCGGACGGTGCTATATACCTGGGTTGCGATACTGGAGTCCCAGTAGCAGTTCACCATCGGCGAAACCATATACTTTGAGAAGCCGTACATTCCGGTCGGCATGTTCACGGCGGTATAACTGTTCATAATCGGTCCGTACTGGGCAGCCGATGCAAAGCCGGAAACAGTTTCGGGATATGTACCTAATGAATCTGTAATATACGTGATCGACTCAATGCTTCCCGTCGCGCCATTATTGGCGCAAAGCCCGTTGAATAGTAAACCCACACCCACCGGTTCTCGCACTGTGCCATCGATAAATCCGTTTCGGCTGGTATTGGCGTTCACGCTGCTGTAGGAATTGATGAGGGTTCCGCAATTGGTGCGAAGAAACATAGCGGCCGCAGATGTCACAGCGCCCGTGACATGGCAGTTGGAGATAAATCCGTAATTAGTTTGTGTCAGAGGATAGAAGGAAGCGGAACCGGCGCCGTTGCAGTCAAGCCCCAGATTCTGTACGATGCTGTATTTGCTGATGTTATAATGAAACAGCGATTTAGTAGATGGAAAATTGAAGATTTTATATCCGTCCCCATCAAGGGAGCCGTAGAAATAATTGTTTCCGTCCTGACTTCCACTTACATACTCACCGATATTTTTTCCTGCAAACCCCGAATAATCAATGTCGCTGCCTAACTTAAAATAATAGCCATAGCCTATGCCAAGCGAGGTGCCAGACGACAGCGTTACACCATCGTCAATATATTTGCCGCCATAATCGCTGGTCTTTACGGTAAAGGTAAGAAGACTCAGGCAGTCGTTGATTTTGGCAAGCTGCGCTGCGTTCGTGATGATATAGGGGTCTGTGCTGGTGCCCGAGCCGCTTGAAAAGTCACTCGCCAAAGGGACGGTGAATACTGGATAGCCGCCGTTGGCGCTTCCGGCATTCGCCGCCCACGCGCTTGCCTTGACGCCGGAGGGAAGCTGCGCGGCCTGTATCGCCCCCCGCCCCTTGTTCAAAAGGTCAATCATGGTTCCGTTGTAGCCGCTGCGCTGAAGGGTAATGCCGTTGTAGCAAATATTATAGATAACGCCCTGCAGGGGGTTCACATCCGCGACATAGCCGCCATA
This sequence comes from Bacillota bacterium, assembly GCA_023397905.1. Lineage (GTDB taxonomy): Bacteria > Bacillota > Clostridia > Acetivibrionales > DSM-1351 > Ruminiclostridium. The sequence continues at coordinate 60,977 of JAEWSZ010000167.1, read as the reverse complement.
TTGCTCCGGAATCGCCCCCGTGCCTTTTAACAGGGCCTCGGACAGCGGCGTGACCGTGACGAGGCTGAGCTTGCCGCTCGCGTCATAACCGGCGGGAACCGGCGTGGTTTCGTAATTAGGAGCATAATAGCCGTAATAATCGGCGTTCCAGTAGCAGTTATAGAGTATGCCTCCGTTCAGAAAGCCCACGATCATTCCGTATTTTGAGCCATCGCGTCCGGTCACGTTGCCGGCGTTGTAGCAGTTGGTGATGCCGTATTCGCCGGTGCTGATACCTGCGATGCCGCCCACGCCCTTATTTGAGGCGTTGTTCAGCGACGGGCAAAGCACGTCCGCCGTGCTGTAGCTGTTGGCGATACTGCCCGCGTTTTCGCCCACCATGCCGCCGACGTTGATATTCACGCCGGACACAGACACCGTGCCGGAGGTGTGGCAGTTGACAAGGTTTGCCTCGCTTTTTCCCGCCAATATGCCGCTGGCAATGCCGCCGTCCACATAGATTCTGGCGTATACGCCCAAATCATACACATTGGCGTATTTTCCGATATACCCGAACAGCCCGGTGTAGTCGTATTCGTCGGTGGGGTCGCTGCTGTTTCCGATGCTTATGGATATGGTATACCCGCCGCCGTCCAGCCGCCCCTGAAAGGGGTATGCGGCAGTTCCGAGGGGCGTCCAATCTCCGGACACCTCAATGTTGGCCGTGAGTATGTACGAGGCGTTCAGATCGTTTGCGACTGCTCTTAAATCCACCTCGCTTGAAATTTCATAAGGGTCGTCCGCCGTCCCTGATCCGCCGGACGCGGCAAAGGCTGTCAGCGTTGTAAAGGGTATGGAACCCAATATAAGCAGCAGTGCCAGAAAGGACGCTAAAATTTTTTTTGCTTTCATATATACCTCCAAGATAAATTTTTCAAAGCCTCAAGGGTTTTTATTTCCTGATATTTTCGCAGTGTACAGTCCGGTTCGTAGTCAACCGGGCAGCTATTTAAGAATCCCTTATGGTAAAGAGTATATTGTCCACCGTAAGTCTGAGAGGAATCAAGGTCTGTCCGGGCGGTTCGGTATCCCAACAGACCGCTTTGTCTTCAAATTTTACATCCCTGAAGAGTTCAGGATCGCTCAGCCTGTGGTAGGGCATGGTTGTTACCAGCCTCTGCATGTTAAACAGAATTTGATTTCCATACTCAAATTCGATAAGAAGAGTATAATCATTGTTTGGTGTCACATTTATGATCTTGCTTATTTTTAATCCCTCCCTTAAAGACTTTTCCGGATAAAATTTACTTCACGGAATAGATTATAATGAGACAATTATTTATTGCACATACTCCTTTCGGAGTATTTTTAACATTAAATTTCTTGTTTTATAACCGGCTTTTATGTATAATTTAGTAGAATATTTAACCTGTAAATCAATGTCTGCAATTTTTTTAGAATATAGGAATTTATATGTTTTGCAGTGTTGCAAAAGCACTCGCAGCACTGAGCCTGAATGTATAGGTCTGTAAAGGAATATAATGTTGGAAGAAAGTTGAAAAAACTGTAAAAGGGGGACCGGGCCCATGCACACTTTTATTTTGTTTTGTGCTAAATGCGGAGCATGGGCATTTATATGAAGAAAGCGGAGTTGTTAAGAAGAAAACACCTGGATGGTATTCTGTCTTCTCTTTATGATTACCCCATGACTATAGTTGAAGCTCCGATGGGTTTCGGAAAAACAACCGCCGTCAAGAGTTTTCTTAAGGCAGAAAAAAGCACTCCTCTCTGGATCACATTTTTCCATGCCGGTGAATCCGTTTCATATTTCTGGGATAAGTTTTCCGCTGAATTTGGCAAGCTGGATGACACTGCAGGAGCGAAATTAAAAGCTCTGGGGTTTCCGTCGGATATTCCGCAGACCGAAATGGTAATATCCCTGCTGAACGGCATTAACTTTATAAATAAAACGGTTCTGGTAATTGATGATTTCCATCTGTTGCAGGACGTGAGTATCAACGATTTCCTCATGCGGCTTGTAAAAGAACGGTTTGATAACCTGCATGTTGTAATTATAACCAGAGACACCACTCGCCTTGATTTTTCCGAGCTGCTTTCCAAAGGCTTATGCTATATCATATCCCAGCAAAAATTGAAATTTACCGAGGACGAGATTCATTCATACTGCCGGATGATGGTTGACAATATTTCCGCTGCAGAGATAAGAAAAGTTATTGAATATTCCGATGGCTGGATTTCCCTGATCTATTTGATCCTGCTTGGTTTTGAAAATGGTATTCCTGTTGGTATGAACGATTCGATTGATGAGCTTGTTGAAAAAACGCTTTTTAATACTTATGACGAGCAGATCAGGGGATTTTTGCTGAAGCTCTCCTTAATGGATATTTTCTCAGCCAGACAGGCCCTCTTTATTACCCAGGAAGAAAAAGCCGGTGAAATACTCAAAAAACTCCGTAAGGAAAACGCTTTTGTCTATTATGACCAGGCTTCACAAACCTACCGGATTCACAACGTGCTGCTTGACTTCCTGCGGATGAAGCGATATTTTACAAAAGAAGAACTCAATGCCTTATACAGCCGCCTCGGTGAGTGGTATCTTGCAGAAAACGATTTTCTTGCTGCCTACAGCTGTTTTAACAATGCCGGGGATATGGAACGGATTCTTTCCCATCTGAATGAGCCTGTGAATATCCGAAATGAACTTACCGGCTTTGAAGGCTCTTTTGAAATGTTCCGGAAGATTCCCGCCGAGCTGCTTTACCGGTATCCGCTTGCCTATCTGCAGCATATCCTGCTTTCAATCGTAAGAGGAGATGAAAAAACCATTGCAAAGTGTGCCGGACAACTGGACGATTTGAAAAAAGCCTATGAGAGCATGGAGAATATTGATGAGACTTACCGGAACCATATACTGGCTGAAATATTGATTTTTAAAAGATTCACATCCTTCAATGTACTTGAACCCTCTGAAGAAGTCAATAACGAAATACTGCGGCTTTTAAACGGGCAGCAATCCTATATCATGAACAGGGACAATGAGTTCACGATGGGGTCTCCCCATCTGCTTTATGTTTATTTCAGGGACAGGGGAAACTTCCGGCAGACATCTCAGCTTGCCATAGAAAGATTTTCTACCTATACAAGCTTTGCCAATGGCTGCGGGGCCGGCAGCGAGCATCTGATCTGCGCTGAGTCTGCACTGGAAACCGGCGATCTTGAGACTGCCGAGCTAAACAGTCTCCGGGCTGTCTATAAGGCGAGGACGAAGGAACAGACCAGCATTATCATTTGTGCAAAATTTACTCTGATCCGGCTTTACTTATTGCAGGGGAAGATTCCGGAAGCTATTGAAATGCTGAAGCAGCTGGAGCAGGAGGTTGCCGCCGTAAATAACTCCATCTATAACACCACCATTGATATGTGCAAAGGATATGTCCATGCCTGCCTCGGACAGCATGAAAAAATACCTCTCTGGCTTCAGACCGGCGATATGACAACTGCCGACCTTTTGTACCAGGGGACTGCTTTCAATTATATTGTATATGGCAAGGCTGTGCTGCTTTCCAAGAATTATGTCGCCCTGGAGATTCTGACGGAAAGACTCCAGGAGCAGTTTTCCATATTCAGCAACCAGCTGGGGTTTATACATAATCACATTTTCAAGGCAGTAGCAAAGTATCATTTGAATGGAATGAAAGAAGGAGTGGCAGAACTGGAAACTGCCCTGGCTGAAGCCCAGGCAGACGGCATCATCCTGCCCTTTGCCGAGAATGCACTTCATATAATGAGCATGCTGAGGATAGCCGCAAACAATGATATGAAAAACGAGTACATAAAAAAAGTAGTTTTCTATTGCGAACAATATATGGACGGATTAAAAAACAGACACCCGGTCAAGGTCACTCTGTCGCAGCGGGAATTGGAGGTATTGTCCCTTGCAGCGGATGGTCTGAAAAGGGAGGAAATTGCGGAGCGTTTACAGCTTTCACAGGGAACGGTCAAAACCCATTTTCAGAATATATACCAGAAGCTGGAGGTAAGCGGAAAGACTGCCGCCATAAAAGCGGCGCAGATAAATAGGCTGATTTAATCCTGCAACAGGTTCAAATACTGCGAAAGTCTTTCTGTTACATATCCGCCCACCATATTCACCATGGAGGACGTGTCGTTATCCCCATAATAGCTGTCAAAGCAAGCGTAATATTTTCTCCTGTCGGCGAATTTTACGTCGATGGGCGGGTAGCCCGCCTGCATAAGCATGAGGTTCAATATCAGCCGCCCTGTGCGCCCGTTGCCGTCAATGAACGGATGGGTTCCCTCAAAATTCAGGTGGAACAGTGCCGCCGTTTCTATGGTGTGTAGGTTGCTGCGGGGCAGATCCGCAACCAGCCTCTCCATTTGAACCGGAACGAGGTACGGCTGCGGGGGTTCGTGGTGTGCGCCCATAATCTTAACAGGGATTTTCCGATACACGCCCTTGTCCTCCGGCCTGTTCATAAGGACGAGTGCGTGTATCTCACGGATGACCCTTTCCGAAACCGGAACTTTATCACTGACAAGCGAAACGACATAACGGAATGCGTCGCGATGCCCCACCGCCTCCAGATGGTCTTTGAGCGGTTTTTTGTCAATTGTCACGCCCTCCAGAACAAGCGCGGTTTCCTGCAGCGTGAGCGTATTGCCTTCGATGGCGTTTGAGTTGTAGGTGAATTCCACGAGGAATTCGTCCTGCAGGCGTTTTAACTCCCCGCTTGTCAAGGGGCGGCGGCGGTCAAGCTCAGCTTTCATCTCATCAATGGATGCAAAGAGCGCAGCGTATTGTTCCGGAATCTCCCTGCCACGCAGACTGCGCCCGTCAATGGGCTTAAATGCGTCCGCCGGAACGAGATAGGAACGCCCCTTCTTAATGACGCCCTCTATCCGCCCCTCCGCACAAAGTATGCGGACACGGCGGTCGGATATACCCCAGCGCTCCGAAGCCTGTTTTACGGTAATGTATTTCATCGCTTCACCTTCCCGGTCTTTTTTCATAGTATACCACATTACCGGAATAATATTAAGATTTTCTTAAAGTTTGTGAAGTTATCATTCCGATAAGATCGGGTGATCTCTGCCCATCCCGTTCAATTCACCGCATCAGGCCATAACTTCCAAGCCTTCCCCTGTCTCTTTGATTTCCACAAAAATTGCCCTTTCATTGGGCGTATCGTTGGGCGAATGTATTGAAAGCAGCAAACGGCCGTCGTATGAGGTAAAAATCATGCCGTGACCGCCGTCCTTGTCAAAAAGAGGTCTGTCCGCCTGCTTCCAGGGCCCTTCTATTTCACCTGTTTCCGAAACTGCATAGGCTATGCAATAACCTTTTTCTCCAATACAGGACCATAGTAATAAAAGTTTTCCGTTTTTCATGCGGTACATATTACAGCCATCGGTTACATACCCCCGTATATTATTGCTCGGTGAGTATGCCTGTGCGCTCCACCAGGCAGCGCTGGAGTTAAAAAGCGTTACAGGCTCGGATATGGTTTTTGTCAAATCGTCAGACAGGCGCGCTGCACATACGGTTCCATCGCCTATTTGCACCCATTCATGGCAAAATACTATCCATGGTTTTTTATTCTTATCAACGTAAAATGTCCCGTCCAGGCACATCCAGTCCCTTGGTGTTACTGCCCCCTGGGAATGCGGCAAATACGGCCCTTCCGGTTTTTCCGCCTTCAGTATAGCCGTGCCGCGCTTGCAGCCGTCTCCAATAAAGGATGCAAACATGTAAAAGGCATTGTTGTACTCATACACTTCAGGAGCCCAAAAGTTTTTTGTTCCCCAAAACCCGGCGGGAGGCCTGAAGGCATGTACGGGGCCCTTCCAATTCTCAAGGTCGTTACCCGTATACACGTCGAACCCTGTGCCATCGCTTTTCCAGATGTCTTTGTCGGTGGAACCGAACATATAATACTTGTTGTCATGTTTCAGTATAAAAGGGTCGCGTATTTGTATTTCGCTTGTATGCAGCATTTAACCTCTCCCCCTATCTTTTAAGCTATATCCATCCCTTTGGTAAGTATTTGGCGGTGTTTTTTAACATATCGTCGGCCAAAGATCGCAATTCGACCTCGCCCACCCTTCCGCACAGAATAGGATCTCTTCCGAAGGCCTCGTAAACAGCATTCCTATCGCAATTCAGAGCTGCGTTGAGTATAACAGTCTGGTTTTCGGCGTGTGGCTTGATAAGCTTATACACACTGTCCGAAAGAGCGCCGGCGTGTACAGGGCGTATATCATCCAGTGAAAATACTGCGTTTGTTTCCACAACAGTCTCTTTTGGCAGGTTGGCTATTTGCCCTCTGTAATTTGGCAGATTTACATTGCTTACCATCCTCCCAGCACCGCTTAAGCTTTTAATAAGCTGTACGCCTTCTTCCCCGGAAGACTGCATATCCATTTTAATTTCACCGGAAACAAGTTTGGCACTCTTTTCAAGCCTTCTCTTCAAGTCATTCTTGCGCCAGTCCACCGTCGTCAGGTAGAAACCCCAACCAAGCACTGTTTCAGGATCCTTCAGATATTCGGTCCCCGGCATGAATTCAGCCAGATGCCGGTCCCCGGCAGCCCCGATCCAGCCATATCTTTTAAACAGGTCAAATTTAACACGGTTCACGCTTGTAAAACTTTGATTCATAAGTTCAGTATTCTCATTATTAAACCCTGTTTTATAAAACTCCTCTGAAAACTCCCTGTACATGTCCATGAGGTCATAGCCTTTGTAGGAGGCTTTATTAAACCAAGTGAAGTGATTCAGCCCCAAAACATTAACCTCTATTTCCTGCCTTTTTACGCCGTCAACTCCGAGTTTCCTCTCAACCATTGCCGCCAGAAGCTCCTGGGTTCCAAAAACCTCATGGCAGCAGCCAAAGGCCTTTATTTCAGGGAAAACATGATATAATGTTCTCAAGCAAAGTGCCAGAGGATTGGTATAGTTTATGACCCATGCCTCCGGCGCATAACTCCGGATCGCTTCCGCAATTTTGGCGAACATGGGCAAAGTACGCATTGCACGTATTATACCGCCGGGACCTGTGGTATCTCCCACGGACTGATAAATACCCAGCCTCTCCGGAAGATGAACGTCGGAATGCATTTCGTCAAAGGTTCCGGGGAGTATGGATATTATTACAAAATCAACTCCGTCCAGTGTCTCTTGCAAAGTTTTGTATGTGGCATAGTGCCAGTTTCCTGGCAGGCCGTTACCTACAATCCTGTTATTTTCGGCCGCTTCATAGTCAATATCGTAAAGGCGGATTTCTCCGCCCACGTCTTTATCAAGCGCCAGATCCGTCATAAAAACCCAGGCCCATGCACGGGAACCTCCGCCTATATAAGCTATTTTCAGATTTTTTATATCTTTTTTTTCTAGTTGTCCCATAGTAGATGTCTTCCTTTCCTTTATGTTTCATGTATAATTATATTGTAAACTACAATCAGGAGGTCTTAATGAATAAAAAAATATTCGAATGTGTGCTCGACGGTATCACAATAGACCGATATGTACGCAGTGAAAGTCTGGTCATGCCGGACATGCACTTTCATCCTGAATTTGAAATCTATTATATGTTCAATGGGGAGCGTTATTATTTTATTGAAAATAAAACATACCCCGTCCGTAAGGGCAGCCTTGTGCTCATAGATTCCATGCAAATTCACAAAACCAGCGTACTGGGTAAGGATTTTCACGACCGTTTTCTTATTGAGCTTAACAACGAACCATTTTCCTCCTTCTTTCAAAATATCAGCGGCATGAGCGTGGCAGAATTTTTTGCCGAATATTCCTGTGTCATGGAGCTTGATGAACAGACCCAGCACTGGATAGAATGCCGACTTAACGATATTATGGATGAGGCCGAAAAAAAGCTTGAAAACTATTCAATGTTTATTATGCTGAAAATAGCGGAAATTCTGCTTTTTGTCCGCCGTTTCCACCGTGACAGGCTTATTCCGGCCAGCCTTTCCATGTCCAAAAAATCAAAACACCATGTAATTAATGAAATCGCGGCATATATTACCAAAGGCGATATCAAGGTAAAATCCTTAGATGAAATAAGCCGCCATTTCTTTATCAGTAAAAGCTATCTCTGCCGCATTTTCAAAGAAGTAACAGGGTTTACCGTACAGGACTATATAAATATCCATTGCGTAAAAAAAGCGCAGCAGCTTCTGGAACAAAACGACCTAAGCATCGCAGATATTTCCAAAAACTTGGGTTTTACAAGTGTTACTTACTTTGAGCGGGTTTTTAAAAAATATACTGAAGCCACACCATTTCAATACCGGAAAAAGCATCGCATAATCAATCAAAAAATACGCAAAAAACAACAATAGCTTAACGCTGCTTAAAGGAAATACCTTCAAATTCCACATCCCAAAAGCCGTTTTGTGGAAATGCCCTGTTATTGAGCATAATTGCGGCGGCAAATAATAATGAACCATTGCCGGGCAAGTACAGAGGTAAATCGGTGCGGCCTTTTTGGTAATTGTTGCCGCTTGCCACATAGCTGTTTTTCGGCGTATCTAAAAGAAGCATATCCACGGCTTCCTCGTACTTTGATAAACTTGCCAGTGTCAGGGCCAAAAACGCAAAATCCCAGCCCCACATTGATGAGAAATCCCAGCATTGTTTAACTTTTTCTATAGTTTTGAAAATAATGTCATGTGATACATAATCACGGGGTATAAAACCAAAACCGAAAAGCATTGAGGGGTGATCCTTGGCAAATTTTTCAAATGTATCCGGGCAATTCTCGTGCGCCAGATATAACCCATTGCCTGTCGGCAAGTCCGCCAGGTTCTCACGGACCTTCCTCCATTCATCACTGCCGCAGTGCATTTCTTCAGCCCATAGTACGGCCGTGTCAAGCCCGAAGCGCCAGTAACACAATTCAAAGGCCGGATTTTTTGTTATTTCAGGTTTATGCTCTTCCTGTGCTGGTATGAGAGGCATAGACAGATCATACCTGAGAGTTTCGGGATTAAACTGTGCAAAGCTGACCATAAAGTCGGCCGTTTCTTTTACCAGCTGCCAATACTTTTTGGTGAACTCTTCCCTCTCTTTGCCTTCTTTTGTAATGCGCAGCAATTCCAATATATAAATCAAGTGGGGTTGCTGCCATATTAACAGCGTCGCAATATAGGAAGGACTGTCCCAACCTTCGTAAGAGGTCATTTTAGGCCAGCGGGCGCCGTCAAAACCATTCCGTGCGGCGTTCACCCTTGCTTTTTCCAGGATCTCATAATACCACCCCAGGCTTCTTTCCAACAAATCTCCCCGTCCCCACAGGGCAAAGTGGCCGCTGTGCAAAAGATGCATTTCCAGATGGAATTTCCCGTACCAGCTGTTGCACATAAGTCCCGTTTCCTGCGGCGGCAAATCACCTGCAGAATGCACGGCGGTCAGATATTGTGAAAGTATAATGCGGCGCTCCAGTTCAAATGCACGCGGATCTCTGCAATGTGAAAAATCGGCTGCACCTCCGTTTTGCCAATAGGCCTGCCAGCCGGTACGGGCATCGGCTATAACCTTATCGAAGCTCCACTCCCCTGCAGCCGGCATATCTGCTTCCTTCTTGAAAAAACCGAAAGCAAATTCTGTTACACCATTCTCAAGTGCAATTGCTATTGTATGCTTTGCCTGGCGTTCAAAAAAAATGTTACCGTACATTTTAACAAAATAATTATCGTTATCTAGTTTACGGGAGATGGCGTTTCCCTTTAGCTCAGTTTTATGGCCGTCAACATTTTCCCAATCGCTTCCGTTTATTTTGTATGAAGCATAGGGGAATGACAATTCCACTTTTAACCCGCCGCTCTCAGCACAATGTATGGAGAAACCCACAACATCGGAGCTTTTGGCGCAAACTGTAACGACAGTGACTTTTTTGCCGGAGACGCTGAAGCTGCTGTTAAGCACCCCTGAGTACAGGTCCAGTTCCTGCCTTATATCAGAAATATCGGCGGTATTTATAGCTTTGCCGTCCAGCTTGAGGGATATTTTCGCCAAATTGAACTTGTGGGGGTTATGGCGAAGCCAATCATAGACTTCTTCGCTGCCGGGCTTGCTTTCCACAGCATAATGATACTTTTTGCCCTTGACTTCGTATTCCGTCATTTGCAGGTCGTCCAATGCATATCCGCCGCCGTTCCGGTTCGGAGCCGTATGCCAGCCCCACTGCGACATGGTGCACAAAGGCGCATTCACAGCGGCATATTCGGTATACAGAGTCTGAAGACCCGTTATATCGGCCGTGAAAGCAAAGTTGCCGTTGCCCAGCGAAATAGGGCTTTCAAAATCAATCTCCGTAAGTTTGGGATTGTGGCGTTTTACTAAGTTTTCTCTGTTAATCAACTTTATCATCTCCAGTTACCGGCAATAGCTATTTCTTCCTTATAAAGTGCGAAAAGCGGAAACATGGAAGAGGGTGCGTCCCTTGCCGTGTATACCGGGCAACACCCCCACCATGTCTCTGACATTATTTTTTGGCAATCAGCCGGTCAATGAGCGCCTGCAAATCGGCTGCTCCCTTATCAACAGTCTCTTTGCCGTAAGCTATGTTCTGGCCGAGAAGCTGCAGCTCGCTTACGAATTCCTGGTCATTGGGCAGGTTAGGATCCTGAGGTATGGTTCTGTCCGCAACCACGTCATAAATATGGTATATGGCTGCATCAAGAGGTGTCGCACTTCCTGATATAGCCTTACGCACAGCCGGTGAGCAAGGTACGCCCCTGTTTGTTCCGAGTATGGCTCCTGCTTCAGGACTGGTAACAAAGTAGTTGACAAGCAAAGCCGCAGCCTCCGGATACTTGGTGGCCTTGTTGATTCCAAGATACTGGCTCATCTGGATGGCATATGCCTTTTCGCCGCCGGCGGGGAGTGTAGTCGCTCCGAGTGTATCCGTCATTGCGGCCTGATAAGCGGCAACCTGGGTGCTCCAGATCAGACCTATGGCAGCCTTGCCTGCTACAAGAGCGGAACTGTCCGCGCCGGTTTCAGCATAAGTAGCGGTTGTATCAGGATCGGGGATCAGACCTCCGGTACGCATATCAGCCCAAAGCTGCAGCCACTTTTTAGCAGTGTCTACCGTTGCGTAGGATTTGCCGCCTTCATCACTGGTCCAGATTTTTGTACCCTGCTGGGCATAGAAATAACTCATGTAGTTTGTCTGGTTTGTGCTGTTGTCTACAAATGGGAACACACCTGACGGCAGCTTGGCTTTAAGCTCTTTTCCATAGGCGATCAATTCGTCCCATGTCATATTGTCTTTCGGAAGCGCCACGCCTGCCTTCTCAATCATGGTTTTATTGTAGGCGAGCACCAGAGTGCTTGTACCGAAACTCACGCAATATAGATTTCCGTCAATTGTTGCAGGAATCAAAGCGGTTTGGTCAAATGTTTCAGGTGTATTGATCATAAGCAGCTTGCCGAGATAATCATTCAAAGGCTGCAAATACTGCTTGTAGTCGGGATAGTTGCCGCCGAACTGGATGAGGTCGGGGGCGTTATTGCCCTGAAGCTGAGTATCAACAATTGCGAAGTGGTCGGACGTACCGCCGTTGGGTTCGCCTGTGACCTTTATTTCAGGATAGGCTTCCATAAATTTAGCAATAACATCGTTGGTTATTTTTGCACGGTTGTCATCACCCCACCAGCCAAAACGGAGCTCCGCAGGTCCGCCGGTATATGCCGGGAGCCCATCGGTACGAGCTGCTCCGGCTGTAGAAGAACCGGAAGCTGAGGATGAAGGTGAAGCAGATGATGTAGAAGCGGAAGATCCGTTGTTTCCGCCGCATGCAGCGAGTATGGACACAAACATCACCGCTACAAGTATAGTACTGAGAATTCGTTTCATTAGAATAATCCTCCTTTAACATTAATTATTTTTTATATATTACAGGGTCATCCCCGTGTAACCTAACCTCTGAGAATGGCCGAATAATAAATTCCGATTCTTGACAGGAAATCCGGTTTTATTATTCGATCATCCCTTAATGCCTGATGTGGCAATACCCTGGACAAAATATTTCTGAAGTGCGAAAAATAATATAAAGCAAGGGATCATGGAAAGTGTCGCCATAGCCAATGCCCCACCCCAGTTTGCTACCGAACCCGCATCGCCGACAAATGTACGAAGAGCCCTGGAAACAGTGAAGGTCTCCGGTTTTGTAAGATAAAGCAGATGGTTGAAGAAATCGTCCCAGGTCCACAGGAATGTAAACAGGGCAGTTGTGATTATTGCCGGAACCGCAAGCGGTATTATTACACGGAAGAATATTCCTATCTTTCCGCAGCCGTCTATAATTGCCGCCTCATCCAGATCCTTGGGCAATCCCCGTATAAACTGCACCAGCAGAAATACAAAGAATGCGTCCGTGGCAAGAAATTTCGGTACTAATATTGGCAGATACGTGCCTACCCAGCTAAACGAATTGAACATCATATAGCGCGGCACAAGCGTAACGTGTGCAGGAAGCATAAGCGTGACCATCATAATTGCAAACCAAAACCCCTTGCCTGAAAATTTAAGGCGTCCGAATGCATAAGCTGCCGTGGAGCAGGAGAACAGATTTGCAAATATGGCTACAACAGACAAGACCACTGAGTTAAAAAAGAACTTTCCGAAGCTCACGCCCGCATAACCCTTCCAACCGCTGACATAGTTTTGAAGCGTAACCTTTTTGGGAATCAGGCTGGTGTCGCTGAAAATCATATTGTTTGGCTTAAATGAGCTTGAAATCATCCAAATGATGGGGTATAACATAGCAATTCCCAGTGCAATTATAAAAATATGAGTGAATAATTTAGAAATAAGTTGATTGCTTTTTCTTTTCAAAATAACACCTCGCAAAACTCAGAATTTATATAGATTTAATTCAAGGTCACTCGCCGCTTCCGTATGATACCCATGAATTTGAAGTTTTAAAGATTATACCCGTAAATACACCGATTATGAGCAGCAATACCCACGCCATAGCCGAGGCGTATCCCATCTCATGGTACGTCCAGCCCTGAATGTAAAGATAAAGCGTGTAAAACAGCGTAGAGTTCATAACGCCGCCCTTGCCTCCTCCGATGATGTAAGCCTGGGTAAAGGCCTGAAAGGCGGATATCATCTGCATTATGAGATTGAACAGTATTATTGGGGTCAGAGAAGGAATTGTTATGGTAAAGAATTGCTTTACCTTGTTGGCCCCATCAATGCTTGCAGCCTCATAATAATCAACGGGTATCTGTTTAAGTCCGGCCAAAAAGATTATCATACTTGAACCAAACTGCCAGACTGTAAGCAAAATCAATGTGGACAGTGCGTACTTGGGATTGGTTATCCAACCCGGCAAATCTTTGAACCCGATATTCCCTAAAATTTGATTGATCAGGCCGTTCTGTTCAAACAGCTTGCGCCACAACACGGCGATTGCCACTGAGCCGCCCAGCAATGTGGGTATATAATATATGGCTCGGTATAAAGGAACAAAACGGAGCTTCTGGCTCATCAACACCGCCACAAGCAGTGCAAAAATCAGTTTGAGCGGTACAGATACCAGCACATATATAAACGTCACCGACAGCGATTTGAAATAATACGGATCAACTCGCATAACCTGACCCGATGCCGCCGTAAAGCTATCAACACCGAAAATTGAACCAAACATTTTAATATAATTGCCGAAGCCTATCCATTGCGTTGCATCCGGTTTCGTAAAATCATAATTTGTAAAGCCAAGATAAAGAGAATAAAGCATGGGATACACCGTCAAAACCAAAAAACCTATAAGCCATGGTAATAAAAACATATACGCTACAGCATTTCGCTTAAAAAAAGAAACTATTCCTCTTGAACCCATAGCAAATCCACCTCCGATAAAAATAACATTTTTAAACATTTTATATAATATAAGCACTTTAATATATTGAAATTTTGTACAAATTGTATAACATCTTTACAATGAAATAATATTATAATTCGCTTATGTTAGTCAATATATCGATATAAATACGACAATATAAGTATATATTTAAAATTAATCATACTATATTGAACTATAATGCATATGTATATATTTAAAAAACAAAGGAGTATTTATTTATCAGGTCAAAACATCGGGCCAGTGAGATACTAAAAAGTACTTTTAAATTCCCTGGATTATGGAAAACCATTGTAAGGAATAAGATTTTATTGTAGAATCAGAGCAGCCGGACGCCTTTGAGACAGACGTCCATAAAATCCGGTATACGCGTATGCCCGTGTAAGATGGAGCTGCTGAAAGCCGGTGGAGTATAAGCTTTCCGAGGAGGGAAACCGTGGAAAATATAGCGAATAGAAAAAAATCTTTTGAAATTATAGATTTTCATGTACACCCATTTATTTCTGAAGAAAATAATTTGTGTCCATATGAAAATACTGTAAAAAGTCTGGAAGACTTGAGTGAAGATCTAATGAGGGCAGGTATATCAAAAGCTTGCGGCTGTGTTATTGATAAAGTCCAGGGTGTAAATTTTGATGAAATAAGCAGGCTCAATGATGAAGCAATGCTGGTAAAGGAACAATTGGGAGAATTCTATATACCGGGGATTCATATCCATCCGAAGTTTGTTAAAGAGTCCTGTGAAGAGCTTAAGAGGATGCACGGTAAGGGAGTAAGATTGGTAGGGGAGCTGGTGCCTTATTCTATGAACTGGACGGATTATTATGACATTAATTTTCACGAAATTTATGAGTACATTCAACAGCTTGGAATGGTGGTAAATGTACATACACAGAGCGATGACACCCTTGAGATGGCTGTTAGAGCTTTTCCCGGCATTATGTTCGTTGCGGCGCATCCGGGTGAAAAGAATACATTTTTAAGGCATCTGGAGCTTATGAAAAAATATGAAAACTACTTCTTGGATTTGAGCGGAACCGGAATTTTCAGATATGGAGCGGTTGGCTACGGCGTCAGTCAGGTAGGCAGTGAAAGGTTTTTATTCGGAACGGATTATCCTGTATGCAACCCCGGAATGTATGTGCAGGCAGTCCTCTATGAAAAGTTGAAGGATAAGGATTATGAGGCGATATTTTCAGGGAATGCCAGGAGGTTGTTAAAGTTAGGGCCCGCATGAGTAATAAAGCAACTTGCAAATTTTTCATGGTCAGCCCCTTTTGAATACTATTTGTCCAAAGCTAAAATATTTCTTGCATTCAGACTGTAGATATGCTCCTTTATATTATCAGACAGATTCAACTGTTCAATTCTGCCGATCTGTTCATCAATGCTTGCATAAGGCGTATCAGTGCCGAAAACGATATGTTCATAGTCGAAAGCGTCGATTGCCTTCTTAATATCGCTGCCCTGAATCCTCTTTGAGCTTGAAGTATCAAAGTAGACATTTTTCAGGTTTACACCGCTTTCGCTGAAAAGGTCCGTACCGGTCAAATGCCCGATAATAAATACGGCATCCGGGTTTTCCTTTATAAAGCGCAGCAGTTTAAGTACTTCTTTTTTTGAATATAAATGAATGAACACCGGCAGATTTTGCGACGAGGCAATATCGACCAGCTTTTTAAATTCCATACCGTCAATTTTAAAGGAATTCCATGCCTGATGCAGTTTGATTCCCCTGGGCCCATACGTACGGATACTTTTTTCCAGATTATCCATGTGCCCGGCCTCAAGCGGATTTACCCAGAGAAACTGGATAACCAGCTCAGGGAGCCTGTTCTTCAATTCGAAGACAAATTGATTGCCGTCACCATTATCCTTGAGGAAATGGTTATAAGCCAGCCTGTTCATCCGATTCATCATATATATGCTGTCGGGCTTCTGTTTAAAAGGCATAGCCGGCGGCTCCTGAAGATTTTGAATGTTCTTGGGGTTTGTGCATAAAACAATCTTCTCAATATTGTACTTTTCAGCCATATTTTTTATGGAATCTACTGTGCCGTAATTGCCTGCCGCATGGGCGTGAATATCAATCAACATAAGAACCTTTCAACATTATACGAATTTTATTATTAATTATACCATGTTCTTCCTCTTGTCGTTCTCACTTTTTTATCAATTCTTCCAGTTTGATGTATGGATTGCGGTATCTCTTTTTATCAACGGACAGCTTCAAATATTCAAATGCATTGCACGGACAATTATTGATGCACGCAAAGCACTGCTGGCAGCGATGATGCCACTTTGGAGCGCCGTTTTTAAGCGTGATGTTGTCCACCGGGCAAACTTTAGTACAGATCCCACACCCGGTGCATGAACCTGTTGTCTTAAATGTCGTATCCATGATAGGAATAAATGGCGCGAGAAGTTTGTTGATAATGCCTGTCTTGACAATACAGTCCTTTCTGGTGCCTCTTTCTATTTCGCAAGTTGCTCTTGATTTAATGACAGAGGCAATTTCGTCAACTTTTTTTTCCGACTCTTCAAAAATACGTACAATTTCATCCTCTTCCACGGTAAACTCTACGATGAAATTCGAAGGCGTTATAATAGAAAACCCCGCGGAGAGATGCAGCCCTTTTGCTTTAAGCTTTCTTTCAAGCGATAATAAGGTTCCTGCAACTGTCCCGCCATTAATCGCGAGGGCTACAATGTATTTATTTTTCATTTGATCCGAGAACTTTTTAATAAAATAACGAACAATACGCGGCAGACCAAACATATATATTGGAAAAACGAGCGCAATTGTATCCGAGTCCGATACAGCACCTGCTCTGATTGCCGCGGTCATGGGAATTAATTGAGCGTCGTCGAATCTGGAGGCCAGCTCTTTTGAAATTTTAAGTGAATTACCTGTTCCTGTAAAGTAGTAAATACTGATGTTCATGTTTTTTCTCCCTTATCTTTTTAGTATTAGGCACGTCAGTCAGGTTTATTAACCATTTTTGTTATTAAACGTATCAGCATTTCTCTGTCATGATCGCTGTCGAGCAGGGACAGGACCCTGTGCCATATTTGCTTTTCAGCATTCTCATGTTCGATATTGAGCTTAATTCCTTCTTCAGTAAGCTCCAGTCCAAAGGAATGCCTGTTTTTTTTACTTACTGCACGGATTATAAGATTTTTTTGCTCCAGCCTGTCAATAACGCTTGTAAGCGTGCTTCCGGGTATGGCCAAAAGCTCGCTGACTTCCTTAATGATGATGTCTGTCTTTGAATGAACAATCTTGATAACGCTGAGCTCAGTACTGGTGATGCCCTGCGGATATAGTGTGCTCATATATGCCTGATAATCTTTATAACGCTTTAATATCTCATGCATAAGGTAGTCCAACTGATCAATATGCTCCTGCTTTATTTCATTCACAATAAACCTCCAAGATAATAACGATGTAGTATATATTCGATATCGAATTAATTCCATTTTCATTTTACTTGTCGTTTTAGATTTTGTCAACATATATCTTCACATAAAAACCGGGACAAAAGCGACTTTGTCCCGGTTTTATGATTTGTCCTTTTTTAACACCGGTCATCTCTCTGACCTGCACTGATGGAAGATAATGCGTATCACATCCATTCTCCATACCACCGTACATACAATCTCTTGATGAGTTGCACGCACAGAAGATACCCCGCCAGGATCACCACCAGCCAGGGGATAAATAAAAGCGGCAGACGGTGCATATCAAGACCGATTGCAAAGTCTGTGAAACCAGTTGCAAGGGTGACCGCTGCTACAACAAACGTGGACAAAAAAAGCGGCATGGATGACTTGCTTTGCAGGATTGGTATTTTTGCCGTGCGGATCATATGAATGACCAATACTTGCGATACCGTTCCAAACACGAACCATCCGCACTGAAACAACGGTGATAGCTCCACCGTATTTGCACCGAAAGCCCACCACATAACAGCAAAGCACACAATATCAAAAACGGAGCTTAGTGGTCCAAAAAATGCCATAAAGGACTTGATGGAATGCGTTTCCCATTTCCGTGGCTTTTTAATATACTCCTTATCCACGCTGTCAAACGGTATGCCCATTTGAGAGAAATCGCATAGCAGGTTTTGTGTTAATATCTGTACCGGTAACATTGGCAAAAAAGGCAGAAAGATACTTGCCGCAATGACCGAGATCATGTTACCGAAATTGCCGCTTGCAGCCATTTTGATATATTTGATAATGTTTCCGAAGGTACGGCGTCCCTCGATGACGCCTTCTTCAAGCACCATCAGATCCTTTTTCAGCAGGATAATGTCGGCAGTTTCCTTGGCGATATCTACAGCGCTGTCCACTGAAATTCCTACATCCGCCTGACGCAGTGGAGGTGCGTCGTTGATACCGTCGCCCATATAGCCAACCGTATGCCCTGCTATTTGCAAAGCTCTCACCACCCGCTCCTTTTGGGATGGCGACAACTTTGCAAACAAGTCGCAGGTGTTTACCTCCTCCAATAATGTGTCATCATCCATACGCTCTACATCGCGGCCTGTTATAAGGTGGGAGGTATTCACACCTACCTTGCCGCAGACTTTTAATGCCACACCTTCGCTGTCTCCGGTCAGTACAACGGTGCGCACCCCATGCTCCCGTAGCATGGCAATCGCGGCTTTAGCACTTTCTTTAGGCGGGTCAAGGAAACCCACAAAGCCCATCAAAACCATATCCCGTTCATCGGCCACACTTAAAGCGCCGCTGCCTGGAACTTCATTTTTCTGCGCAACGGCAATCATCCGCAGACCATCGGCATTGTGCTTCTCATAAGTAGCCAAGGCCATACGCCGGGTTTCATCATCAATGGGTAAGACACGCCCGTTCATCTCCACAAAAGACGAGATTGCTATAATCTCCTCCACCGCACCCTTTGTGATAATCTGCCGTTTTTCACTTCTATCGGTTAAGACCACACTCATTCTGCGCCGGGAGAAATCAAAGGGAATTTCATCCACACGGGTATAACCCTCCAGCATACCCTCCAATCTGTTCTGCTTTGCCCGATTGATAATGGCAAGGTCAATCAAATTTTTCAGGCCCGTCTGGAAGTAGCTGTTAAGATAAGCATGGCGGAGTATGCGGGTATCATCCTCGCCATGAAGGTTCATGTACTTTTCCAGTATGATCTTATCCTCAGTCAGTGTTCCGGTTTTATCGGTACAAAGCACATCCATTTCTCCGAAGGTTTGTATTGCGCCGAGTGTGCGGACAATAACCTTGTGCTTTGACATGGAAACTGCGCCCTTCGCCAACGTTGAGGTCATTATAACAGGCAGCATCTCCGGCGTAAGCCCCACCGCAATGCTGATAGAAAAAAGCAATGCGCTCGGCCATTCACTCTTTGCAAGCCCGTTGATGAGAAACACAATGGGTACCATAACCAACATCATGCGAACCAAGAGCCGGCTGATCGAATCCACACCTCGCTCAAAGCTGGTTTTCGCTCTGTCGCCAGACAAGGATTTTGCCATTGACCCAAAATAAGTATTATTACCGGTCTCCAGTACCATGGCCATCGCGCTGCCGCTGATTATATTGGAACCCATAAAGCCGAGGTTCCGCAAATCTGTCAATCCATCGTCCGGCTTGTTTTTTGTATCGCTGAATTTTTCTACGGGATTGGATTCTCCGGTCAAGGCCGCCTGCGCGACAAAGGTATCTTTTGTTGTCAAAAAACGCACATCCGCAGGAAGCATATCACCTGCCGAAAGCCATACAATATCGCCGGGGACAACCTCGTCCATTGGAATGTCAATCAGCTTTCCGTCCCTGCACACAGTCGCTTTGTTGGAGATCATTTTTGACAGCTTTTCGGCGGCTGCATTAGAGCGATGGCTTTGCACAAAAGCAACCAAACTGGACAAGAATACCAGCGATAAAATGATAACGACGGTGAGATAGTCGGGTTTTGATGATGCCACAACATCTGTAAAATACGTGATAACGGCAATCAAAAGCAAAATGATGTTAAAAGGGTTGACCGCCGCTTCTCTCAGCCTACGCATTACCGTATTCTTATTTCCTACGGTGAGTATGTTTTTACCAAATTCATCCTGCCTGTTTTCGGCTTCTTCGCTGGTAAGCCCTGCCTGTGTGGCAGACAGGCGGGCAAATATCTCCTCCGTTGTTAGAAAAGCATAGGAGCGGAGTTTTACTTCGGTATCATTCTTGTTTTTTTGAATCTGACTGCCATGATTTTTCCTGTTCATGAAGTTCACTGGAATCATTCCTTTCTTATTTAGGATTCCCCGGTGAAAACATAATTGGCAATAAAAAAGCCGCCCAACAGGCGGCGACAAATACACAGGAGTATTAACCCATCAACATAAACGCGCAATGGATAACAGCCCGCCATAAGCACCGACATATTGGTCAATATTTCCACACTGGGGTTTGAAGTCACTTAGCGGACTTCGGGGGTTGCTGTCCATTGTCTCACTTCCTTGTTAAAAAAATAATGAATATTTATTAATATCCAACTTATTCAGGCTATCTGATAAACGATGAAAAGTCAATACCCAATTGTTGATTTTCACTGTTGCCCACCTTCGGTTGGAAAATGCTGTCCTTTATTCCTTTATAACCGCAGCTTTTCAACTGATGATAATATCCATACAACTGTCAGCAAACAAAAGTGTCAAAGGAAGCGTATCATATGTGTGGCCACTAAGATGAATCAAGAACAAAAGCTTATTTGTGACAGGAGAAAGAATATGAGCAATGTAATTTTAAAAACCAACCAACTATGCAAAAGTTTTAAAAGCGGAGCACAGGAGCAACGGGTATTAAAAAATCTGGATATCGATATTTATGGACAGGATTTTACCGTTATAATGGGTTCATCCGGCGCCGGAAAGTCTACCCTGCTTTATGCTTTGTCCGGAATGGACAGGTCCACAAGCGGAACTATCCGGTTTTTTGACAAAGAAATCGCGCGCCTCAATAGCGACAAGCTGGCGGTATTCCGCAGGCAAAATTGCGGTTTTGTGTTTCAGCAAATGTTTTTATTGGACAACATGAGCATCCTGGATAATATTTTAGCCAGCGGTCTGCTCATAGGAAACGACAAAAAACCGATCATAGCTTATGCGAAAGAACTGCTCACAAAGGTCGGTTTAACCGAAACCATTTGGAGAAAGTTTCCGAAACAGCTTTCTGGCGGTGAAAATCAACGTGCCGCAATCGTTCGGGCATTAATTAACAGGCCGAAGGTGGTTTTCGCCGATGAACCGACCGGTGCTTTGAATTCTGCGGCCGGAAAATCGGTATTGGATGTCCTGACCGATGTAAACAACAGCGGCCAAAGTATCATCATGGTAACTCACGACCTGCATTCGGCCAGGAGAGGAAACCGGATTCTGTACATAAAAGACGGTGTTATCGGCGGCGAATGCAAATTGGGCAAGTATGTGAGCGGTGATAAACAGCGTCATCAGAAGCTTCAGGATTTCCTTTCCGAAATGGGGTGGTAACGTGAGTAAATTATGGTTGCACGCCAGTGCAAATATACGGAAAACAAAATCCGTTTCCGCCACGCTTGTAGTTATGTTTATTATCGCGGCCTTTCTGCTGAATGCAGGACTTCTGGTTGTTATCAATTACGGCGGCTTTTTTAACACATTGAAAGAGGAGCTCTCGCCTGCGGATGTTTACTACATGCTGCCGGACGCTCTTTACACTGATGAGGTAAGATCATATCTCGACGGAAACGAACATATCAAAAAAATTCAGATGAACGACACAATGCTGTTAGCCTCAAAAATTTCTTCCAAGGGAAAAGAGAAGTCCTTTAATATCTTATTCAGCAACATGGATGAACAAAGAGAAATATCCAAATGGAAGTTCGTCGGTGAACATTTGCCGGCAGAGGAGATGTCTGTCTATGTCCCGGATATTTTTAAGGCCGTCAGCGGATATCAGTTAAATGATAAGATCGAGCTTAAATATACGGATGCAAAAACAGCCGCCGAAAAAACATTGACATTCACGGTAAAAGGCTATACTGAAGACATCTTTTTCAGTTCCACCGACACCGGGTTTATGGGATTTTATCTGACGCCGGATACCTATCAAAAGGTTGCGGATATTATAAATAATCCCGCCAACAACATGCATGTGGTGTTTGCGAATCTGGATAATTTGGATAACGCCAAGACAGTGGAAAGTGAAATCCGTGAAATTCTGCATTTGAATTCCGCTTCACTGATGGCCGAAGATGTGTCGTCCCTGTTTGTAGCTATTGATCTCGAACTGATTGAAATGTCCCGCTGTATGATGGCCAGCATGATTTCGGTCATGATGGTTGTTTTCTCCATGATTATTGTGATTGTCTGCCTGCTGGTCGTACGCTTCAGAATTGTAAACAGCATAGAAGAGGATGTCATGAAAATCGGTTCGTTAAAAGCAATCGGCTATACCAGCCGGCAAATTATTCTTTCGGTTATTTTGCAGTTTTCACTTTTGGCAGGCATCGGAAGCCTTGCGGGAATCGCCCTCTCTTACCCCGCTCTGCCCGCTGTGGCCGCTGTATTTGAACAACAATCCGGACTGAAATGGGAACAGGCTTTTGATGCTGCAATCAGTTCATCCGCCTTTTTTATATTATTGCTGATCGTTGTTCTGGTTGCCTGGATGGCCGCAAGTCACCTGAGCAGGCTGAGTCCGATCAATGCGCTGCGCGGGGAAACCACCGCACATAAGTATAAAAGAAACCATCTGCCGCTGGAAAATACAAAGGGATATTTGTCGGTGGTGTTGGCTTTTAAGTCTGTCTTGCAAAGCATGAAGCAAAACATCATGATCGGGGTTATTCTTATCTCGGTCACCTTTGCGGGCACTTTCGGCGTGATTATGTTTTATAATACAACCATCGATACCAAAGCTTTCGCCGAGGTTCCGGGTATGGAAGTCTGCAATGCAATCGCCGTGCTCAACCCGGAAAAAGATCATTCGACGGCGGTAAAAACCATCGAAAGCATGGATACAGTCCGGAAAGTACAATATCTGGATGAGGTGAAAGTAAAGATTGAGGGCGGCGAAGCCTCCGCTTTTGTAATGGATGATTACTCCAAAAAGGAATCTATGCTGGTGTATGAGGGCCGTTATCCGAAATCCGGCAATGAAATCACCCTGGCCGGCATATTGGCGGAAAGGCTGCATAAAACAATTGATGATACCGTTACCGTAAGCTTTGGACAGAGGGAAGAGATTTTTAAGGTAGTGGGGTTATCCAACGGCTCCTCTATGGGCGGGCTGAATGCTTCCATCCTGGCGGAAGACTTCAGGCGGCTCAATCCGGACTATAAGCAACAGTCTTTATATATTTATCTTGACAAAGGAACCGATGCGGCAGGGTTTGTTGAAAAATTGAAGGGGCAGTTTGACAAGGAGCTTTTGCTTGGAGCGGTAAATTTTGATAAAGAAATGGCCGATGGCATGGCCTCCTATCAGAGCATAGTTGCCGCTATGGGGCTTGCAATGCTGGTGATTACACTGCTTGTGGTTACATTGGTTTTATATTTTGTGATCAGCTCCTCCGTGATACGCAAAAGGCGGGAATTGGGTATTCACAAAGCAATCGGCTTCACCACTTTTCAATTGATGAACCAGCTTGCAGTAAGTTTTACGGTCCCAATCATCCTTGGAGCAGTTATTGGCAGCCTTCTGGGCGCATTTTATACAAACCCGATGATGTCTGTGGCCATGAAAGGCATGGGGGTTATGAAAGCCGGATTTATAGTTGACCCATATTGGGTGGTTGCTTTCGGCGCGGCAATCATAATATTTTCCTACCTGTTATCTCTTCTGATTACATTGCGGATCCGTAAGATTTCCGCCTATGCGCTTGTTACGGAGTAAGCTCTGCAATCAGGAACCGGACAGAAAAACCCACAAAGCCGATTGGTCTTGTGGGTTTTAAGCTCCGGGCGCTATTCGTTAAACTGACATTTTGGTCAACATAATCAAAGTGATATCAATTAATTTTATTGTTTACCACCAATAAATACGATCTTTATTGCATTTATTTTTTTATCATTATTTATATTTATAAAATATTCATATGCCCCATCTCCATAACCGGATCTTGTGACAACACCATATGGAATCACTCCTGCAAGTTCATCGCTCTCTGTGATATCACAACATAAGTAATACCAATCAGACTCACCAAAATCATTATTACTTTCCTGGGATTCTTTGGAATGCTCGTCACAATTATAATATTGCCTATCGAATATTCCAGCCTGACCTGAATCTACCCCGATTACATACTTGCATTTATTCCAGTCTATATCAATATTGTCTCCGCTGTTTATTGAAACATGCTTGGCAGTGATTTCCGCAATTGCCTCATCCCCATCCTCTTCGACTAATTTAATGACTTCTGCAACCCAATCCCCAATTTGTACATTTTCTAATTGTCCCTGAATATATACATTCCCAATTGCATAACATGGGTCTGAAACTATAAAAGAACCTGATACATTCTGAAAAGTACCCACAACTATTTCCTCTTTTGGCATAATTTAATCCTCATTTCTCTATTTGTAAATATTTTAGTGCGGCGTGCTTCTCAACACTTTCTCCATGGGCTTACCTTTTGCAAGTTCATCCACCAACTTGTCTAACCAGCGTATCTTCTGCATAAGCGGGTCTTCTATTTCCTCGACGCGAATTCCGCAGATTACCCCGGTGATTCTGGAAGCATTGGGATTGATTTGAGGGGCTTCTGCAAAGAACATCTCCAAGTCTGCTTCTCTGTCAATTTGAGACTGTAATCCCTGCTCATCGTAGCCTGTCAGCCATTGGATGACGGTATCGACTTCGGCTTTTGTGCGTCCTTTGCGCTCAGCTTTTTGAATATATAGAGGGTAGACGCCGGAGATTTTCATTTTGTATACACGTTCGTTATTCACTCTTTATCCCTCCACTTTCTTCGGCGCTTCTTCAGCGACGACATTCCAGTTCACACCGAACTTGTCTGTTACTGCGGCGTGGAACACACTATAGAAGGTTTCGGTCGGCGGGAGCGTCACCTCGCCGCCCACACAAAGCGCGTCGAAAATAGCCGCCGCTTCCTTGCCCGTGGGTACAGCGGCGGTTAGCCTGATGTTGTCTCCGCTCTTTGGCGGCGCAGCTTCATTGGCAAACCAGACGTTTGTACCGCAGATGACCATCTCTGCATGCATAACCCAGGTACGCAGCAGTTCAGGCGGCGTTTTTGACCCCTCCGGCATGTAGTCACCGTAGGGCAGGACTTTTGGCTCGCCGCAATGGAACACTGAGCTGTAGAAGCTCAGCGCGTCTTTGCAGTCCCCGTTGAATGTAAGATAAGGTATAATCATGTTTTTCTCTCCTTATTTGTACGGATAATCATTGATTAAATCGATCCCATCATCTTTTCCGGAACTCCGGCATAATGCTCTTCCCCAATGTCTCAAGCTTTTTGCACTATTATACCATGTAAAAAATAAAATATGTTGACTTAAAATCAAATTATTTACAAATCCGAATGTGTTCTGGTGTGAACAAAACGCACTTCATCATCTATACAAATATAGATTAATAGACAGTCCGGTTCAATTTTGCAACTCTGGGGACTAATAACAATTATCCCGGTACTTGCGGGTACGCTTTTTAAGGCTTACGGCATCGATGTGCCGTTTGCCGTAATGCTTCCGTATGCACCGTTTGAGTTCTTTGCGGGTTTATTTATTCTTATAAGAGGTTTATCGGATAAGGTAATTGATGAGCAATAAGCCATGCCATCTGACTTCCGGCTATAATGAATACGCCGTTTAAGCCTGGTAGGTCCTTGGTGTAAGTGTATTTAAGGATATCAATTATCATATCCCAAGTGAATATTTATGCTATAGTGAAGGACCCACTATTTATACTTTCGAATACTGTTTTCCAATACTTCTATTGCCCTTATCCTCATTTCTTCAGGATACAATATCTGTCCATAGCATAAAAAAGCCCGTATTTCTTCTTCCGCAACATCCTTTCTATGTAAATCAATCATTCCAACCGTCAAATCACCAACTTTTTTTATACCAATAACATCATAATTCTCAAATATCGTTAAAAAAGATTCTTGCAATATAATTTCAACCGGGTAATACTCACTTTCTTTTTTGCTTTCTTTAAACATCTTTACTGATAAGTTCCAATAACTCTTGAGCTTAAAATCATCAGGAATTTCATAGGAATCCTGAAGCAATGTCATACGATTAATTCTGGAGCATTTAAAGGTTCTTATTCCTTGTTTTGTATAACAATAGGCTGCCAAATACCATGCAGTATGCTTCAATACCAGACCGTATGGCGCAAGGATCCTATCTGATTTTCTTCCATCGCCCTGAATATATTCTACAACAACCTTTTTTTGTAAAAACAACGCTTTCATAATAGGTTGCAGGTCAATTTCCGCTGATGATTCTTCCCACCAGCTTTTTTTATCTATCAATATTTTCTGTTTTTTCTTATCGCTTACGCTGTCTGTCTGCGCATATTTGAGGTCCATCCCATTTTCCAGCGCTTGAATAAGCCTTTCCTGTTCAGGCATAGCATACATATGTGCTATTAAGGTCTTAAGCGTATCTTCAGTTTGTTCGAGATTTAATTTATAACCTTCCCAAAAAGCAATTCCCCCATTTTGGCCTGTTGTTGTAACAATTGGATACCCGACTTCGCATAAAATTTCTATATCTCTATAAATCGTTCTATGAGACACTTCAAGTTCTTCTGCTAAATCGCGTGCTTTTACTTTACCTTGACTCTCTATTTTGATCAGTATATGGATTAATCTGTGCACTCTCAAAACAATTCTCCTTTTATGACACCATGATGTCATAATTCATTCGGTACACTGAGTGTAACAAATTAGAGGAGGTATGACAATGCATATTGGAATATTAGGAACAGGCTTTGGTAAATATCATGGAGAACTTTATAAAAAAATTGACCCTGCTATTCAATTAACTTTCTATGGCCGTGACGAGGAGAAGCTAAAAAAGATTCACATTGAGTTGAATTGTGATTATACTATGGACATCGATGATTTTTTTAAAAACAGGTGCTTTGATTTTATTGATATTTGCCTGCCTTCACATTTGCATGCGGAATTTGCTCTGAAAGCTTTGGAGATGAACAACTCAGTATTCTTAGAAACACCTGCTGTAACAACAATTGAAGACGGTATTAAGATTATGGAAGCCGCCCAAAAAAACAGAAAGAAAGTTTTTGTAAATATGTTTCTGAGATATGACCCGTACTATCAAATGATTCATGACCTTGTACAGAGTAATAAATATGGTATGCTCAAACACCTTACGGTTTTTCGCCGAACACCGCCATTATGGGGTAACCTCGGAAATGATACAATTGCTTTAGCATTAATGATCCATGATTTTGATTTTGTAACATGGCTGTCAAAAGACCTGAGGATTGTTTCCTGTAATGTTGCAACAAATTCAAACAATTCAGGTGCGGTTGTCGATTGCCTGCTATCAGATGACACACTTAAAATCCATGTTCAGGGAAACTCAATGCAACCTGTAGGATCTCCATTTTCTGTGGGGTACGAGGCAACCTTTGAAAATGCATCCGTAACCTACTTTGAAAAATCATTTCATGACGCTGTTCAAACTGAGTGTTATATTTATTCTGACGGAAGGAAAGAAAAGGTTTCTTTCGAAATTGATGAGCACTGCAAAGCTATGCTGGAAGCTGTTATTAAGGATTTCTGCAATGACAAGGCAAATAGGCTGTCCCTTGAAAATGCGTTGCCCGGCCTTTCTATTGCCTATGAATTAGCCCATGCTCCGGGCTGTGACAATCGCTTCGGCCCCGAGTCTGTTATACGCTTATAAAAAACGGGCGGCACCGCGGAAACAAAGCTGTTTCCCCTGGCAGCCGCCCGGGCAGGTTAACCGGAACCGGTCCCGCTATTAATACAGAATTTGAATGGAGCTCAGCATATCGTTTCCGATATTGGTCGC
The DNA here is from genome assembly GCA_023397905.1 of Bacillota bacterium. Taxonomy (GTDB): domain Bacteria; phylum Bacillota; class Clostridia; order Acetivibrionales; family DSM-1351; genus Ruminiclostridium. The sequence continues at coordinate 33,009 of JAEWSZ010000167.1, read as the reverse complement.
CTTCATTTCAGGAATGCTGCCCGTTCCCTCGTACATCGTTCCTTTAAAACCGGCATCCTTGTACAGTCTGTAGGCATGGTTGCCGACAACCAGAACCGAGCTGGCCTTATCGTTGCCGACGACTGTAGAGCCCATATTGGAGATTTCTCCGTTCACTTTGACCCATTTCCCGCTGTAGCCGTTATGCTCGAACAAATAGACTCCGTCCAGCTCGGATTCCGGAATTCTGCGGATAATGGCCGAGGAGATGATGTCATCGAAGTTCTCGTCCTTGGTGTATACGTCGCTGAAACGGTAGGTCTGCGAGCGGCCGCCGTAATTGATGTGCTCATATACGGTAACTTCAAACGGCCCGTTGATTTTGATAGAAGAAATTTTATCGTTGCCTACAAAATAATCTCCGAAAAACGGAACATATACCACATCTCCGGAGAATTCATTCGATCTGCCGGTGAAATCCGGGTCGGCATAGAACTGCACATTATACGGAGCCGGCTCAAATTTCGGGTTGAACGCTCCGCCGTCAATTCCGTTCTTGACCGGAACCGCCCAGAGGGAATATCCCTCATTCAGCGCGCTCTCGGACAGTACTACAGTGGCGCTGGATACATTCTCCGGCAGCTGCTGAACCAAGGCCGGATTGTAGGCATTGCCCGCTTTCAGATACACGTTGTACCCATCCTCGTAATCGCAGTTGTCCTGCCATCTGAGCTCAACGGTACGCACATCCGGAGTCTTCGTTACTGTGAAATTTGAAGCAAAAAATTTCGACGGGTTGTAGAACTCCGGGAAAAGGTTGCTGTCATAATAACCGGACCCTGGAATGTTCCAGTATGGAGCCAGCTCCCGTCCGAACACATAATACTCGCCTTGGCCGTTTTTGATGCCGTTGTAATAGTTGGCGAATTCGCGGACCTTGGCATCCAGCTTATCGCGGGTATCCACGATATCGTTGGTGCTGAGCTGATCATTGGTACATTGGCTGAAGCCGCTGATTCTGACCTTTCTGAGCGTATTCTCGGAGCTTTCCAGCTCTTGAACCGAGACGCTGGCACCAATCAGGCTTTTATACTTGATTTCCAGAGCCGCTTTAACCTCCGATTTCGTAACCTTCGACGAATCCGTGATCTCGGCTATGTAAGTCATATACAATAAGCCGCCGTAATAGCTCTTCTTCACAAAAGAGTTTCCGTAGAACCTTTTGAAGGTATCGACTTGCTCCCCGCTAATCAGCTGTGCGGCATCCGGAGTAAAAGAGGCGCCGTTCAGCACAACTTGTCCGCCGTCGAATTTATACATAATTGCAATCGCCAGTTTGTTGCTGCTGAAGCTGCTGTTTCTTTCAATGGAATTCTGAAAACTCATGTCTGCCGTGATGTCGAAAAAGGACCCGCCCACTGAAGACGAAATCGCCCTTTTATAAAAATTCTTAAACTGCTCATCCGTTTCTACCAATTCATAGGATGCACTTGTGTTTGCAGTCCCGGCTTGTCTTACCGCCTGGACATTCTCAACAGCGCTCCCCATAAAGCTGCCGGACAGCGAATCATAAGCATCCCCAACATAACCGGCCAATTCCGGAGCGGGAATAGCCATAATCCCGAATGAAGCCTCCGTCTGAATCTCCTCGGCATATCCGGGTACGCCCGGCAAAATAAGTATGGCAGCCGAAACTGCGGCCGCTGTGGTCATGCGCAGTACCTTGCGCATCAATCTTGTCATCATTTGACTCCCCCTGGTTTGTAAATTCAACCTGCCGCGCCTGAACAAGCCTGATCCTGGCAAATGCGCTTAAACGTGCACAACCTCGTTTGAAAAATACCCCTAGCCGGCACCGCTTGTGTGCCGGACGCTTAGGTCTAGATTGTCGGACAGTGCCGGTTTCCGCCGTACACAATTTCAAGACAAGCCCTCTGCCGCCGGTATGTTGAATTTATTATTGTCGATGGATTGTTTGTCAATATTGAATCCGGAAGTCCATTCTAAAAAAACAAACTTCGGTTCCAGTATAATCCATCATTTTACATTATAATCCATATTAATGTCATAATTTGTCACTTTACGGCGAAAGGTTAAAATTTATACATATTTTTGTATGGGGAGTCAAAATATGGCTCTGGTTTTGGCTATTTTTACCCTTGCTGACGAGCACATAGCCGTTGGGGTATCTTCGTTTAAGAAAATACCCCCTGGATTCTAAAAAATATTGTCCATACTGACGGCAATTACAGTGCAAATGTCAATCTTTATTCAAAAAGTATATTCCAGACACATTGAAGCAGTATCACCGCAAGAATGATATTAATAATACGGAAATGCTTCTGATACTGTTGTCTGAATATCTTGCCCAAGAAAATCCAGGACAGGGTTGCAATAGTGCCGATGGTGGCAATGATCAGCCCGAAAAATATCAATATCTCCAGTGCTGAATAATATCGTATTACATATCCGGACAAGGCCGTTATGCCAAACAGATATATTTTAACATTCACGAATTGAAGCATAAAACCTTTCCAGAATGATGCACTCCTTTGTTCCTCTGTTTCAACCGGTTTACTGATCGCTACATGAATGGAAAGATACAGAATATAAGCTGCTCCTATATATTTCATGACCGACATAAGGGGACTCAGCAGCTCACTTAATTCAAAGACAAACGCCGCACAGATAATTTGAACTACATAGTATCCTGCGAATATTCCCAGAAACAGTTTCTTACCTTTGGCCCAGCCATAATTTGAAACAGTATTCAGTGCCAGAATGTTACCCGGTCCAGGAGTGAAAGCATTGATAATGGCATATATAAAAAACGATATTACAACATTAGTACTCATTGCGGCAATCCCCCTCTTTCAGCGGATTCTGCAAATACTATTTCTATCCATGGGCATTTTGCCGCGTTCTTCATAATATGTATGCCTCCCAAATAAATGCACCTTTTTTGAAAGGTGCAGCACAATGATTCTGGTTCATTTGAAAGCATAACATAGTTTTTGCATTATAGGGTAACACTGATTTTGTATATCGTGATATAGTTTGATACTATATAAAGCTCCCGTTATCCTTCCAACTTGATAGCAGGACCTATAGCATTCTAGACATATTTTGAATACTGACGCAGCGCCTCTATATAGATTTTCGCGAGTTCAGATAAGACAGTGTCCTTATGCGCTATTGTTCCGACTTGTATTTTTTCATCGGCATTCAACGGAACAGAAATAATGTCATCACCATGGAGATACTTAGGAAATACTCCCGATGAAATCGTGTAGCCATTCAGGCCGATTAAAAAATTTACTACCGCGGCGCGGTCACTCACGCGAATACTTTTATTTACTGTCCGAGTGCTTAAAATTTCTTCTGAAAAATAAAAAGCATTATTCTGACCCTGGTCAAATGAAATACAAGGGTAATTATCCAATTCAGACAGTTCAATTGTATTTTTATCAGCCAGGGGGTGATGCCTGTAAAGAAAAACATGCGGTTTTGCAGTAAATAATTCCGTATACACCAAATTGTTCTCTTTGAGTATCTTGCGGATAACAGCTTCATTGTAGTTGCACAAATGGATAATCCCGATTTCACTGAATAAGGTTTTTACATTCTCTATGATTTGATATGTGGTCGTTTCATTCAGTGCAAAATCATATTCGTCAAGGCCGAATTCCTTTACTAATTCCACAAAGGCATTCGCAGCAAAAGTATAGTGCTGCGTGGATACACAAAACCGCTGCTTCATAGGTGTATTGCTGATATATTTTGATTCTAGCAGCTCAGACTGTGTCAATACCTGCCGGGCAAATCCTAGAAACTCCATACCTTCGTTTGTTATTGAGATACCCCTGTTACTGCGGATAAAAATTGTTGTATGTACTTCTTTTTCAAGCTCCATAATTGCATTGGAAAGGCTCGGTTGAGAAATAAGCAATTCTTTTGCCGCCTCATTGATCGATCCTTTTTCTGCAACCTTAACGACATATTTCAGTTGCTGCAGGGTCATATATATCACCTTCTTTGTTTCTATCATTTTTCAGGCCTTCATCATCCATAGCAAACCCTTTGATAGTATAGTCCTTCAAAATCTGATTCGCTCATTTACGGAATTGCGCAGCGCGCTCGTTATTACTCTTTTCACCAAATTGTGCTCTCTTACCCTGAATCTTATATTTTTTCGTAATTACTAACCTCAATTCGTTCATTATAATTTATAAACTTCTTCTAGTCTATAAGAATAATACAAATTACTATTTTCAGCATCCCTCTGCGTAAAAAGCACAAAAAACCGGGCCTGAAAATGCATCTTTTCAGCCCGGTTACTGCCATAGGTAGTGTATGTTTTACTGCATTGAATATTTTTTGTTAAAATTCATTATCATTTGTGCCATTTCTGCTCTTGTTGCGATTCCCTGAAGATCAAGCATGCCATTTCCTTTTCCGCTTATTATTCCATTATTAACTGCCCACTTAACCGCATCTTCAGCCCAAGCAGAAGGCATATCCTTATATTTTGAAAGATCTGTTGCCTGTTCTACATTATATCCTTTATATTTTGCATAGTTGTACAGAAACTGTGCAAACTGTTCTCTGGTCACGTTTGAATTGGGTGCAAAGCTGTTTTCACCGGTGCCCTTGGTAACTCCCTGTTCATTTGCCCAAATGACGGCTTGTGCATACCAGCTGTCATTGAGGACATCTTTAAATCCGGATTCCACAGTTTGAGCAGGCTTCTTTTCCATATTCCAAAGAATAGTGCAAACCGTGGCCCGGGTAGAGCTTGCATTTGGGCCGAATGCAGTATCACTTTCTCCATTCATAATACCTCTGTCAAATACATATTGAACGGCTTCTGCATACCAAACATTTTCTGAGACATCTGTAAACTGATTGTGCGTGGCTGTGGCAGCATCATATCCTACAATATATCTGGAAAAATGGTTTGTTTTAAAGGTTACCTTCTTTGTGCCGCTGTCATAAGATGTCGCCATTTTGGTTAGTTTGCCCTGATCATCCATATAGTACACAATAATGCCGGCAGGATCTTCTCCTTTACGAAGTGTATAAGGAATTTCAACACTTACCGTACCGCTTCCCAAATCAGAAATTATTTTGTCTCCTGACTTCAAGGTAATATCATAAACAGGTCTGTCCCCCACAATATTTTTCAGATTTTGAGGAAGCAAAGACTTTTCCAGAATATTTATATTTACGGATAATTCTGTATACGCCTTAGTAATAATCTCTTTCAGAGCATTTTCATCAAAAACAATATTTGCTAAAGACGACTCCACCTCTAGGCTCTTGCTTTCTCTTATGTCGTTGACTTTTACTGTTGCGCTTGCACTGCCTTGTGATTCAACAGCTTTTACTTTATGATCTGCCGGGCTGCCTGCCTGACCGCCAGAAGAAGAACTCCCTCCAGTGTTTCCGCCGCTGTTATCGGTTTGTTCCGCGGCAAATGCAATTTTTCCGTTGTTTAGTGCCCATGTGTTATACTTCAGGTTTTCAGGGATATAAACAGACCATTCTCCGACCAAATCAGCATACATATTGTCTTTTCCAATAAGACCCGCATTCTTATTCAATACGTTTATCAGGTTCTGATCAACTGATGCCGCAAGTTCGCTTTTTTGAATCTGACCTTTTCCGTACCGGTCACCGCTGATAATTGTTCCAACCGTATTTATACCGGTCAGTACCTTGTTCCCTGTTTTTTGTCCGGCTGTCATGCTTCCGAAGCAGTCACTGATATATCCGATTCCTGTGATCCGGCCTGCAATCCCGCCTATATCAGCCGTTTGTTTTTCTGTAGTTAAATCAACGTCCGTATAATTGTTAAAAGCATATGAAGAATACATTCCTCCGATTCCGCCTATTTGTGTTTTGTTTACGGCTGAGTCGGAATAAACTTTGCCATATGCTATATTATTAACCAGAAGAGAGAACGCGGGCAAGCCCACCAGTCCTCCGGTATATACCCAATTTCCAGGACTGCTTGCTTCTATTGCACAATTACTGTAGCTGTTGCTGAGAAGGCTGTGAACGCTCATTCCAGCCAGTCCTCCAACATAATTGCTTTCCACTGAGCTGGAAATAATCTGTCCTGTCACATAACAATTATTGATAGTAGTACCTCTCGTGCCGCTCGTGTCCGTTAAGCCGGCATAACCCACCAGAAGTCCTGCATAGGTTCTTTCAGAATTAATACCTGGAATAGAAGAAGGCTGAATGTGAATATAACCGTCTTTCACCTTCAGATTGCTGATGGCGGCGGTATCCGTGTATGCAAACAAACCGGCACAGGTATATTTTGCAGGTTCAGTTTCTCCCCCGATTTCCATATGAGAAATGGTATGTCCTTTTCCGTCAAAATTACCCGAGAAAGGATACAGTCCTCTTCCTCCTGCCGGTACCCACTGAATACCCGAAAGATCAATATCATTTGCCAATAATATAAATTTATCTTTAAAATGTTCTACTTCATTGACAGCTGCTGCAAATTTAACGAGCTGATTAGAGTTTGCAATCCTGTACGGGTTATCTTTAGAACCATCCCCGCCTTCAAAGATGGAAGGATCTACAGGAGTATAATCCGTATAATCTCCCTTCAGTGCTTTTACGGTTGCCCGTCTCAGCGCATTTTTAAATCCAATCACAGCCGCACTGTCGGAGTCCTCTAAATTGGGTGCCTGATTGGTCTGTATAACGTTTCTAATAACGGAATCTATTCCTTCTATTTCCTTATCGCTTTTTATGGAGGTAATCTTTTTGTCCTTCACTTCAAGCGTTACCATAACATAGGAGTTTTCCGCTGTGTTTTCCGCACGTCCGTAAAAGGTTCCATCGTAATAGCTTCCGGTTAATATTGGTTTTTCAACATCGGGCGCTGCATAAGTTCTCGTTGAAGTTTCATCAGAAAATGTTACAGCTCCGTCTTTAACTATCCATTTTTTCAGCTGGATATTTGCAGGCAATACATCCGTATTCAACGGAAATGCATCAAAATTTGCATTTAACTTATCTGCAAGTGATTGGCTTTTGGCCATTTCTGCTGTTATTCCTTCAATATTATATATTAATGCACCGGGATAAACTTCCCCTTCTTCATTAATGCCTTGTCCCACTAAAAAGCCAATATCTGAAACAGGAGACACTTTTTCATTCTGTATACTCTGATTTGCTTCCTTGCTGTAATATATATCATAGACTTCCGCAATACCGGTGGCCCAGCCGACAGTTGCTCCCACATAGAATGAATAATCCTCTGAAGCCGTATCCCCAATCGTATAGCAATTCACAACAGGAGAACCGGCAACACCGACCAACCCTCCCACTGCAGCCATGGATTCTACCGTTTCCAGTTCTCTTTTCGTATGTCCCGCTGTTTTTCCCAGGCTGTAGCAATTTGCAATGACACTCCGGTTTGTCATCCCTGCAATACCGCCCGACATAGCTAAAGCAGTGGGAAGAACTGAAGAATACACATCGGCATTTGTATAAGAGTTCACAATATAACCTTTTACAGTCCAGCCAACTATTCCGCCAACATAGTTATTGCCTTTTTCGGTAGTCTGTGCCTTCAGGCTTCCCGTTACAGAACAACTGTCAATGGTTCCCCCATCGTTTAATCCGCTCACTCCGCCTAAAACGACACTTGCCTTTCCGGTAATATTCATATCAATATCTTTAATTTTAACGTTCTTAACAAGGCCGTTTTTCCCTATCACACCAAAAAGTCCGAAATACATATCAGACCCTGCAGCATATGCCGTTCCTCCTTCACCCTTTACAACAAGCCCACGGAGGACATGGCCGCTTCCGTCAAAATTACCGCAGAAGGCATATTCCCCTTCGCCTATAGGCATCCAGTTATTATCCGAAACATCGATATTATTAATGAGTTTGATAAATTTACCCTCGTAGGTGTTTTCATCTGACAGAGACGTTGCAAACTTTCTGATTTGCCCTTCTGTTTCAAGGATATAAGGATCTGCTTCGGTTCCGGTTCCCGATGCAAAAATATCTGCCGGATTCACTCTTTCTTTCCAGATACCTCCTGAAAGAGCGGCCTTTGAACCTGACACTTCCCAATCATAAAACAGCTTGCCGGTCAGGTTTACTTCAAACCCAAAGTCCTTTGAAGGTGCCTTTTCTGCCATTAAAGCCTTTGCAGCTTCAACGCTGCTTGAAGATAAATTGTTATGCAGCATATCTGCAGTTTCCTGGGCTGTTTTTGATTTTATATCAACAATCCCGTCAAAAAAAGTGCTTCCTGCCGGATATACAACAACCGGCTCCGCATCGGTATTCAAACTGTTATAGCAGCTGTTTATTACACAGCCGTTGGCAGTAGACCAGGCGGCTAACGCACCTATATATATCTTTGAGGCTGCAGTATTGTTGACCACGCTCAAGGTATTTTCCGCATAGCAATTATAAGTAACTCCTGATGCCATACCTGTAATTCCGCCGCCTACGGCAGTTGCCGCTGTCTTGCCTCCACTTGTCACTTCTGCTTCAACACTGCCGTCTGAGCGATTATTCATCACTAAAGTTTTGTTTCCCGTTAAGCCTGAAATTCCGCCTGCATACACTGAGTTGCCGCTTTGACCGCTGATACTGCAATCCGATAAACTGTTTGTTACAGAGGAATTTTGATCCAGATATCCTACCAGACCTGCTATGTAAACAAATTGCTGATCATCTGATTTTACAAAAATTTCGGTATTTCTCACAATGCATTTATCAATGCTGTTGTTTTTCCCGGAAGCTGCAACAAGTCCTGCTCCATAAACCTTCGCACCTGTCTCGCCAGTGGTATAAATTTTTGCATTGTCTATAATTAAATTTTTAACAGCTGCTCCATCGCTTAGCTGTCCAAAAAATGCTGCTTTATTCACAATGGCATAACTGTCTGATTTTCCAATGGTAAGATTATTAATGCTTTTACCATTGCCGTCAAAGAATCCGCCAAAAGGATATTCATCCAAGCCGACAGGCGTCCACTCTGTCGCTGATAAATTAATATCATCTGAGAGCTTTATATATTCGGAAGTATAGGGTTCCCCGCCATTTACAGCTTTCGCAAAGTTCTGAAGCTGGGTGGCATTTGCAATCAGATAAGGCGATTGTACTGTGCCCTCTCCGCCCGCAAAAATTGTTTCATCTGCAAGCGCTTTTGAAAGTGCATCCTTCATTGCTGCTTTTATACCATCGGAGCTTAAAGTGGCGCCAGAAACTGCATCTACTGAGTCAATGCCGCTTGCCGAGGGATTTCCCATGGATTTTATTATTTCAATAATTGTTTTCGCTTGTTCCCACAAACTTGGTGTTTCCTGCTGCTCAACGTCAACATTACTGATTTTTCCGTCCAATATCATAACTGTAACAGTAATATCCCCATTCCGGCCGCTTCCTTTTCCGGTAAAAGTGCCATCTATATAAGTTCCGCCCGATTCTGCCATTGGTGAGGAAATCATAATGCCTGATGGTGTAGTGCTATCTGTGTAAGTCGTGCCCAATTCCACATTAACTGCCTTATTGTCCGTTTCTGCCGGATTTTCTTCCGCTGTATCAGCATAAGAATAAAACCCATTGGTAATAGTTAAAGCTACAACCAAAGCAATCATTATAATATTCCGCAATACTATTTTCAACTTTTTCATAATGCACTCCTTCATTTATCATATGAGTTAGCATATGCTAACCAAGGAGTAACTTTATCATATATAGAATTTTTTGTCAAATATAAAAATTTGATTATACAGATAAAGGTTTGGCTACTGATACACATGCAAAACAGCTTCATATACAAACTCCGCAAGTCCAGGTGTCTTTTTGTCCAATGCTTCTTTGTGAACCAAATACGCCTGCCCGATTTTACGGAAAGCTGTATCATCGCAGGGAATCCACATATTTATCAACTCTCTAAAAGCAGTAACCGCCTTTTTTGCCGCTAAGCTCTCCGGGCCATCCGCCATAGCTTCACAAAACTTTTGCATTACATCCCCACAAAGAGAAATGAGCTTGCCAAAATCCACATTCATTATATTCGAAGCGTTTTTTACAAGGGATGCACGGCCAGGAAGTATGCCGCTTTTCACTACCGGAAGAAAAAATTTGCTTTCCATTAACGTCCGGATTTCGTTGGCGTATGCTTTCTTTATCGCTTCAAGTCTATTTTTATCAAAATCCCTCAGCATTGAAATATCAAAATCGTCATTCAATATCCGGTCAACTGACAGTATCATTTTTTGCAGTCCGGACTGTTTTTCCAGGAGAATTTGTTTATGATGCCGCATGATCTCTTTTTCCATTTCCTTTGGATTTTCAAGCAACAACCGAATGTCGTCAAGGGAAAGCCCCAGCTCTTTATAAAATAGAATGCTCCATAAGCGGCGCAAGCTCTCGTCATCATATTGGCGGTAGCCTGATTCTTTTACCGCGCTGGGCGGTAACAATCCGATTTCATCATAATATTGCAAGGTGCGGCGGCTTACGCCGGAGAGCTTGCTGACTTCATTTACGCTTTTCATTGCCTTTTTCTCCCTGCTAAAAATTTTTCTTAAAACCTATTGACTCGAACGTTACGTTATAGTTTATGCTCCCATTATAAGCGAAGGACAGTGCTTTGTAAAGTAAGAAACGATGGGCATATACGCCGCACAAAATAAGGAGGATTTAAGGATGAATAAGAATGAAAAAGCCCCAAAACTTGAGCCGATTCCAAAGAGCATCATGAACATTGCCTGGTTTTTAGTACTTGGGGCAATTATGCCCCTGCTTGATTCAACAATGGTCAACATTGCCATCAAGCACTTGAGCAATGACTTCAGTATCGGACTTGATTTAATACAATGGGTAATTACAGGTTATGTGTTAGCTATGGCAATTTCAGTACCGCTTGCAGGTTGGATGGTCCAACGTTTCAACGGTAAATGGTTAATGATTGGTGCCAATATCTTGTTCTTAGCTGCTTCGATCGTTTCGGGATTTAGCTGGAGTATCAGTTCATTGATTATTTTCCGGGTTGTCCAAGGGATCAGCGCCGGCTTTATTATGACATTGGTGACTACCCTGTGTGTTGAAACCGCCGGAAGGGAGCGGATGGGACGTTTGATGTCTACCATTGGTATCCCGACGGTCCTTGGACCAATCCTTGGCCCGGTTATTGGAGCCGTGATTGTCCAATTGCTGTCATGGGGCTATATTTTCTTTGTCAATGTTCCAATCGGTATTCTTGCCGTCACTTTGATGATTTTGAAGCTGCCTGACTTCACGCCGGCAAACATAAAAGCCAAATTCGACTTCATAGGTATCATTTTATTGGGCACAGCTTCTGCCACCTTGATTTATGGAATTACCAAAGCAGCAAAAAGTGCTGCCTTTAACAACAGCACAACTATTGCTTATGTTGTCGCAGGGACCGCAATTTTAGCCGCCTACATGATTTACGCCGCAATCAAAAGGGAACAGGCAATTCTCCCATTACACTTATTTAAGTTGAAAAATTTCAGTGCGGTTATGGTTGGCTTGTTTCTCGCAGGGATTGCCACCAACGGTCCAATGTTGTTATTGCCTTTGTTTTTCCAGAATATCAAGGGCTTCTCAGTTTTGAGCGCCGGCTTGCTGCTGATTCCGCAAGGTATTGGCATACTGGTTTCCCGTCCATTAATTGGTAAGCTAACTGATAAATTGGGTGCGCGTAATGTTGTCCTGGTAAGTCTGACATTAGCCATCGTCGGCACGATCCCATTTGTCTTCTTCAATGAGGCATCTTCACTCATTGTTGTGAGTGTTGTCCTGTTTGTCCGCGGTATAGGTATGGGTGGTGTCACTATTCCCATGATGACCGATGCGTATACCGGTATGGTCAAACAAGAAATTGCGCAAGCCAGCGTCGGAACACGGCTCGTGCAAAATATTGGCGGTGCTTTTGGTTCAGCGGTACTTGCGACTGTTGTCAGCCTGTCAATCCAAGGTAAAGCGCCAACTATTCCTCTCATGACCACCGCTTACCACGATGGTTTCATGTTAGCCTTAGTCCTTAGCCTGGTATTGCTCATTCCAGCTTTGTTCTTAACTGACAAGAAATCTAAGAATCAATTACTGTCGGCTGAAAACTGATAGTTCTGGCTTGGTAATATATTCAATAGAGAAGGGATGTTGTTAATCACCTGTGCCACCAGCCGCAGGATTATCAACTTCCCCATGCTCTTCAGTGAATTCGGGATCACGGATACGGCCAATGATAATGATTGCTGCGATGAAAATAATAAAAGTAAACAAAAATGGCAAGCGGCGGTCAATGCTTGACAGCCATCCGGCAAAGTAGCCAAACGGTGAGGCAAAAGCAATGGTAAAGGACATAATCAAAGCATTAATACGAGCCCGCTCCTTCGGGTTAATAGTAAGCTGGAGCAAGGCATCTTTGCGCGGCAATACAAGGGCGCCGGCTACTGCCGCAACAAAGACATAAATGATAATAACCGGCATGCTGCCGATGGGAGCCAGTATCAGAAGAATCGGGCATGCGGCATATAATACCAGTCCGATCCACATAGGTATCCGGAATTTCACAGATTCCAGGCGGTGCTGTATTCCAATCATGAAAATCAACATCACAGCCGCATTCAAAATAGGGAAAAAAGCCAGATAGCGATCTGCTATGCCAAGTCTTTGTGTCACATACAAGCTAAAGAAGTTGGCGCTGACAAGATTGGTTATATATAATATCACAGAGACAACAAGCACTTTCATAATTTCTTTATTCATTAGCACTTTGGGTATCAGATCCTTGTATTCATATAACATCTGCAAAACAGGGGTGTCTTTGGTCTCGGCCATGCGAATCTTTCCTTGCCGGGTTTCATCACAATGCCGGAAAGTAATAATCACCTTTATCAGCATATTCACAGCGAAAACAATATATAAAACACGGATAACCGGAACCACGGTAAAGGAATTTATCAAAAATCCCGAAATGGGTGCAAAAAAGATTGCGACCAGGCCGCCAATGTTCGCCCAGGTATATATTCCCAATAAATCCTTGGAATCCGCATCCTCAATTAATAAACAAAACCATGCCGTCTGGTTAATCTGCTCAAAACTATTGAATAAAACTGCAATTAAAAAGAACCAGAAGTTACCCGAAATGGCCCATATCAAGCAAGCAACACTCCAGCCGAAAAAATCGCCCATCATGGTTGTAAATTTGCGCCCCAACTTATCGGTGATTATACCGCCAAAGAAGGAAAAAAACACCTGGACAAACATGGCGACCGACAGAATCAATCCGATTTGAACGTCCGTTATTCCCTGGGTGTACATATATAGTGTGGCAAAAGGTGCAATTAAGTTATAGGGAATACCCCAGAGAGGCTCCATTAAAATTAGAGTTCTTGGATTTCCTTTGTTATGTTTTAATAATTCAATCAGCGGGTGCTTCCGCAGAGTTTTTATTTTTTGTGCTGTATTCACTGGTTTCTCCATTCTACGGCTATTTCTATATTCGTGACTGTTCAGTCAATTTCTTCCGAGTTTTACATATCAATATCCGCTTTTATCTCCACATTATAGCTTGCTTCTTCTTTTCGGGTTCGCTGAGCCTATTATTCAAACTCTTTCTTATGCCTCTCAAAAAAATCATAGAAATATCTCACATTCTCAAGATCTGTCCATCTTGTCACCTCTAATTCCCTTGAATCAAGATTATAGATTTTTGCATTTAATGTCCCAAGCATAAATGGCGAATGTGTAGATATAATAAACTGACCTCCTAAAAACCTTGACATCTTATTTATTTTCTCAGCTAACAATATTTGATTTGCCGGCGACAGGGATACCTCCGGCTCGTCCAACAAATAAAGCGCATCCGGTTCAATATAATCATCCAACATTTGTAAAGTAGTTTCCCCATTAGAATACTTTTCCTGTGCAAATTTCAAAAACTCCAGTTGTTTTCTCATCTTAACGGAGTTTTTCAATTGTTCTATTTGTTCCTTATTCATCCCTCGCCTGATGTGTTCATATATGTATCCATCATTTAGAATTTGTTCCTGCTGTATTTTTTTTATTTCATATAAAATATCTTCACTTTTAACATATCTGCTTCTCTGTGGAAGTCTGCCAATCTGCCTGCCATCTTCTGCCTCACCTAAAGTAAAACTGCATTCATCTATGAATTTTGTGAAATAACGTATAATTCCATACTGATTACTGGTGGCATACTCTTGCCCTTCAATCTGCAGCTTATTTGCCATAATATTCAGCAGCGTAGATTTCCCAGACGCATTATTGCCATATAAGACTGTAATCGGACTGAAAAATAATGATTTCTCCACTTTATCGGCAAACACATTATACGGATAAATATTCGGATTACTTACTGTCTCCTCAGATAATAAAAAGCTGCTTAAATATATTATAGATCACACCTTCTCTCATGAAATCGACCTCTAATGGATTTGAAAAGAGAATCTGCAAATTTCTTAATCAATCCTGCCCGTTGCCTTTTCCCCTTAAATACTCAGTCATTGCCTCATCGAAGTTTGAGATATAATCCCTATCCTGTTGAATACGAAACTGTTCGTAATTTTTTCAATGCATCCTCATGTGAAATTTGGCCCTTACCTTCGAGTACTCGTCGCCGGTTGTTTTTAAGAAAATTGTCTGTTTCATTCAGCCAGTCCTGCATACTCATTGCTATGCCATCCTCTGCCATAAGCTCCGCATAATCAATGAACATTGTAACAAGCCGGTTGAGACGTGATATCTCCTTTTCGTTCAGATAATTCTTTGCAACACCAATGTCCCTCTTAAAAATTTTTCCTTTCGGCGCATCTTTCCATGTGGTCAACCCCATTGTTGGGTGATCAAGTGTAACACGCTCAGCAATAAGTTCAGCAGCAGTTTTCCCTGTAACAGCATAGTGCAGCTTATTCTGCACAAATGCATAAAACTCTTTGGTAAGGTCACTATTTTTATCGTAGTCGTAACTGCACTGTTCAAAAACGTCGGCTATCTTTTGGTAGGCACGACGTTCACTGGCTCGGATTTCACGGATTTTCTCCAATAACTCGTCAAAGTAATCACGCCCGAACTGCCGTCCGTTTTTCAGCATATCCATATTTAAAAGATAGCCTTTTTGGATATATTCTTTTAGAGTTTGCGTCGCCCATTGACGAAATTTGGTTGCTTTTTTGGAATTAACCCGATAACCGACGGCGATAATAGCATCCAAACTGTAAAACTCGGGTGAACGATTTACTTCACGTTCACCTTCGTTTTGAACTATTGCAATTTTTGCAATAGTTGCTTCAGGCCATAACTCCTCTTCGGCATATATATTCTTCAAGTGCCGTGAGATAACTGACAAATCAACTTCAAATAATTGTGTAAGAGCCTTTTGCGTCATCCAGAAAGTCTCATCCTTAAATACAACATCCACATAAACGCTATTGTCACCTATTGCGTAGAGCGCTATTTTTCCCTCACTGACATTGATTATATTACTCATTCCAGATGTTTCCCCTCTCTTTCTCATAACATATCTTCAATTGTTCCCATCAATTCATTCACAATATTAATGCTGTCAAGACGCATTACGCTTTCTCATTTTTAATCATTTGGGCAGTATTCTCTGCTCCGGCAACTGGGGTTTAGTTAAAGGAAATACTACCTATCTGGTCATTTCCTGTATGAAAAGACTCATCAAAATTACTTATCACTTCCTGCCAATTATTAGTATATCATAGGTCTGCCGTTCTGGAACGACTTTTTCACCTCTGTTCTCTGCGTTCCGGACTGATTTTCCTTTTTGCTGCCATAAATTAAACCTCCAGAGTGATGCTCTCATCTTGCATCACTCTGGAGGTTTACACAAAAGCTGAACTGTCTCTTTGCGAAATAATAAATTCTTTAAAGACAGTTAATGTTGTAAAAATATTAAAATGAACCGACAGGACATGAAGAAATACATGCGCGTTTACAAAGCCCATAAGCTCCTTCACACTTAAGATGGTCAAATTTAGCCATTTTCTGCTTGACACCGGCCGATTCAAATTCAAATACATCCCCAAATGCTTTCGCACAACAGCTATCAATGCATTTAGAACATTTTTCTCCGAGGCAGCTTGAAACATTCGTCAGTTCATCGGCAACAAGCGGGGCGCGGGTGATAATGGTCGTAAATCTGTTTCGCGGTCCCCAATTTGGCGTTAAAAGAAGGTTGTTAAGTCCAAATGAGCCAAGCCCTGCCGCAACGGCGGCATGACGATGTGAAAATTGCCCTATTCCTTTTACATTTCTCGGATAGTCTTTGTCAACATTCATTTGCCATGAAAATGTAGTGCCATATGTGGTAGGCATTACAAGGCTTTTATAGCCTTGATTCTCCAAAAATGCTCCGGCGTAGATGCCCAGAATCTGTATTTCCATATTAAGTGCTTCATGAGCACTTCTGAGGTTTACTTGATTTTGCAGAGCGAGCCTTGGATTGTAAATCCTTTTTATACCATCTTTGCCTACATAAATGTCCTCATCGGTTACTATTTCCGAATCCTTCATTTCATAGTTCGCATAGTCCGCAACTCCATCAAGAATGGGCAGTCCCAAAACTACCACCGCGTTTGCGTCAGAAATAAAATCCCTCGGGCCATGCCCTTTCGGCGAGTTTTCAAATCTGTCTATGGAAGCGACGCCGACTATTCCTATCCCGGAACTTCTTTCATTGACTATAAGCTTCAACTTATTTGTAAGCTCTTTACGCTCAAATAAGGGTATGTCCGTCCTGCTTGATTTTCTGGTTCCCATGTTCAATTCACCCGACCTATTTATTAAAATAAGGATTATACTCGTTAGTATATATATCTGAGGGGCCGATAGAACTTGTATCGGTCGTAGTATTATTTTTCATAAAATCCAGCCAAAACTTAATGCCGCTATCTTCCCAAAGCCCATGATCCACAAGCTTATAAGGTTTCCAATATTTTGCAAGCTCCGGATTCGCACCGCGCTTTTCAAAAATCTTTGCAACGACTTTGCGTGCTTCGTCAGGATGCGCCTGAACGTACTCATCAGATTTTATCAAAGCGGAAACTAATTTTTTTGCAGCAATGGGGTGTTCTTTAAGCACATCTGTATTTATGATATAGCCCCAGCCCATGCTCGATAGTTCAGGGTCTATTGCGTCATACATCGTAGTCAGACTTTCCGCCACACCGTTTTCTATCATTTTATCGGCATTAGGCGAGCCGTCTACGGCAGCAACTGCCTGTCCGCTTTCTACAACCTGTTCATGCTGGGCTGCCGGGACTACAATTATATCCACATCATTAATGGAAAGACCTGCTTTATTCAAATATAAGTGCAGGAAAAATTCCATCATCGCTCCGCGTGCCGATAAAGCAATGGTCTTACCTTTTAAATCTTCAGGGGACTTAATACTGCTGCCCTTTTTCACCAATATATTATAACCGGGGTTCTCTTCGTGAGCTATTGCCGGCCCGCCATATATTACTTTTATCGGGGTTTTTGTCTTCACGGCGTTTATAAATGCGGGAATCGCAGCGCTGCCAATGTCCGCGCTGCCGTTAGAAATAGCCTGGATAACCGCTGCGCCCCCTCCGGCAATTCCTTCGACCTCTTCAACGTTTACACCCTCAGCTTTAAAATATCCCATTTCCAGCGCAAAGTCATAGGGATAAATGTCGCTCACATTGTTTATTATATAACGAAGCGTTACATCGTCTGTTTCCGGGACTTCCTTGGCTGCGGTGTCTTCAGACGTTTTTGCTGTTGTCTCGTTACTTGCGGATGGGGTTGATTGAGAGTTTTCGGTGGTTTGTTGCGAGCAAGCCGGCAGAAAAATACTAATAACGATTGCTGCCATAATGATTGCTATAAGTTTCTTTTTCATAATTTTTCTCCTTTTCATATCTTTTTATTTATGTGTACTAAGTAAAGTTGCCCCTTTAAATTAATCCTCGTTGCTTAAAATGGTCCATATATTCAGGAAGATGGATTAAGTTTTCTTCCCATTCAAAATATGCGACAGCCTCCTTGTCTCCATACTCCGAAAGACGTATTTCACGGTCGTCAATTATCTGCCCGTCAGTTCCCTCGACTAGGGTGAATCCGGCATCTGACCAAGTTTTAACCCCTTCCTCCAAAACATTGATGTTTTTGTAGCCTAAAGACTTTAAAGTCGCCGCCGCAAAAACTGATTGACTGAAATCCTCCGCTGTTACAACTAAAATTGTTTCTTTATCGGAAACAATTGAGGGAATCCGCTCCTCAATCCGCGCTCTCGGAACCCATTTGGCGTTTGGTATATGTCCTTTGGCGTATGACCTGCCGTTGCCTACATCAATTATTACAGACTGTTTATTGCTTTTTATGACCAGCGCGATCTTTTCAGCGTTTGACGTGTGTATTTCCGCCTTTGCCTCTTCGTAATTTAATAAAATTTTATCCGCAATAGATTTTTCTGTTTTAAACCCTTTTTGCAACCACAAATCCATTCCGCCACGAAGTACATACACTTTCGGAATACCCATTTGCTTGTACCAATATGCGGATACCCCCGATCTTGTACCGTTATCGCATATGAACACGACAGCCGCATTATGTACTACCATCAAATCATCGGTATTCTGTATCGCTTGACCTCCGGGAAAATGGATAGCTCCGGGTATATGATTCAAAACAAACTCATCCCTGGTTCGGACATCAATTAGATAAAGAGTCTCTTTACCGGAGCGGTCGATTAAAGTTTTTAACGAATCGGGTTCTATAAGGGGTATGCTTTCTTTTTCTATGAGGGTATTAACCCGCGTTTCGGCTTGTCGTTTGCTTTCTTCAGTAGCAGGCGGAGCACAGGGCACCGGCTTTTTAAGATTAAATCCCGCAAGTTTCCAGTTAAGCGTACCATTGAGAAGGTCATAAACAGGCGGAAACCCGAGAAGCTTTACCATTGTAGATGCTATAAACCCCCGTGTACGCCCGGCGCAAGTAAAAACTATCTTCTTTCCCTCTTTAAAATAGTCGTGTACTTTCAATACCAGCTCAACACCAGGAATATTTACGGCGCCTGGTATGCTGCCGGTAATCATGACTTCTTCTTCGGGACGCACCTCTATGACTACATAATCGTCATCGCTCCGAAGCATTTCATCCAGTTCTTGGGGGGTAACCGTTGTAACGGTTTTCCGGAGTTCACCTACAATCTCGCCAAAAGCCTTGCTAAAGACATGCTCTCCTGTGACTACCGGGTATCCGGCGTTTCTCCAGGCCTCAATTCCGCCATCAAGCACGGAAACATTTGTATATCCGCCTTTTATTAAAGTTTGCACGGCAAGCATAGCGCGTTTTTCTTCATTGCTGTATAAAATCACATTTGTAGTTTTTACAGGTACAACTACCGGTATTTTTTCCTCCAATAAATATCTTGGGATATGCGATGACATAAATATTTGTGAATCTATATACTCCTTACGGTCCCTGATATCAATCAGTGCATAAACTTCATCACTGTCTATCAATTTTTTTACATATTCCGCTGATACTTTCACATTACCACCTCTTTTTCTGATTATTGGTTTCCTGCTGTGGTCTTCCAGAATGTCAACCGCTTTTCAACTAAAACTAAAAGCTGATTAATAATTATTCCTATTACGGCTATAGTTAATATGGTTGCGTACATTTGTCCGATTTGGAAGTTATATTGCGAGTTAATAACGCGGAAACCCAATCCCGCCCGGGCTCCAAGCATTTCAGCCGCAACAAGTGAAATAACGGAAGATCCCGCTCCCAGCCGCACTCCTGTCATTATTGACGGTACACTATCAGGCAATATTACAGTAAACAGTATAGCAATATTTTTCCCGCCCATAGAGCGCGATGCCTTTATTAAAAGAGGGTCAACATTCATAACGCCATTAATCGTGTTTAGAAGGATTGCCCAAACAGATACCCAAAATACAATAACTATTTTTGAAGGCTCGCCTACACCGAAAAATATAATAAATACAGGAAATAATGCCATAGATGGAATCTGTCTGCAAAAATGAATAAACGGCGAAAAATAATCAGAGAAAATCTTAGAATAACCCATTGCCACGCCTATCGGTATGCCAAAAAAGAGTGCGCAGCTAAAACCTGTTAAAGTACGCCGCAGGCTTATAAATATATCCGGCTCAAGCTTGCCTGAAAGCATTAAATCAAACCATGTGGCTACGACTTCTGAAAATGGAGGAAGAAGGTAAGGCTTTATAATATTAAACGTCGGGAGTACTTGCCAAAGAACAATCACGAACAAGAGCAGCGCGGAGTTTTTGAATATCCTATATGCTGCTGCACCAAAACTCTTCCCGGATCCTGCCTGGACAATCACCTCGATTGAATCTTTCTTTTTGCCTTTAATTTGCATCGTGAATGAACTCCTTTATATTAAATACCGCTCCCACTAGCTTCTTGGGAAGGCAAAACAGAAATATCGTGCAGGGCAGCCGTTATATCGCGGAAAAGCTGCATATACTCCGCAGTCATCCTTACGCCGTTTCTTGGCCGTCTTAAATTGATCGGAAAAATCCGCTTTATTTCGCCCGGTGCCGGTGAAAGAACCACAACCCTGTCTGACAGGTAAATTGCTTCGTCAATACTATGCGTTACAAAAACAATTGTCTTTTGTGTAGTTGACCAAATATTCAGCAGTTCGTCCTGCAAAACTTCACGGGTTTGGGCATCAAGAGCGCCAAAAGGTTCATCCATAAGGAGGATTTGAGGATCGTATGCAAGTGCGCGCGCGATAGCTACTCTTTGCTTCATACCTCCCGACAGCTCGTTCGGCCTGTAGTTTACAAATTTCTCAAGTCCTACCAAATTAATGTATTTTTCGCTTATCTCATGCCTCATGTTTTTAGGTACTTTCTGTAACTCAAGACCGTATTCCACATTTTTGCGTACAGTTCTCCAGGGAAACAGAGCATATCCCTGCATAACGATACCTCGTTTGGAATCAGGACCGACAACCGCTTCACCGTCAATACAGACAGTACCCGCGCTTTGCGCCGAAAGTCCCGCAAGTATATCAAGAAGGGTGGATTTGCCGCAGCCGCTGGGACCTAATATCGATATAAACTCAGATTCATAGATGTCAAAGTTAATGTCATTTAATGCGGTAAACTGACCGGTTATTTTATTGTCTGTTTTTAATAGAAAGTCTTTTCTCAAATCCGATACGGATATCTTCACATTGTTTTGCATGGGCGCAAATACACCCCTTTTTTTAATTTATACTAAATCTATATGATTAGTATAGAATGATTATATATTACTCATTTTTGTTTTTCAATAAGTATTTACGCAACCGATTTCCTAACGCATTGATTTCTTGCGGAATAAGACGTATACTAATCTCAGGACAAGCCTTTGGTAAGCACGGCAAGGGGCTTGCAATCCGCAAAATTTAATAAGGATGGAACATAATAATAATGACGTTAAAAGAAATCGCCGCACTGGCTGGGGTCAATCCATCTACTGTGTCACGCATTATAAATTCCCCGAACAATAACTTCGCAACAAAGGAACTGCGTGACCGGGTTTGGGCTATCATCAAGGAAACCGGCTACACTCCTTTGCCATATGCAAGGGCTCTGGGACAGAGAAAGGCCGGTGGGCAGCCGCAGGAGAGGGAAGCCATTGTGTGCATATTGGGCAGGCGGGTAAGGTCGATTGATGATAACCCGTTTTTCGCACAAGTCTTCCGGGCAGCGGCCCAGCAGGCCCTTACCATGGGGTATACATTAATCGACTATTGCTATCATGTTGACAAGGCGATTTTAGATTGGGATCCACAGAATAGGGAAAAGCGGCCTCTGGGTGCGATTCTTTTGGGGCGCTTTGACGATGCCAAAGCTTTTGAGAAGCTGGAGTCCAAGTATAAAAATCTGGTATTCGTCGGTCGTAATGTAATCGGCGCAGGCTGGGATCAGGTTCTTTACAGCGGATATGAGGCTGCAAAGCTGGCGATGGAGTATTTAATTTTAAATGGGCACAGGAGGATTGGATACATTGGGGAAACTGACGGTGAAGCAAGATACCATGCGTATTTAGACTGCGTGACCGCCAACGGACTGGGGGTTAACCCCAAGCTGATAACCACCTGCGGACACAACAGCAGTGAGGAGGGGTACGAAGCCGCCGGGGCACTGCTCCGGAAAGCAAAGGATTTACCAACCGCAATTCTTTGCGGCTCTGATGTGGCGGCTGCGGCCGTGATACATCGATTAAATGACGCCGCTATAAAGATACCGGCACAAATTTCCGTTATGGGAATGGACAATCTGGAGATAGCTGAAAAAACCTCCCCGATGCTTACCACTATCTCAATGCCTACAGCCGAAATGGGGCATATGGCGGCTCAACTGCTGATCGGACGTATTAATAAGCTCCACAACCTGCCCCTTAAGCTATTTTTGCCGCACAGCCTTGTTGTAAGGGAAAGCGTGGCCAACATAAACTGATTGCAGCACCGGCTCCACAACCCTGCATATAGTGGTTTTCCTGCCTCATTTGCCCTCAAAACCGCAATACGTCATCAGAATTATACTCTCCACGTGCCTTGAATGTATAATCCGGATATTTTTTTCTATTTTTCATCACTCTTAATGCTATCGGTTAATCTATCAAAATCAGACTGAAAGAGCCTGTCCTGGATGATACGATATTTTTCAAACTCGCTCTCTCCAAATTCCTTTGCAATAGCCGCAGTTATTTTTCCTGAATTCTCCAATATATCCTTTTCATTGAATTGCAAAAATGCATTAAGCCTCTTAGCCCAGTCTTCCATGGTCATAGGAATATTTCTCTCAGCCTGGCTTTCTGCATAATCAAGATACATTGTAACAAACCGGTCTAAAGATTTGATTTCTTTTTCCGATAGATAGTTCTTTGCAACAGAAACATCACTTTTAACAATTTTACCGTGGGGTGCATTCTTCCAAGTTGTCAATCCCATATATTCCTTTGTACTATCGGCTCTGTTATATATAATCTCTGCAGCCGTACTGCCATGAATTGCAAAATGCAGCTTGTTCTGAACTGTCTTAAAGAAATCCTTTGTTATTTTTGTTTGTGGATTATAATCAATAGCCGTGGTATAAATGTCCGTGATCTTCTGATAGAACCTTCTTTCACTTGCCCTAATTTCTCTGATTTCTTCAAGCAAATGCTCAAAATAATCTTCATTTAAGAAAGTCCCATTTTTTAACCGTTCTTTATCTAATACATATCCTCGAATTGCGAAGTTTCGCAATACTCCTGTTGCCCACTGTCTGAATTGTGTTGCCTTTATTGAATTTACGCGATAGCCAACTGATATAATGGCATCGAGATTGTAAAATAGGACATCTCTGTTTACTTCTCGGTTTCCCTCTCTTTGAACTATCCGGTTTTTCCGGATGGTTGCTTCTTCTGTTAATTCGCCTTCAGCATAGATATTTTTAAGGTGCTCATTTATTGTTCTAACATCCACGCCAAAAAGTTCGGCAATCAACTTCTGCGTGAGCCAAACTGTTTCATCCTCAACTCGTACTTCGATTGTGTTCCCATTTGACTGTGAGGTAAATATTAAAAACTCGGTTGCACTATTTCTTATCTGTAATGTTTTTTTATTTTTCATGTCACTTTTCTTCATAACACATCCCGCCCCAAATTAATTTGCCTATACCTCAAAAATATTTTACCCGCACTCCCACATATTCCGATATGCATTAACATATTCCACTGCTGCTGCCTGATCTATTTGATAATAATATCGGCATAGCTTTCGGTACAAAGGTAATATTCGTCCATCAAAGCAATAATCAAGCAGCCTATCCAGGCTTTCTTCAATTTTATCCGGTATATTGGATAATGGCTTCCCATGATAAGCATAATATTCTTTACCATTTCCATAATCCGCTTTGATCCTTTTGCTTACTTCAACAACATGATCCTTGTTAATAGTAATATAGCCTCTATCAAAAAGGGTATGAATATCTTGCCTCAACAATAATCCATTACTTGCAATGTGAGGTCCTTCTTTTGAATAAGGTTTGATATGTGAAGCATTTAAAACAGGTAAAGTCTTCTCTCCAGTTATAGCACACCGACGATGATAGGCTTCTGTAGGAAACCATCCCCGCATTTCAGACCGGCTATAGTCATTTTTATTAAGATTCATCGTAAATCCATAATGCGTTTCCTCACCTTTGAAATCCACACAAGATTACACATAATAATCTCCTTTGCATTATCCTTTCCGTTGCAACAGGACTACAACTTCTATATGCCTTGAACGGTCAAAAAAGAGCCGTTTGAAGCCGGTAGGGCCTTGGCGGCAGCATCGATTTTCTAACAATCCTGCTGGATCGAGTCATACTTTTCCCCATGCAGCACCTCTTTTTTTCCACCACAGCCAGGGAGCAGTTTCAGCGTAAAACCTGCTGCTGTCAAAGCCTTTCTTACTGCAACCGCTACGGTAAAAGTGGCACAGGATCCTCCGGTTTTTGTTTTTTCCCCAATTGCCATGAGCAGTTCAGGCCGCCATATGGAAGGGTTTTTTTTAGGACTGTGGCCATCCAGAAACCATACATCGCAGGGCTTTTTCAAAGCATTCACCATTTCAAGCGCTTCTCCTATCCAAAGATTCAGTTCAAGGGTTCCGAATGATTGCCGGATCTTCCTCGAATGCCAGCCTGCCTTTGTGATATCGATACTTCGATATGCTTCTTCGAGCACATCAATCTCTTTCCCGGCCCTGTCCCTGAATCCATTCAGGATCTGATGCATCCTGTCTGGGCTCATAGGATACAATTCAACTGAATGGTATTCAATAGAAATGTCTCTCAAATCACTTTCCTTTATATATTCCATTAGCGATAATAACACGCGCCCGGCTCCAAAGCCTGTTTCACCAATAACAAACGGGTTCCCCGATTCTTTTTCCATAGCAACCCGCTCAATCAAATTATTATTCCTGAAATAGATCTGCTGTGCTTCGTCTATTGCATTAACCACATCAAAATAGCGATCATCAAATTGTTCATTAACCAGATACGGCGGGACAGTTACAAAATTTACCATCTCAGCTTTACCCCTTCACTTGTGATTTCGATTGCCCCCTCTTTCAGAAGTCTTCCGACAGCTCTTTTGAAGGCAGCTTTACTTATGTTTAATTCTGCTTTAATCCGTTCCGGTGAACTGCTGTCATTCAGTTTAAGCATACCGCCGCTTGTTTTCAGCTTCTCCAGTATTTTTTGTGCATCACTTTCTATTTCATTGTATGCCTCATTTCTTACACTCAACTCCAGTTTCCCGTCCTGCCTGACCTTCTTAATCCGTACCTCTATCCGGTCACCTTCCTCAAAACTTCCATATAACTCCTTGTTGGGAATCAATCCCTGATATTTGTTGTCTACCGCAACAAAAGCACCCAGTCCTTTACTGATGCTATAGATGGTTCCCCGGACTCTGTCATTCACTTTATAGGGTGATTCGCTGCTTAATAGATTATATATATTCATCGTTGCACTTAATCTGCCGCTGTTATCTACATACAGAGCAACAACGCATGTATCGCCTTTTACAACCGTACCCACCATTTCTCTAAAGGGCAAAAATAAATCCTTCTCCAGGCCCCAGTCCAAAAATGCACCTATTTTTGTAATTTCAACTACCTGTAAAGCAGTAATTTCACCAATTGTCAGCTTTGGCTTCTTCAATGTTGATATGATCCTGTCTTCAGAATCTTTATAAACAAACACCTGTATTTCATCACCAATTTCAACTCCTGGCGGCACCTGATTATCAGGCAGCAAAACATCCTCCCCGCTTTTATCCGCAAGGGAGTTCAAATAAAGCCCAAAAGGACATTTTCTGACTATCCGGAGCTTCTGAATTTTACCTAATTCAATCATCAATTACCCCTTTTCCCTGAATATCTTTTCGCCGGCATTTCATTTTCCCGCTTTGCTGACTGAGCGAAGCCTGCCTGCAATATCCACTGGTTTCATCTTCGTATTTTTACCCTGTATTAATCTTTAAAAGCATACTTTAATATGAGCTGCCGGAACTGTTTATTACCTCCAGGAACTCTTGCCCATATGCCTGCAGTTTCATTTTGCCTACACCTGACACTTCTAAAAATTCCGTATCATTTGCGGGCATTTTGCAGCACATATCTACCAATGTTGCATCTGAAAAAATAACAAATGCAGGAACCTTTTTTTCTTGGGCCAGCTTAAATCTAAGTTCCTTCAGCTTTTTCATCAACTCATTATTTACTGCTGCTTTTTGCTTGACAATCTTTATTTCCGCTTGCTGTTCTTTAGCAACTTTCATTATCAAATTTTGCCCATTGAGCAACACATTTTTTGACTTTGGCGTTAACTTTACCACCGGAAATTCTGAATTTGTCAGAAGTAAATATTCATTCAGCACCAAATAATTAATAATCTCACGGATACGCTTTTCCTGCACTTCTGACATTATGCCGTAAGTTTTTATTTTATCCAGACCAAATTTTAACACTTTTTCCGACTTGCTTCCCCGCAGCGTGTCAATTACCATTTTTATACCATACCGTTCATTCATTCTTGCAATGCAGGACATGATCTTTTTGGCATGTTCCGTAATATCCGATTCCTCAAAATTTGTATTGCAGTTGCTGCAATTATCACAATAATTTGCCGCTCTGTCGCCAAAGTACTTCAATATGTATTCCCGTAAGCAATCAAGGCTATGGCAGTAGTATGTCATTGCTTTCAGGCGTTCTCTCTCCTTTTCCTTCACCTTTTCTAAAATCTCAGGTTCCAGATCATTGTTATCACTGGTACTGTCTATCAGTAATTGATTGGTAATAACATCCTGTCCGCCATATAGGAGGATACAATCGGCAGGGGTTCCATCCCGTCCCGCTCTTCCCGCTTCCTGATAATAACTTTCTATATTTTTAGGCATATTGTAATGGATAACAAAAGATACATTGCTTTTATCAATTCCCATTCCAAACGCATTCGTTGCAGCCATTATTGTCTTTCTGTCATATAAAAAATCATCCTGATTTTTTGCCCGTTCATTTTCAGTTAATCCGGCATGGTAGCGGGTTGCAGCAAAATTGTCATTTATCAATTTACCGCAGACCTCTTCAACTGTTTTTCGTGTGGAGCAATATATAATGCCGCTTTTATTGGGATTGTCCTGCAAATATTTTAATACGGCCTGATACTTGTTAATTGGTTTCTGAACCTCAAAATACAGGTTCTCGCGATTAAAACCTGTAACCATGACAAAAGGATCATCCAGTTTTAAAATATTGATAATATCCTCTTTAACCTCATTTGTTGCTGTTGCAGTGAATGCTGCTATTACCGGCTTACGGGGCAATTTTTCGATAAATTCCCTGATTTTCAGATAACTTGGCCTGAAATTCTGCCCCCATTGAGATACACAATGGGCCTCATCAACCGTTACCATAGATATGTCAGCCCTTTGCGAAAACTCCAGAAATTCCGGAGCATCAAGCCTTTCCGGTGCAACATAAATAATCTTGTATTTGCCGTTCCTGGCATTTTCTATTGCTTTTATTGACTGATTATATGTCAATGCCGAATTGATAAAAGCTGCGGGAACGCCATTTGTTACAAGAGCCTGAACCTGATCTTTCATAAGGGAAATAAGCGGCGATACCACCAACGTCACACCGTCAAACATAAGCGCAGGGACTTGAAAGCATATTGATTTCCCTGCTCCTGTGGGCATTATACCCATTACATCTTTTCCGCATAAAATATTATCTATTATTTTCTCTTGCCCTTCTCGAAAAGTGTCATATCCGAAATATTGTTTCAAAATCCTGTTTTTCATCAAGTTGTATGTCTCCAAACCTATTTTATATCCAGAAAAATTTGATTTGTTCCTGCTGCTCGACTACATCAAGCTCATGGTGATCTGATGTAGCAAGAAATGCGTCTCTGGCCACAGACTCACCAAGTGCAATGGAATCTGCGATGGATATACCGTACCTCGTTTTCAGCCTCGCAGCTTCTGAGAAAACATTATCTTCGAAGGTGTCTATGATACTGATTGGCAGCTTCAGTATCATGCCATATATTTCATCCGCTTTCTGCTTTCCTTCCTCTTTATAAAATCCATAGTAGACTTCATATACATTGAATTTATTCATATACACTTTATTATTTCCTGTAAACGCTTCCATCAATATTGTTTTAACTTTTGCGGCCCCTTGTCCGCCATTGATAAAGGCAATAAGCGCACTCGCGTCCAGGACATATACTCTCGTCATTTCTTTTCAAACTCCTTGTCCTGTTTTTTCTGCTGAAGGTATGCTTCTGCCGTAAATTTACTGCCTTTCATAAAGCCCATGAGTGCCGTGACAGGATCATCTGCCGGCTCTAAAAGCTCCTTTTCCTTAACGAGGTACTCGGAAACAGCCTCACGTATCACTTCGGCCATTGGCTTTCCTTTCTTTCTGGCGACCTTTATAAGTTTTTCTTTTTCAGCCTTATCGAAATATATCTGGGTTCGCTCCATATTCAACACCCCATTTATGATGTATACATCTATATCTTATATTAATTTGATGTATACGTCAATGTGTTTCTGACCTCAATAAACGCTTTTTCACAGAATACAATAATTTTACAAAAAAAAAGCCGCTTGAACCTATGGGCCTTGGCGGCAATATCCGTTATAAAATTTGCAGGTCAATCTATTGAGGAGAAAGTGATAATTCATTCAGAATACTCCGGACCTTCTCATCATTATAACGTTGCTCACTATATTTCTTAAATTGCAGAGAAATGTCTTTTCCTTTCACCTCTCCATGAACGGCCCTTTCCAGCCAGTCAAATATCACAGCCTGCGCCCTTAGCGCACCGGCAACCTGGCAATGACCTCCGGCCCCCTCCTCATCGGAGAAAAAATATAAGGTTGTCGCCCCGGGTATCTCTTTTATAAATTGCAATGCCTCCAGAATGTTGGAAGCTTTGTAATCACGGATTTCATCTTTACCGTATAAGCATAGTAATGGGCAGTGTATCCTGCCGGCTAACCCGTATAAGGTGTACTGCCTGAGAATTTTGGGAAGTTCGGAAGGTTTTCTGATCCCCATAACCCAGCGTGCATGGCCTAAAACCCAACGTACCTGGGGCTTGAAAAACGCCGCCGAATGAAAAAGCAAGTTGACAATACCAGGGTACTTATCGGCTATCGGCACACCTCCTCCATCACTCACTGCTGCTCCCACATTCACGAGCAAGCTGTTTGCTATGCAGGCCTTGATCCGAGGCTCAAAGGCAGCTGCCCGAGGTGCCAGATATCCACCGAAGGAATAGCCTATGAGAGCCAATTTATCAGCCTCTACATCTGAACGTGACAGTACGTAGTCCACCACTGCGCTCACAGGCTTTTCATAATCCGGACGAAAATATAACTGTGGATTGCATTCAACTGCATACCACTGCCCCGGCCCTTCAAATACAAGACAATTCCATCCCCGCTCGACTGCTGCAAATCCAACCCAATGGATCATTTCTTCCATGGTTGAATCAAAGCCTCCCAGCACAATCAGTGTTGGACGTTTCCCATCCCCGCTTTTCATAAAGTATCCGGGCAGTCTGGTATTTTCATAAGGGATTTCTATGGCCTCTATCGCCGTTTCTGCAATTTGTATATATTTCAAAAAGCATTCATGTCCTTTTATTTGCAGGTCTTTATGACGCGGGTCATTACTGGAGGCAAAAAATACTGCCGTTCGGTAGTAATTATTTGCACGAAGAAATCCGGCACGGGCAGTCGCGCATTGTTTATTTTTTATGGCCGTGTCTGCCTCTGAGGCGACCTGATCAGCAATTTTTGCCCACTCTGTGACCCAACTGTTAAAATCATTATTTGGGATCCGGCTGATTACTTTCAGCGCTTCACCAAGTTCGGCACCGCCTGTGGGCATTGTGCTGATACTGCGAAAAAATTCAAAATTAAATGTACCGACAGTAGTTTTTTCCATGTTGATTTTCATGCTATTCCCTCCAATTCAATTCATGGTTTATAAAAGCTTCTGGCAACCAGGTAAAAGCCGACGCAGGCTATGAAATGGCAAAGCAGTTTATTTACTTTTTTTGTCATACAAGTAATTGTTGTACATATTTTTCAGTGACTCCATAAATGCCGAATTCAATTTTTCTTTGTCCATATGGATAAAGTCCGCCCATTTATCGCCTATGGTCAAATGCATGATAATAGGCATAACGACAAAATAAAAAATTCTCGTTTTAAACTCTTCAACATCAAGTTGATAACCCATTTTCTGAAATCTGAAGACAGCATCCTCTGTTAACCGCTCTAAGATGCTGAATAGAGATGTATCGCTGGAAGCACCTTTCATTACTTCTATCATTATGATACTTAAAAAATTTTTTCTTTTGCTCAAGGTTCCCATAAGATAATTTCTGAACATTTTTTCTATCAGATCAATATTGACTTCCTGTGCATCACCAATTACAGCTTCCTTTTCCTCCAGGATTTCTTTTAAATGCCGCTTGCATATCTCCTCCAGCAACTCTTCCTTACTCTCAAAATGATAGTAAATGTGGGATTTATTAACCTCTGCGCGTGCTGCAATATCGTCCACACGGGCGCCGTCAAATCCCTTTTCTGAAAAAATTTCTTCCGCAGCTTTTAGAATTTTAATCACGGAGACATTATCATTATTCTTTTTATTTGCCATATTCAAACCACCTCTAAATATTCAGTTTAAACTACTTAGTTTAAACTTTGTAGTTTAAATATAGCATTTTTATTTAACCATGTCAATCTTTTATTCTTCTTCTCCGTAAACTCGATATTTGCCATCCTGATTTTAGGTGAAGCCTTAGGTCCGGGACTTGTCATTGGTGGCGCTATTATTTTTACAGCTATCTTTTTATCTGAATATGAATTTAAATCACCAAATAAATCAAATATTACATGACTTTCTCCCATATACCTTTTGCTGTTTCTGCAATGGTTTGGATATCTATTTTATTTGGGTGGCTGCACTTGATAAACAGGAATCCTCCGGTACAGGTTATCTCATCGACAATGTCGATACAATTTTTTACAAGAAGCGCACAAAGATCTCTTTGACTGCGCTGGCTTGTTGACGCGCTGCTCGTCACTAGTACAACCTTTCCGGCAAAGGAAGAGCCAAGCTTTTCAGCGTAGGATAAAAGTGCAGGATTACTCTTGCCGGCATAAATACCCCCCACAAGAAAGAGCAGGTCCGCCGCTTTAGGCTGGGAGGATTCCGCGATGTTTTTTGCTTCAACGCCAAATTCTTTCCCGATGGCCTCCGCCAGCTTTCTGGAGTGTTGTGTTTTTGTCGCGTAAACGACACTTACGTTATCCATAATCACACCTTCTTTCAATTATTTCACAAAATATCCTTTTTACATTTCAAATCAGCAGATGTTTACATCACCTGCAAGCAATGTTTACACCATTAACTTTGTATTTTGAGTTTAGCAGATAATGTTTACAATGTCAACATAATGTGTTATGATTTAATAAATTATTTTGCAAGAGAGGTATCTCTATGGATAAGGGCAAATATCACCATGGTTTTTTAGAGAAAGACTTGGTAGAAAAAGGACTTCAACTGCTAAACAGCGTCGGTCTCGAGGCTTTCTCCTTAAGAAAAGTTGCCGACATGTGCGGTGTAAGTCATGCAGCGCCATACCGGCATTTCAAAAGCAAGGAGGAACTTATCAATGCCATCACGATGAGTGTTTCGGAAAGGTTTATGTCGTCAATCAATGAAGCTCTTGCACGGCACGAAGGCGATTATCGAAAGCAAATTATGGAGGTTGGCAAGCTCTATGTAAAATTTATGCTTGAAAATCCGGAACATTTCAAATTCATATTTTTGACGGATCACCACGATCCCATCATAATAAAAAACGGAGATTTCATCCAGACCGACAAGTGGATCGTATCTATTTTCAAAAAACTTTTTATGGGTCTCCGGAAAAATGAAAGTGCCGGCGAAAACGGCTGGTCCATGGATGCCCTGAGCGCATGGAGTCTTATTCACGGCTTAACAACTATGCTCATCAATAATACGATTGTGTATGAAGGTAATTATTTGGATGCCGTTTCCGTGATGTTGGAGAAAAAGCTTAAGCTTTAATTTTCATCCATTTTAAATGCTATGTCATTTTTTTATCTCTTCAAAAGTATCACAACTTATGGCTGCTGCAAATACGCTTAAACCAACCCTCCGGGTCTAAAGGGTTAAATTCTAAAGACTCTCCTTAACTAACTGCTCCGGCGTTATGAAGACTGCGTCTTTGTTTTGCTTCGCATGTTCCTGTTGTTTGATGTCGTAGTCGAGACGCCACCAGCCCGTCGCCAGCGGAGTAGGTGTTTCCACTGCTGCGAAATCGATGTCCTGGTCCAGCAGCTCCTCCGGGTTCTCATGGTGTTCCGCCATCTCCTGCCGGATTTCAGCTCTGGTGAGCTGCTTTGCAGGTACCCGCCGGCCGATGTTTCCCAGACAGTACCGGCATGCCTCGAGAGGTGTGGATTCACCGATGTAGCGCTTCAGGTCCCCCGCAAGGTCCCGGCTTTCAAAGAGATCCACATATTCTCCCGGCTCATTCACACTTCGCCCGGCGAGACTCATCCTCTTCGAGAGAGAATTACTCCGGGAGCAACGGAAATACTTTCCCTCGTAAACAGTGTGGCAGTTTACGGCGGAGAAACAGGAACGAAAAACCGCCTCCACGGCCCGGTCGTTTTCTATCCGGTTATAGACCAGCATCTGCCGAAACCCTGTAACGCGGTCGTAGATGATTTTCGTCCCATGGTCCCTGGCCCGGGCCTCCATCCCGGCGAGGTCGAACGGCAGCCGGCCGCCAGGATAGAGGCTCCCCACCATACAGTCCGTGAGATCGAGTACCTCATCTGAGATCT
>JAEWSZ010000152.1 GCA_023397905.1 Bacillota bacterium | reverse complement strand
TACCAGTATATAGGCGGCGTCAATGCCAAAACCTTGCCTGTTCCCATGATGAATATTATAAACGGCGGAAAACATGCGGATAACAGTGTAAATATCCAGGAATTCATGATAATGCCAGTAGGGGCCGAGAGCTTTAAGGAATCCCTCAGAATGTGCGCGGAAGTATTCCACAACCTGAAAAAGGTGCTGCACAGCAAGGGCCTCAGCACGGCCGTGGGTGATGAAGGCGGCTTTGCGCCAAACCTTGAGACCGACGAACAGGCTATTCAGATCATACTGGAGGCAGTGACAAAAGCGGGCTACAAGCCTGGAGACGATTTCCGCATTGCCATTGATGCCGCCGCAACAGAGATGTACCAGGAGGATGGGACGTATTTCTTCTGGAAGACCAATATAAGAAAGACAAAGGAAGAAATGGTGCAGTATTGGACTGATCTGGCAAATAAATATCCCATTATATCCCTTGAAGACGGTGTCTCGGAAGAGGACTGGGAAGGCTGGAAGCTTCTGACCGAAAAGCTGGGCAAAAAGATACAGCTTGTGGGTGACGACCTTTTTGTAACAAATACAAAAAGGCTTGAAAAGGGTATCAAGCTTGGAGTTGCCAATTCCATTCTCATAAAGGTAAATCAGATAGGTACTCTGACGGAGACCCTGGATGCCATACAGATGGCCAACAGGGCAGGATATACGGCAGTTACCTCCCACAGGTCCGGTGAAACCGAGGACGCTACCATAGCCGATATAGCTGTAGCAACAAACTCCGGGCAGATAAAGACCGGAGCTCCCTCCAGAACCGACAGGGTAGCAAAGTACAATCAGCTTCTGAGAATAGAAGAAGAGCTGGGAGAAGTAGCGGAATATCCGGGGCTCAAAGCATGGTTTAATTTATAAAAAAAGCGCAGAAAACAAGTCTTCCGGACTTGTTTTTTTGTGGGCGGTATTTTGTTCCTAGACCCGGACGCTAGTGCTTGCTTTTTGTTTTTAGTTATGCTAAAATGTTATTTGTCTATTTTAGGAGGTGTTTGAATGGAAGTTGCAAAATGGATTGTTAACATATTACACGTTATTTTCGCCATCTCGATTATTGTAATAGTATTGCTTCAGTCCGGAAAGCAAGCCGGATTGTCAGGTTCAATAGCAGGTGGAGCCGAAACTTTTTTTGGAAAGAATAAAGGACGTACTATCGATGCATTGCTTTCGAAGTATACTGCGTTTGCCGCAATCGCATTCCTTATTACTTCAGTTGTCCTTTTTATGCTGTCTAAGGCAATATAAAAACAAAGTCATGAAAATAAGTCCAGGCGTACTTTGGTGCACTGGGCTTTTTGTTATATAAGCTAATGTATTTCCATGTTGTTGGGGAGGTGCCTTATGACTAGAGATGAAGCTCTGGAAGAATTGCGGCTGAGGCTTTCCGACGGGCATATACTCAGACGTTCCATGGCTGTAGAAGCTATTATGAAGGAATTTGCCGTGTATTTTAATGCCGATATCCAGATGTGGGGATTGGTGGGACTGCTGCATGATATTGATTATGAGAAGACCCTGGACCAGCCTTCAAAGCACGGCATTCTGGGAGCCGAAATACTGGAAAACCTGGATTTTGACCAGGCTATCGTGTATTCTGTAAAGGCTCATAATGATTGCAATGGAGTACCACGGCAGAGAAAAATGGACAAGGTATTATATCTGTCGGATTGCATTGCCGAAGTAATTCTGGCATGTGAGACCTCACCTTTGGGAAATATTTCAGGAGTTTCTCCGGAGCTGCTTTTGAATAAAATTGACGAAGCTCCGGGAAATCTGAGGGCTCGTCTGGAAAATGGCTGCAATGAGCTGGAATTACCACTTGCACAGTTTTTGCAAATAGCGCTGAAAGCAGTTCAAAAGGTTACTATACTGTAACCTTTTTTTTGACTTTTTGTAACCCTTTAACTTTTTAAAACTATTAAAATGACATCATGGATGATTCAAATGAAAAATGTCATAAGGGGAAGCGTGAAACAGAGCAGTGTGAGGTCATATGCACATTTCACAAAGTGCCGCACCACGGCACTTAAACCCGCAAACGGCGTTTTATCACTGTTTGAATACGCATTTTACGCGTATGTGGGAGGTAGGCATGAGAAATTTCGGTATCAGCAAGATTGTAGTTCTGGCAGGGTTGGTCTTACTATTGATATTTGCGGTGACCGCATATGCTTCGGGCGATGTGAAAAACTATGCCCAGGCAGCTGTGGATACGGGGATTAAGACGCCCGGCGGCCAGAGTAAAAGCACCGGCGCAGATAACGCCCCGGGCACCGGAGACATTGACGGGAAGCATACCGTTACGGTTAAAAATACGGGCGGGGAAAAGACACAGGCTCCCGAGGCCACCACCGGCGGGGCTATCGATGTCAAAGCTCCTGATGGACAGGCTGAGAACGGGGATAAAAGAATAATTGACCCAAAGAAGCCTATGATAGCGCTGACCTTTGACGACGGGCCTCATCCCCAGTACACCATGGAGATTCTGAATACACTGAAAGAGTACAATGCCCGGGCCACTTTTTTCGTACTGGGAGAGAGAGCCGAAAAGTACCGGAAAACCATAAAAAGCATTTCCGAAGAAGGCAATCAGATAGGTAACCATACATATGACCACAAGGAGCTCACAAAGCTTAGTGTTAAGGATATGCAAAGTGAAATAAACAGGACAAAAAATATTTTAAAGGATATTGACGGTATTGCTCCTGCGGTAATACGTCCCCCGTATGGAAGCGTAAACAGCAATGTAAAGCTATATGCGGGAGCGCCGTTTATTTTGTGGTCGGTGGATACCCTGGACTGGAAAACGAGAAATAAGGACAAGATCGTAAAAGAAGCCCTTAAAAACCCCAGGGACGGAGACATTATGCTGATGCACGATATCTATGGGACAACCGCAGAGGCGGTGAAGGTTATAGCGAAAGAGCTGGATTCCCGCGGGTATCAGCTGGTGACAATAGACGAATTGTATGCGGCGAGAGGCGCAAAGCTTGAAAACGGAAAAGAGTACTTCGACTGCCCGGCAAAATGAACACCGCATTTCGCTGCCTTGCAGCTTATGCCGGGCGTTATTATTATCCTCAAAAAGATTGTAAAAGCTCAATCTTTTTTGCGGTAATAATGGCTAAGGAAGATAATTGAGCCGCATTTCACCGCCTTGCGGTTCATGCCGGGCGTTATTATTATCCTCAAAAAGATTGTAAAGACGCAATCTTTTTTGCGGTAATAATGGTTAAGGAAGATTATTGAGCCGCATTTCGCTGCCTTGCAGCTTATGCCGGACTATGCCATAATTATAGTGATGGATAGTGCGCTGATTTATTTTGTGAGGGGAAGCATTTATGGAATATAAGGTTCTGATTGTAGAGGACGAGGAGAGCATAAGGGGCTTTCTTAAAATTAATTTCAGGAAAAATGATTTTATTGTCATTGAGGCGGGAACCGGTGAAGAAGGTATAAGCAAAGCAAGGCAGGATAAACCGGATGTGGTTTTGCTGGATGTGATGCTTCCCGGCATAGACGGATTTCAGGTGTGTGAAACACTGAGAAAAGAGTTTTCCGACATGGGGATCATCATGCTTACTGCCAGGGGACAGGATATTGATAAAATAAAAGGCCTGGAATACGGCGCCGACGACTATGTGCTGAAGCCCTTCAATACCACTGAACTGATTCTGAGAACAAAATCTCTGCTAAGGCGCATGAGCGGCAGGAATGCTTCTGAAAAGGAGCAGATACTCAATTGCGGCGCCTTCCGCTTTGATGAATATTCTCAGAGGGTGTACAAGGATGGCAGCGAGATCCTTTTGACACCCAAAGAATACCTGCTGCTGAAGCTTTTCCTTGAAAACCAGAACAAGGCCTTTACAAGGGATGAATTGCTGGATAAGATCTGGGGCTATGATTTTCTGGGGGATTCCAAAATTGTAGACGTAAACATCAGAAGACTCAGAAGCAAGATAGAGGACAAAAAATCCCAGACCATGTATATTGAAACTGTTTGGGGTACCGGATACAGATGGAGGAAGTCCGATGCTGAATAGAGCTGCTCCAAAAAAGAGCATAAAAACCAGGCTGGTGGGTAATTTTATCATAATTATCCTGATAAGTGTTCTTGCGTTTGAAGGGCTCCTGGTGTATTTTACGCGTTTCTATTTTTACAGCAATATGGAAAACATATTGACCAATCAGGTGGAGACCGCCTCCGATTTCTACACCAGGTATTTTTCCAATGTGCCCCTGGAAGTGAATATAATAGACAATTCGGACGTATTCTGGAAACAGACCAACGCCCAGGTCCAGATAGTCAGCGCGGAGGGTATCGTATTGCTGGACTCGGAAGGACTGGAAGGGCCCGGCAAAATCTCGGAAAAGGATTTTCTGGAGGCTTTAAAGGGCAGGAAGGGAGTATGGACCGGGAATACCATTGCGGGCGGCGGCAAAGAGCATGTCATGGCGGTATCCTACCCGCTTAAATCCGATGCGGAGCAGGTTGGGGTCCTGAGATTCATAACTTCTCTGAAAGACGTGGACAAAATAATATTCAATATAACGCTGATCTTTATAATAATAGGTATCTTTGTAATAGCGGTATCGGTGGTAATAAGCCTCATTCTGGCCCACAGCATAGTCCATCCCCTGAAGGATGTCACCAATGCGGCAGAACTCATGGCCAGGGGGGAGCTCGATACGAGGATCAGCAAGAGCAGGGACGATGAAATAGGCCTGCTGTCCGACACGCTCAATTATATGGTCAGAGAGGTCCAGAACAGGGAACGGGTAAAAAATGATTTTATTTCTCTGGTATCCCATGAGCTCAGAACGCCTCTGACGTCTATAAAAGGCTGGGCCAATACCATAATCGACGATGATTTCACAGACAGGGAGATATTGAAGGACGGCCTGAATATCATTGTCAAGGAAAGCGACAGGCTTACAAATATGGTGGAGGAGCTTCTGGACTTCTCCAGGTTCGTTTCGGGAAAAGTGGAATTAAAAAAAGAGAAAACCGATGTGAGCGGCATTATAGATTATATAGAAAAGCATATGAGCACCAGGGCTAAAAAGGAAAATATCGGTTTTAGCGCAGAATGCGAGGATATGCCTGAAATTGAGCTGGATAAAAATAAAATAAAGCAGGTCCTGATAAATTTACTGGGCAATTCCTTCAAATTCACACAGCAGGGCGGGATAGTGGCTTTGAAGGCCTTTTTCGAAGACGGCTTTGCAATATTCCGGGTCGAGGACAACGGCTGCGGAATCAGCGGAGAGGAGCTGCCTCTGGTAAAAGAAAAGTTTTTTAAAGGTAAAAACAGCAATTCCCAGACGGGACTCGGTCTTTCCATATGTGACGAAATAATTAAGATGCATGGAGGAGAACTTAAAATAGAAAGCGAATTAGGAAAGGGTACGGTTGTGATTGTCAGATTGCCCTACCAGTTGGCGTGATGTGAATAAATCCGGTGTTTATTGGTATTTTTTTAAGGAGTGTTATGAAGTATAGCTGCAGATTTTTACTGTTATTGTTTATATCAGCCGTCTTATTTGGGCTTGCGGGCTGCGGGAGTATAGAGTTTGACATTGCGGACACCATCAAGCCGCCTGAGTATGATGATCTGGCTGTCCGGGGGGCGTGGAAGATTGACGGCTATATTTCCATTGTAAAGGACAGGAAGAGTTCAAAAAACACGGAAGAGGATATCCGTGAGAAATATGTGGGCAAGGCTGCCATGTTTGATAATGAACTGGGGGCCATGGCGAACGATGTATGCGTGAACCCGGTTTACAGGATAATAAGGACCGCAGCGGACACGTACATTCAGGGCAAATACCGGATCAATGAGAGCAAGCTCGGCCTGCAGAGGGGCGATATAAAGGTGGTTACGGTCACGGCCGACAACCAGCCCTTTTACGAGCTCATTATCACAGAGCAGATGAAGGCATATGTGTACCTGGACAACGGCTTTTTAGTGCTGACCAAAACTTCGGACAAGATCGACGAGGGCTTGAAGGAAAAAAGCTTCGGCAATGTGGGAATGAATATAAATAACGGCGAGTATACGGAGGACCCTCTGTTGCGGTCGGGTGTCCTCGTAGGCATAAGGTCGGCGGATAATACCTACCGGACCCTGTGGATCTATTCGAAAAACCGTGAAATCAAGACGGTAAAAACAGGAAACCAGCTTCTGGTTCCAAGAGCAAAGGGTTTCTGGGAGGTTGGCCGGTCTTCAGGCCTGTCCTCGGATCAAAATACCGGGACTCTCTATGCCCGCCCCTTTGAAGAGAGCTATCTGCAGGCGGACCTTTCCGTAAAAATATCTGAAAATTCCATACCGGAGAATCCGGATACAAAGATACATTTTGTGGGGAATGACTATATTGGAATCGAAAATAATTCCAAGTTAAAGGTCATATCCATGGACAACATAGCTGAGGAAAAGGGCGTGAAATTTTCCGATATTTTCGGTGAAAGCAGTGAAAATGATTTTAAACAGGCCAGGGAGGATTTTATTTTTTCCCTTGCGGGCGATAGGAAGAAAAATATAGTCAACAGCGTGGACCAGGAAAATTTCACATTGATGAGGCGCAACGGGCACTGGATTTTAAGAAGCCGGGTATATTACAAGGAGCCTGCGGAGAATAAGGAGTTTGAGGATTTTGACCTGAAAATGGTGGTGCCCTCCACTCTCATACATTACGATGAGATGAATATACAGTGGAGTGAGATCAAATCCATGCTGCCCTGGACAACGGATGCCTTTATGTCTCCCAATAAAGACATATCCCTTTTGATTTCTGAAAACAGCATAGGCGTATACGCTGTCCAGAAATTGAATATCATAAATAAACAACTGATTAAAATACCGCTGGAAAAAGGGGATACCATTGTAATGGCTGAGTGGTCCATAGGGAGATATGCAGATATGTGGGAAAATTTTGTAAACCGGGTTTTTGCCGGCGACAGGAATGCCGATAAATGAATTGCGGATTGAATAGTTGAAAACTTTGGAGGTTTAAGTATATGAACGTATTGGAAGATAGAAAAGAACGCATAGTTGCTTTTATGAGAGATTCGGCCTACAAGCCTCTCCTGTTTAAGGAACTTGCACTGGTGCTGGATGTTCCCGCCGATGACATGGAATTGTTCCAGCAGGTTATTGAGGAGCTTGAGGAAGAGGGCAGGATTTTCAGGACCCACGCCAACAGGTATGGTATACCATCCAGACTGAACCTGGTAAGCGGGAGAATTCAGGGCCATGAAAGAGGGTACGCATTTGTAATCCCTGACGACGAGATGCTTGAAGATGTGTTCATACCGGCCGACAGTCTGAACGGGGCCATGCATAACGACAGAGTGGTGGCCAGGGTAAACCGCAGGAGCTCCTCGGACAGAAGGATGGAGGGTGAAATAATAAAGATTCTGAAAAGGGCCAATGCCACTCTGGTAGGGAGCTTTGAAAAAAGTATGAATTTCGGCTTTGTAGTTCCCGACAATAAAAGGATACCAGATGATATTTTCATATCCAAGTCCGAATTTAACGGAGCGAAGCAGGGACAGAAGGTCGTGGTGGAAATCCTGAAATATCCGGAGCAGAGAAGGAATGCCGAGGGCAGGGTCATTGAAATATTGGGGGATGCGGACAAGCCCGGAACCGATATCCTGTCCATTATAAAATCCTACAACCTGGAAGAGGAGTTCCCCGCAGATGTCATAGCGCAGACGGAAAAAGTCGGCGATACCGTCACCGGAGATATGATAAAGGGCCGGAGGGATTTAAGAGGGCTCAGGATGGTCACCATAGACGGAGAGGACGCAAAGGACCTTGACGACGCTGTTTCAGTGGAACTTCTGGAAAATGGAAATTACCGGCTGGGAGTCCACATTGCCGATGTGACAAATTATGTCACGGAAAACTCCCCCCTTGACATGGAGGCCCTGAACAGGGGTACCAGCGTTTACCTTGTTGACAGGGTAATACCCATGCTGCCCAGAAAGCTTTCAAACGGTATATGCAGTCTCAATCCCCATGTGGACAGGCTCAGCTTTACCGTGATGATGGATATAGACAAAAACGGTAAAGTCTTAAATCACGAAATATTTGAAAGCGTAATAAATATCGATGAGAGAATGACATACACAAATGTCTACAAGATACTTGTGGAAAAAGACCGTGAACTTACTGAAAGATACGGGCATGTGGTGCCTGATTTTCACATAATGCATGAATTGGCTCTGCTGCTGCGGAAAAAGAGATTTCAGAGAGGCGCCATAGATTTTGACTTTGACGAGGCAAAGGTCATTCTGGATGAAAAGGGCAGGCCTGTGGAAGTCAAAAGGTACGAGATCACCATAGCAAACCAGATTATCGAAGAATTCATGCTCATTTGCAATGAGACCGTGGCCGAGCATTTCTTCTGGACAAACACGCCTTTTGTATATAGGATACATGAGGACCCCGACGATGAAAAAATCAGCGCTTTAAATGAGTTCATCTACAACCTGGGGTACAGTATCAAGGGTATAAATAAAATCCATCCGCGGGCTTTGCAGGACCTGCTTGAGAAGGTGAAGGGAACACCTCATGAGAGGATCATAAGCACTGTGATGCTCAGGTCCCTTCAAAAGGCCAAGTACAGCAGCGAAAGCGTGGGCCATTTCGGCCTGGCGGCAAAATACTACTGCCATTTCACGTCCCCCATCAGGAGATATCCGGATCTGATCATTCACAGGATAATGAAGCTGTATTTAAAGGGCGGCATGACGGAGCAGAAGATAGGCCAGCTGGAAGGCATTCTGCCCGAAATAGCAAAGCAGTGCTCCGAACGTGAGAGGATGGCCGATGAGGCCGAGCGGGAGAGTGAAGACCTCAAAAAGGTGGAATACATGAAAGCCCATGAGGGAGAGGTATTCAAGGGAATTATTGCAAATGTCACCTCCTTCGGAATGTTTATAGAGCTGGACAACACCATTGAGGGACTGGTGAGGATGAGCAGCATGGAGGACGATTATTACAATTACGACGAGCGCCGGTACTGCCTTGTGGGAGAACGGACCCATAAAATATACAGAATAGGCGAAACAGTGAGTGTAATACTTGCCAGGGCGGATATCTCCGCCAGAAAAATAGAGTTTGTGCTGGCGGAACAGGAAGAGGACCAGGAGGATGATCTGGCAGGATTTGACGAGAAGGCCGAAGACGCTCTCATATTCCGGAAAGGCAGGAAGCCAAGCAGCGCGAAATCCGGACGGAAA
This sequence comes from Bacillota bacterium, assembly GCA_023397905.1. Classification (GTDB taxonomy): domain Bacteria; phylum Bacillota; class Clostridia; order Acetivibrionales; family DSM-1351; genus Ruminiclostridium. The sequence continues at coordinate 23,039 of JAEWSZ010000152.1, read as the reverse complement.
GCCGTCTCCGGCGTAGGAAAGACAGCCGGGGCCGGGGCTGCTGCCGAAGCCGGAAACGGAGGACGGAGGAAAACCCATAAGCCGGAAAGGTATGACAAGCCGGAGGGAGCCGGAAGCGGAAGTTCCGCAAAAAAATCCGGGAAAAAAGGTAAGGTAATCGATAAAAAATTATACGACAAAATAAACGGCAAGGGTAAAAGAAAAAAGAAATAAAAGGAGACATAAAAAAGGAACTGACGGGGTTATATCTCATCAGTTCCTTTTAAAGCGCTTAAGCGCCATGGTTCGATTTAAGAGGTTTATCCGTCAGGATTAAACCACAAAACGCTTGATTTCTTCGCAGAAATTTCCGCAGTCATCAACCTGGATTTCAACTCTGATAGGTTTGCTCAGGTCAAGGCTGAAAATGCCCATAATCGACTTAGCGTCAACTATATAACGTCCTGATGACAAATCCACATCAAAATCATACTTGTTTACGATATTAACGAAATCCTTTACATCATTAATAGATTTTAAAGAAATATCAAATGCCTTCATATTATCCATCCTCCTTATAAAAGGTAAAAAATCAAAATTACTAAATTTATACTCTAATATTATCTTCTTTTTATATCTAAGTCAATCCGCTTGTTGGCGGACAGACTGTGCCCTGCACGAAAAATGCCTTCAAAGGCCCTCGACTGGCGGATTTGAGGGTTTGTTGTGCATATTTTACAAACTTTTAATGCCGTTTTCATTCAATAATATACCTGCTTTATAGGTAAAAGCCTTTGAACAGGCTGTTTTCTGATATATAATAAAAAGATGGTGTAAAAAGGGGAATAAATTAGCTGATTCGGTTCAGAAACCGTTTATATTTTCTTGAAATCATTATCAGTGGAGTGCTATACTTTGTGGGTATATTAACTCATGCGTTAATTGAGGTTTGAGGTTGTATTTTCAGAAAGGGTTTTACATGGCGGAAAACAAAAACAGCAGTATAGATTTAAACCTTGGTCCCGAAGAGTTTTTGAAGATATACGGGCGAAAAAAAACCATGGCGGCGTACACTCTGGGGTGTAAGGTCAATCAGTACGAGACCGAGGCCATTTCTTCCCTGTTCGGACAGAACGGCTATGAGGTAGTGGATTTTGAGCAGAATTCCGATGTTTATATAATAAATACCTGTACCGTTACAAACCTGAGTGACAGAAAGTCCAGACAGGCCATAAGAAAGGCCAGGAAGAACAATCCCGGCTCAATAGTAGTGGTCATGGGCTGCTATGCGCAGACTTCGCCCGAAGATGTGCTGAAGATACCGGGGGTAGATCTGGTAGTGGGAACAAAGGACAGAAACAGGATACTTGAGTATGTTTCGAGGATTCAAGCGGGAGAATGCAGGATAAATGCCGTCGACAACATAATGACCTCAAGAAGCTTTGAAGAGCTAAAGGTCAGCACCTATAAGGAAAGGACCAGGGCGTATCTGAAGATACAGGAGGGCTGCAGCCAGTTCTGTTCCTACTGTATCATACCTTATGCCAGAGGACCCATCAGGAGCAGGGCTCCCGAGGATGTTATCCGGGAAGTGGCCGGGCTTTCGCAGAACGGATATTCCGAAATAGTTCTCACAGGCATACATCTGGCTTCGTACGGAAAGGACCTGAAAGGCACAGACCTCCTGGATATTATTCGAAAGATCAACAAAATAGAGGGTATTAGGAGAATAAGGCTGGGTTCCATAGAACCGACCACTGTTACGGAGGAGTTTGTAAAGGCGGCGGCAGGCATGGAGAAGCTGTGCCCCCATTACCACCTGTCCCTGCAAAGCGGCTGTGACAATACCTTAAGGGCCATGAACAGAAAGTATACCACGGAGGAATACCGCGGCAGCGTCGCCCTTCTGAAAAAGCACATTCCGGATGTGGCAATTACAACGGACATCATGGTGGGTTTTCCGGGAGAGACCGAGGAGGATTTTAATAAATCCCTGGATTTTGCCCGCGAAATAGGATTTTCCAAAATACATGTTTTCAAGTATTCACCCAGGAAGGGAACTCCGGCAGCCCAGGCTGAAAACCAGACAGACCCCCAGGTAAAGGATGCCAGGAGCGAATTGATGCTGAGTCTGTCCGACAGGCTGGAGGAACAGTTTTTGCAGCAGTATGCCGGCCGGGAAATGGAAGTGCTTTATGAACAGGAGCTGCAGGGCAGAAAAGGTTATATGGAGGGGCTGACAAAAAATTATATAAGAGTGGCAGCCGAGGGAAATGAAGAGCTTAAAGGCGTTATAAAAAATACCAGACTGAAAAAAGTTAACGGCAATTTGTTTGAGGGAAATATTTTATGGTAAATATGACATATAATAAAGCGCCAAACGGGGGATAATACGGAAATAAATTACGAAATTGTTGCGGTGAGTGCAAAATTGTTGCAAAAGCTCGGAGTATGTATTAGTATTATTATATCATCAGTGGAAATGGCTCACGCTTTTTATGTACGGTGAAAATACCGGACGGGAGGCGGTACGGATCCGCAAAAGCGACAGTGGCGGATATATAGCTGATACAGGTGATATGGTCTCCGGCTGAGGCATGCGGTTTCGTAAAGGTGTATTATCTCAATTTGATTCAATGCGAAATCGGCTGAGAGGGCAGGCAAGCCGGGGCGTATTTGAAGATGTTACCGGAGAATAGCACAGTTGCGCTGGGAAGGTGATTGAAATGGGCATTAATGATACTATGATGTTTAATGTTGAGAAGGAAAAGGATAATCAGGCGAAGGAGATTTTGACGTCGGTATACCAGGCGTTGAAGGAAAAGGGGTACAATCCCATAAACCAGATGGTTGGATATATATTATCCGGAGATCCGACTTACATCACAAACTATAAAAATGCGAGAAGCATTATCCGGAGGCTTGAAAGAGACGAGCTGCTGGAGGAAGTTTTGAAATTTTACCTTGAGAGCAATAATAATGCAGTGGAATAAATATTATTGATAGTTTTAGGCACTCTATATTAAGGGGAGTGCCTATTAATTTTTATGGACTTTATGACCGGCCGCCAGCCGGTACCGGAGATCCGGGACAGATATATTCCGGTGCTCCGGCGCTTTATTCATGGAGGATATTGGGAGGTCAGATGAGGATTTTGGGCATAGACTACGGTGATTCAAGAATAGGCGTTGCCGTAAGCGACCCCATGGGCTGGACGGCGCAGGGGCTTGAAACCGTTAGAAGCAAGGACGGCATAAAAAAGGCGCTTTTGCGGATAGAGGAAATAATAAAGCAATACGGGGTAACCGATATAGTCATAGGATATCCTCTGAATATGAACGGTACTGCGGGACCCAGGACGGAGCGGACTGAAAGCTTCATAAACAAGCTTTCGGAGCTGGGCAGCTTTAACATTATAAAATGGGACGAAAGGCTTACCACTGTTTCGGCCCACAGGGCTATGAACGAGCTTGGAGTCAAAGCTTCAAACAAAAAGAATATTGTGGACACAATGTCGGCGGTTTTCATACTGCAGGGATATCTTGACAGGCAAAGAAATTCGTGAAGTATGAAAACTTAATATTGTGAAAGCATGTGTTAGTATGATATTATATCCTCAGTGGAAAATTTTTGCTGCCATTGAGGATATCAGTATAATTTTGAATATTGGAATATATTTAAAATTAGATTAATAATATTTGCAAGGCGGAACAAAATTTAGAAATTCCGGGAGGGAATAAATATGACCGAAGATAGGGAAGATATAGTTGTTTTAGTTGGTGAAGACGGAGAGGAAGTTGAGTTTGAGCATATTGACACTGTGGAACTCAACGGAAATGAATATGTGGTTTTGATTCCTCTGGATGGTCAGGATGAAGATGAAGACGAGGAAACTGACGAGGTGGTCATCTTAAAGGTAGACCATAATGACGACGGTGAAGATTCCTTCGTAACCGTAGATGATGAAGATGAGCTGAACAGTGTTTTTGAAGAATTCAAGGCCAGAATGGAAGAAGAATACGATTTCGACGAATAAGAATAATTTTATAGAAACCTCCAAATAACGAATTTCAATCGGTTTGGAGGTTTTTCATTCCAATAGGTTATATCAGGTATATATTTACAATATCTTAAAATTTACAGACTTAAAAAAATTTTTTTATATCCTGCTTATCTTGTTTCTTAATAATTAAATTATTAACAAGGTTATTGAATTTATCGACATAATTTGTTATAATATTAACGAATATTGTTAATATATTAACAATTATATATTGGCAAATTTTTTAAGGGAGGTCTGACTAATGAGTGAAAATACGTGTTGCTGCGGCTGCACAGATGAAACCGGTTTAAAGCTCAGTAAGATTATTGAAAAATATAAGGACACCAGAGGTGCTCTTATTCCTGTTTTACATGAAGCTCAGGAGGTATACGGTTATTTGCCGTCGGAAGCTTTGAGAGAAATCTCCGAGGGACTTAATATCTCACTTTCTGAAATTTATGGCGTTGTTACATTTTACACACAATTCTCACTAAATCCAAAAGGGCGTTTCAAAATTAATGTCTGTCTGGGTACTGCCTGCTACGTAAAGGGGTCCGGCGCGATTCTTGACAAATTCAAGGAGAAGCTGGGCATTGATGTGGGCCAGTGTACTGAGGACGGCAAATTTTCACTGGATGCATGCAGATGTATAGGCGCATGTGGTTTGGCCCCTGTCATAATGATAAATGACGATGTCCATGGGAGATTGGCTCCTGACGATGTGGACGGCATTCTTGAGCAATATAAAAACTTATGAGAGATCTATCGCTTCACATTCTTGACATAATTCAAAATTCCATAACTGCCGGAGCAACGGTTATTACAGTATATATATGCCAGATACCGGAAAAAGGAATGCTTAATCTGGAGATTTCCGATAATGGCGCGGGTATGGAAGAAAATTTTCTGAAAAGGGTTGAAGATCCTTTCACAACTTCGCGAACCACACGTAAAACCGGATTGGGAATACCTCTTTTAAAGGAATCCGCAATGAAATGTGAAGGACAATTCAGTATTAATTCAAAAAAAGATATAGGAACAAAAGTATTTGCTGCTTTTTCAATTGGCCATATAGACAGGCTGCCTGTGGGCGACATTGGTGAAACCATGCTTGCGGTAATAGCTTCAGATCCGGATATACGGTTTATTCTTCACCTGGAAAGTACCAAGGGTGAATTCAAACTGGACACGGACGAGATAAAGACTGCGCTGGGGGGAGTCCGTATCACTGAGGCTGCGGTGTTGAACTGGCTGAAAGAGTATATTGGGGACGGTATAAAAAATATTTTCGGAGGTGTACTTAATGAAATCAATAGCTGAACTGGATGAGATCAGGAAAAGGACCCTGGAACAAATCTCCCTCAGAGCCAATGAGGACGGTATCAGAATCATCGTGGGAATGGCCACCTGCGGTATTGCAGCAGGCGCAAGACCTGTAATGCAGGCTTTTGTCCAGGAAATAGCCAAAAGAAATCTGCAAAATGTTACCGTATCTATAACCGGCTGTGTCGGCGTATGCAGACTGGAACCGGTGGTGGACGTAGTTGACAGGGACGGAAATAAGGTAACCTATGTAAAAATGACTGCCGAAAAGGCGGCTAGAGTTATCCTGGAGCACGTTATCAATGGAAAGGTGTGTACAGACCTGACTATTGGAGCAGCGGAGGAAAAACAGTAAATAGGGCCTGATTTTTTAGGCACAGAAAAGAAGTGGGTTAGAAGAGAAGTTAATAACTAAAAAATAAATGGCACGGGCGATGAGTTGAAATTTATCCCTTTTACGGGATAGGGCAATTCATTGCCATATGCCGGAAAAGGAGACTAGTCTGAAAGAAATTGAAAATTTCTGAAAGACTGTGCCCATGTGCCTGATTTTTTAGGCACAGAAAAGAAGTGGGTCAGAAGAGAAGTTAATAACTAAAAAATAAATGGCACGGGCGATGAGTTGAAATTTATCCCTTTTACGGGATAGGGCAATTCATTGCCATATGCCGGAAAAGGAGATAAATATGCAATTATATAGGGCGCATGTGCTGGTTTGTGCAGGTACGGGTTGTACATCCTCCAACTCTTTAAAAATATTGGATGAGATGGAAGCTCTATTGGCAAGCAATAAATTGGACAATGAAGTTAAAATTGTCAAAACCGGGTGTTTTGGTCTCTGTGCCGAAGGCCCCATTGTTGTAGTTTATCCTGAAGGCGCTATGTACACAAGGGTGGCCGTTTCAGATGTGAGAGAAATCGTGGAGGAGCATTTGCTCAAAGGCAGGATCGTAAAAAGACTGCTGGCAGGAGAAAAGGAAGCCGAGGACATTGCAAAGTCGCTGGAAGGCGTGGAGTTTTTCAGGCGGCAAATGCGTGTGGCCCTGAGGAACTGCGGCCGCATCAATCCTGAAAACATTGATGAATATATAGCTTTTGACGGGTATAAGGCCCTTGAAAAAGTGTTGACGGAAATGTCCCCGGAAGCTGTTGTGGATACTATCAAGAAGTCGGGCCTGAGAGGAAGAGGGGGCGGAGGCTTCCCCACCGGAATGAAATGGGATTTTGCGGCAAAACAGGTGTCGGATCAGAAATATGTCTGTTGCAACGCCGATGAAGGCGATCCGGGAGCATTCATGGACAGAAGTGTTCTGGAGGGCGATCCCCATTCCGTTATCGAGGCAATGTCCATTGCCGGGTATGCCATAGGCGCAACGGAAGGTTTTATATATGTAAGAGCTGAGTACCCCATAGCGGTTAAAAGGCTCCAGATCGCCATAGACCAGGCCAGGGAATACGGCCTGCTGGGAGATAATATTCTGGGCACCGGGCATAAATTCAATCTGGAAATCAGGCTGGGCGCCGGAGCATTTGTCTGCGGCGAGGAGACGGCTCTGATGACCTCAATAGAAGGACACAGGGGAGAACCCAGGCCAAGGCCGCCGTTCCCGGCAGTAAAGGGACTGTGGCAGAAACCCACTATTCTCAACAATGTTGAGACCTACGCAAATATCCCTGTAATTATACTCAAGGGCGCCCAGTGGTTTTCAGGTATCGGAACCGAGAAGAGCAAGGGGACAAAGGTTTTTGCACTGGGCGGAAAAATAAACAACACAGGCCTTGTGGAGGTTCCCATGGGAACTACTCTGAGAGAGGTTGTTTACGATATAGGCGGAGGCATTCCCAACGGCAAGAAATTCAAAGCAGCCCAGACGGGAGGACCTTCGGGAGGATGTATCCCTGTCAGCCATCTGGATACTCCCATTGATTATGATTCACTGATCGCCCTGGGTTCAATGATGGGCTCCGGCGGACTTATAGTTATGGATGAAGACAACTGCATGGTCGATATAGCGAAATTCTTCCTTGAATTCACGGTGGACGAATCCTGCGGAAAATGTCCTCCATGCCGGATAGGCACAAAGCGCATGCTTGAGATACTGGAAAGGATAACTGAGGGCAAGGGCGGGGACGGAGATATAGAAAAGCTGGAGCTCCTGGCTAAAAATATCAAGACATCGGCATTGTGCGGACTGGGACAGACTGCTCCAAATCCAGTGCTGAGCACCCTGAAGTATTTCAGGGATGAATACGAGGCCCATGTGTATGGAAAGAAATGCCCCGCAGGGGTCTGCAAATCAATGATGAAATACACTATTGACGCAGAGAAGTGTAAGAGCTGCGGACTGTGTGCAAAGGTTTGTCCTATGGATTGCATAAGCGGCGAAAAGAAGGTGCCCTATGTGATAGACCAGTCCAAGTGCGCAAAGTGCGGCGCTTGTATGGAAAAGTGTCCATTCAAGGCTATTTCAAAAATATAGAGGAAGGAGAGTGCAGCAATGTCAATGGTTAATATAACAATAGACGGCAAAAAACTTCAGGTTGAAAACGATATAACTATTTTAGAGGCAGCTAGACAGGCCAATATCAGAATACCGACACTTTGTTTTCTCAAGGATATTAATGAGATAGGCGCCTGCAGGATGTGTCTGGTGGAAATAAAGGGGGCGAGAGCGCTTCAGGCTTCTTGCGTATACCCTGTGGCCGAAGGGCTCGAGATATATACCCAGAGCCCAAGTGTAAGAGAAGCCAGAAAGGTCACTCTGGAGCTGATCCTGTCCAATCATGACAAAAAGTGTCTTTCCTGCGTAAGAAGCAGAAACTGCGAGCTGCAAGCCCTTGCAGATGAATTGAACATAAAGGACATAAGATTTGAGGGAGCGTCCACACAGCTTCCCGTAGACAGCTTTTCACCTTCAATTGTACGGGATCCCAATAAATGCATCCTTTGCAGACGCTGTGTCAGTGTCTGTAAAAATATTCAGACCGTGTCGGTCATCAGCGCCACCGAGAGAGGTTTTAAGTCCGCCATCAGCTGCGCCTTTGACAGGTCCCTGGCAGATGTGCCCTGTACCATGTGCGGACAGTGCATCAGCGTATGCCCTGTTGGAGCGCTGAGAGAAAAGGATGACACGGACAAGGTTTGGGAAGCGCTTGCAAATCCGGACCTCCATGTGGTGGTTCAGACCGCTCCTGCGGTGAGGGTGGCCATAGGCGAAGAATTTGGCTTTCCCATAGGTACAAGGGTGACCGGTAAAATGGTATCGGCCCTGAACCGGCTGGGATTTGCAAAGGTCTTTGATACGGATACTGCCGCCGATCTGACTATAATGGAAGAGGGCACGGAGCTGCTCCACAGGCTTAAAAACGGAGGAAAACTGCCGGTTATAACCTCCTGCAGCCCGGGGTGGATCAAGTTCTGCGAGCATAATTATCCCGAGTTCCTGGATAACCTGTCCTCCTGCAAATCGCCTCATGAGATGTTCGGCGCCGTGTTGAAGTCATATTATGCGGAGAAGATGGGCATTGATCCCGCAAAGATTTTTGTGGTTTCCATAATGCCATGTACGGCAAAGAAATTTGAGGCACAGAGACCTGAACTGTCCGCGGAAGGCCATGCAGATGTGGACGTGGTACTGACCACCAGAGAGCTTGCCAGGATGATAAAGGAAGCCGGAATTGATTTTAGAAATCTGGAAGACAGGCAATTTGACGATCCCATGGGCGAAGCAACCGGAGCCGGAGTCATATTCGGCGCCACCGGAGGAGTTATGGAAGCCGCTCTTAGAACCGTGTCCGAGGTCGTGACCGGAAAATCCTTTGACAATGTGGAATATACGGCAGTCAGAGGAATAGAGGGCATCAAGGAGGCCACGGTCGACATCGGAGAGATGAAAGTAAAAGCCGCCGTAGCCAGCGGGCTGGGCAATGCCAGAAAGCTGCTTGACGCCATCAGGGCCGGAGAGGCAAAGTATGATTTCGTTGAAATAATGGCTTGCCCCGGAGGATGTGTAAACGGCGGCGGTCAGCCCATCCAGCCGTCATCGGTAAGAAGCTGGCTGGATTTGCGGGCTGAAAGGGCAAAGGCTATCTATGAAGAGGATGCAAGCCTTACCATAAGAAAGTCCCATGAGAATCCGATCATAAAGGAAATGTACGAAAGGTATTTCGGCAGCCCCGGAAGCCATAAGGCCCATGAACTGCTGCACACCCATTATACGGAAAGAGAGAATTACCCGGAAAAGTAGTCCATTCATAAAGTCAATTACTATCGACTTTGTTAAGAGGAACTGCTGCAAAATAAATTAAATGCAATATATGTGAAAAACTATTTTATACCGGTCCGCGAGTACAATTGATTGCAAGTTAGTACGGAAGGACCGGAATAATCGGGATTTCACATATATTGCATTTGTTATTTAGCGGCAGTTCCTTTTTTGTTTACACAAACTTTACACATTTATAATCTGAATTAATCACAATCTGGTTATCCTATAAATATATAAACTAATTGTTATTCTGGAGATAAATATGCCAAGTATAGCCGCCCATTATTATTTCGGACAGGAGACAGCCAGGCTTGTGAAAGCCGGAAACCCGGAAATGGACCAGGTGATAGAACAGAACAAATCCGCTTTCGATCTGGGTCTTCAGGGTCCGGATCTGCTATTTTATTTCAAGCCATATACCAGAAACCGCATTACCGCCATGGGTTCAGACATGCATTGGCAGCCTGCGGCCAATTCAATAGAACCCGCGGTCCAAAAAATAAGAGAAGCTGGGCAGGATGGCAAGGCAATGGCGTATCTGCTGGGATACACCTGTCATTTCATCCTTGACAGCAGTCTTCACGGGGAAATTGCGGAAAATGCTCCGGACATGAGGGCGCATTTTTCACTGGAAGCAGAAATAGACAGGCAGATCATTCAATGGAATTATTCCCCCAGGCCCCAGGCCTTTAAAAGACACCGGTTTGTTCAAAACGGAATAAAGGATATTGACTTTCTGAAATTGATTTACCCCGGAGTGGAAATGCGGGAGCTTAAGAAATGTATGAAGGGTTTTGTTTTTTATATAAAGCTTCTGACCTGCAAAAATGAAATGAAGAAAAAGTTGCTGGAAAATTTAGAAGCGCTGATTTACAAGGAAAGCCCGTTTACGGCAATGATTGTGGATAAACGCGCAAACAAGGCGTACAGGGATCTGGCAGAGCAATTGTGCAAAAAGATGAAGACCATTTTGCCGGAAGGTGTAATTGCCCTGGAAAATGTTTATGCAAGCGTGAGGTATGCCGAACCTTTAAGCGGCATTTTCCATAAAAATTTTGAATAAGAGGAAGGCGGAAAGAAATTTTAAAAAATTATAAAGGGGGGACCGGGCCCATGCCGTCTTTCATGATGTTTTGTGCGAGATGCGGGGTATGGGCATATTTATGAAATTTACAAAACTTGAGAAAAGCTGGATTTTTTATGACGTGGGCAATTCTGCGTTCATACTGCTGATATCAACCATAATTCCCATCTATTTTAAAAACATCGCCCAGGGTTCGGGCATATCGGCGTCGGATTCCACGGCTTACTGGGGTTATGCGGCCAGCATCGCCACTGTGATAGGAGCTGTTCTGGGGCCCATATTGGGAACCATGGGAGACACCAAAGGTTATAAAAAGAAATTTTTCAGTATGTTTTTTATAATCGGCGTGCTGGGGTGTCTGATGCTGGCAGTACCTTCTTCCTGGATAGTTTTCCTCACAATTTTTATTATAGCCAAGGTGGGCATTTCAGGGAGCTTTATTTTCTACGATGCCATGCTTACGGATATAACCACCGACGACAGAATGGACGAGGTTTCCTCAAACGGCTATGCCTGGGGATATATCGGCAGCTGCATACCGTTTGTCATATGCATGGGCCTGATTTTGACTGCCGGTATGACCGGACTCGGAACTGTAAATGCCACAATGCTTTCCTTTGTAATAACCGGAGTATGGTGGTCCCTTTCTACCATACCACTGCTGAGAGGCTACAGGCAGGTATATTATGTGGAGCAATCCAGGGACCTCATAAGGGAAAGCTTTAAAAGGCTTGCGGACACCTTGAAGGATATCCGGGGCAACATGCCGGTTTACACGTTTCTGATAGCATTCTTCCTGTACATAGACGGCGTTTATACAATTATTGAAATGGCCACCTCCTATGGCAAGGATGTGGGCATTTCGGACAACAACCTTCTGCTTGCGCTTCTTTTGACTCAGGTGGTGGCTTTTCCTTTTGCAATAGCCTTTGGAAAGCTCTCAAAAAGATTTTCAACGCCAAAGCTTATATCCATCTGCATTGTGGGCTATTTTGGAATATCGGTCTTTGCGCTGCAGCTTGACAGGGCATGGGAATTCTGGTTTCTGGCAGTTTGCGTGGCTGTTTTCCAGGGGGCCGTACAAGCCCTGTCACGTTCATATTTTGCCAAAATAATTCCAAAGGAAAAGTCAAATGAGTTTTTCGGGTTTTATGACATATTCGGAAAAGGGGCGGCATTTTTCGGAACCATAATTATGAGCGTGGTCACCCAGCTGACAGGAAGCTCAAAAAACGGTGTGGCCGCAATTGCGGTGCTGTTTATACTGGGCTTTGCCATGTTCAGGGTACATTTGAAAAAGAAATAAGCTATATTATCTTATTTCTATAGTCAAAAGGTCCTACCCCAAGATGCTTCTTGAAAATTGTGGAGAAGTAGCTAAGGTTTGGATAACCAACCGATTGTGCGATTTCATTAACTCTCATGTCGGTATTCTTTAATAAATTTATTGCTTTATCCAGTCTGATTTCGGCCAGATAGTTATTAAAGTTTTTGCCTGTTTCTTCTTTGAACAGCCTGCTGAAATATTCTGGATTAAGGTGGACATATAAAGCAATATTTGAAAGGCCTATGGGCTCAGAGTAATGACTGTTTATATAGTCAATTGCTTTTAGAATTGTATTCGAATACGAATTTGCAGGGTGCATCTGCATACAAATTATTTCTTTTACTTTTGTCTGCAGAATCTTTTTTATTTCCTGAAACGAACCTGCCTCTGAGATTTCATCCTTGATGCAGTAAATGGAGTACATTCCGACATTTCTATAGTTGTATGTCTTGCTGTGTACGAATTCGATGATTTCAGAGCAGGTTTTTTTCAAATAATTAATATCATTTGTTCTCCATTCTTCCATAAAGGCTAAGATTCTATCTGTCATGTGGAGGACCCTGTCAGATTCCCCAAGTTTAACTGCTTCAAAGAGTTGATTTTTTAGTGCTTCCAGTTGAACGATAAACTCAGGGTTCTGTTTTGAAATATCAATCAGGTTGATACTGCCTTCACCGCAATAAAACTCCTGATTTGCCTGCATTACAGCCTCGTTTATGGCAGTGCTCAAAAATTTAAGCCCATGGTATATCTGGCTTAATCCTATTGTGCAATTGGTATTTTTATGCATGTTCAAGGCAAAATCCTTTAGAAGATTCAACTGGAATAAATAACTAGGAGTTTCTTTTATATTGCCTAAAAATACAAAAATGTCCTTATCATACGAAAACCATAGCAGGTTATCTATTTTGCTGCTTTGAGTCATTTTGGAATAACTGCTGATCCGATCAATGAATTCGACATTTCCCGTATATTTTACAGCCATTGCAAATAGCGAGCTGCCTTTAATGAATATGCCCTGTTCCACCAGGATTTTTTCAGATAAATTCTGGACATTGTTTTCCTGCATAATCAGGTATTTAATAAAAGCCTCTCTTTTTAATTGGATTCCGGATAATTCTTTTTCACTGTTTTCATAGGCGTTTACATGTTTGGATTCGATTTTTTCAAGTGCTTTTATTATGTCCACATTCTGGATCTCTGTTTTCAGGATGTACTCTGTGGCTCCGTACTTGACCGCCTGTCTGGCGTATTCAAAATCGCTGTAGCAAGTGAGGACAATAATGTCGGTAGATGGCTTTAAAAGTTTAATTTGCTTCATAAGCTCCAATCCATCCATAATAGGCATTTTTATGTCTGTAAAAACAATATCGGGCATCTGGATTTTAAAAAGCTCAAGAGCTTCTTCGCCATTGGAAGCCAGTCCTGAAATCTCATATTTTTTAGAGCTTTTCCTGACACAGAAGGCTATCCATTCACGTATTGGAGTTTCATCGTCAACAATTAATATTTTTAACATATTTTATCCGGCACCTTTCAAAGCAAATAATTTTGGCGGTACACATGAATTCAATCCTTATACGACTGCAGGCATTTTAACCTGGATTTCAGTGCCTTTCCCCAGCTGGCTGAATATTTCTACTCCATACTCCTGCCCGAAGTTCAACTGTATTCTTTCCTGAACGTTGATAATACCCACACGGTTGAACTTTCTCCCTTCATTGACCATTATGTTCTGCCATATTGATCTGATTTTCTCTTCATCCATGCCGACTCCGTTATCGATTATTTTAAAAGTAATATCATCATTTTCTCTGAATGCTTTTACCATTATGGTACAATTGCCCTTCTGGGGTTCAATGCCGTGGAAAATACAGTTTTCTATAATCGGCTGAAGTATTAATTTGGGAATTCTGTTATTTAAAATATTGCTTTGTATATCGTATTTGACCTCAAATTTATTTGAATAGCGATACTTCTGGATAAGGATATACTCTTCAAGACAATCCATTTCCTCGCCGATTGTGATAAATTCCTCCTTGCCATTTAAAGTTTTTTTCAACAGCGCGATAAAAGCAGCCAGCATTTCTTCGGCTTCTTCATTCTGAGCCATGGAGACCATACATTTAATTGAAAAAAGAGTGTTGTACAAAAAATGAGGACTTATTTGCGCCTGTAAAAAATCTAATTCGGCTTTTCTTTTAAGCTTTTCCTTTTCTTTTATATTTGCCAGAAGTTCTTTCATATTTTCAACCATGAGGTTGAATCTGTCGCTGAGCTGCTTTATTTCATTCCAACCCTTTATGTCTGAAATTGTGTCAAGATTGCCGTCCTGAACCTTTTTCATTGAAAAACAAAATAATTTCAGGGGAGAAGATACTTTTTTTGCAAAGGTATAGGATAAAATAAAAGCTATCAGGGTGCAAAAAATAAAAACAGCCAGTATGGTATACCTTACCTTGCTTAAAGGCTCCATAAGTTCACTGAACGGGATTTCCTCAACTATTGTCCAGTCTGATTCAGGATCGAAATATCTTGAAATTAAAATGTCTCTTCCGTTCTTTTTAATTATGCTGAAATCATTTTTTTTGAAAATGTCTCTGAAACGGTTCATTTCAAAAAAGTTGATGCCCAGCATATTCTCATCATTGTGGCTGACAAAGCTTCCCTTTTCATCGATAATGTAAATGGAGTTTTTGCCATTCAGTACGTTTTTATAAGTATTATACAGAGTTCTTTCTTCAACATTAATCAGGAGTGTACCTGTATGTCTGCCTGTTATATTATCTTTAAAAACTCTGGCGGCAGAAAACACGTATTTGCTTTCTTTATCATTATCCTGGTCATTATAACTGCTTACCCAGTAAATACTGCCATCTTTTTTTTCAACATCTTTAAACCAGAGGTTAACAGTAGCTCCTTTATAGTTATAGTTGTCAGAATTTTGCAAAGAACAATACTTGAAGCCATTTTCAGACACTATGACACTGTAAAAATCAAGATTGATTTCCTTAAAGGCCTCTTTATATTTTCCGGCAATTTCAGATAAATCATTTACCGGAATGGGGTTCGTGTTTAGCGGATCAGTAACCAGCTTATTTATTTGCCTGTCGAAATAATATAAATTGGACAGAGTTATAACGCTGTTTTTTATTACCCTGGTACGTTCCCCTATTTGTTTCAATACATCCACACGGGAACGTCCGATTTCGTTTGTAGCCATATCTTCAAATACAAAGTATAAGCTTAGGCTTATAAAGCTTGCAATGAAAATCATCAATATAAAAAAGGAAATAAATAATCTGTTTTGAAGGCTGCCGGTGTTTCTTTCCATATGGCGAGATAATCTTTTTAAAACAAAATTGTAAACCTTATTATATAATTTCATAAATCACCGTTTCTACATACATAGATTTAATGGAAGTATGTAATTATGCAAGGCCGCTTAATTGTACAAATATAATAGCATATACTAATGTCATTATCAATATATTACAGGCGTTCATGCTGTTAAACGTCATAAAAATAAAAATAATATCAAAAAAGTGAAAGTAATTTTATTTTTTTATGTCTTAAAAAATCAAGAGGTCAAAAAAATGAAAGAAGTGTAAGGAAAAAATATATATAAGGGGATTGTAAATCATTTATTATAAAAGTGTAAAATTCAATAATAATTTCTAGGAGGAAATTTATGAAAAAACTATTTTGTATCATTATTGCAGTCATTATGCTGGCAACGGGAGTTACCGGGTGTGCAGGCAATAATACTGCTGTCGGTACGGCATCTGATACTAAAGCAGCCGGGAGCTCCGAAACATCGAAGGTTAATGAGAAAGACCTTCCTGTGCTGAAAGTAGCGCTTATGCCTTTTATGCTGAGCCTATCCGCAAAATACGTTACAGACAAAGGATGGGATAAAGAAAACGGCTTTAAAGTAGAAAATATTACATTTTCAATGGGTGCTCCCATGAACGAGGCACTTGGAGCCAATCAATGGGATTTGGGCACAATTGGAGCCGCTGCAATTTTCAGCGTAGCATCCTACAACGCCAAGCTTGTAGCGGACCTGGATTCTTCCGATGCGGGAATAGAATTGTATGCGAGACCTGACGATCCCATGGTAAAAGCCAAAGGTACAAATCCCACATATCCTGAAATTCTTGGAAGCCCGGAAACAGTGAAGGGCAAAAGCATAATATGCGAGGTTGGCACGGTATACCAGATGATGTCGCTCAAGTGGCTTGAAAAACTTGGACTGAAGGCGAACGATGCAAAAATAACCCATATGACATACGCCCAGGGCTGGCAGGCTTTCCAATCCGGACAGGGCGATGTGGTTGCGTTAGGTTATCCCCTGTCTTATGAGGCACAACAAAAAGGTTATATCAAGGTAGGCGGCTTAACATCACTTGGAGTACCATATAATGATGTCCTGGTGGCAAATGAAAAATCATATGATGCCAAAAAGGATCTGATAATAAAATATGTAAGTCTTCTGTACAAGGCCAATGATGAAATCGAAAACGATAAAGAGGGAAAAAAGGCATTGCTTAAAAAGTGGTATACGGAAAACGGGCAGGATGTGGACGATAAGGCCGTGGAATTGGAAGCTCTTAACAAGCCGTTTATAACAACAGATAAGGCAAAGACATGGAAGCACGGAGAGAGTACAAAACTGTTTGCGGAATTCATGGTGAGCATTGGCAAGCTACAGGCTGAAAAACTGCCAATATATGATAAAAATCTTGTTTCAGGTGAAATATTAGGAGAAGCCTTAAAATAATTTACTTAGTATCTGAAAGGATGGATAAAGGGTGCTATGACTCCGGCATCCTTTCCTCCTTAAAAAACAGAAAGGCGTTGGTAATTCAATGAAAAAAAAGGAAAGATTATATCTTGCCGTTTCCGCAATGTCATTGATTGCATTTTTAGGCATATGGCAAATAATAACTGATGTATTAAAACTGGTTCCGTCTACGGTAATGCCAAGTCCTTATACTGTGTTAAATGAGTTTATAGTTAAATTTTACGATCCGGAACCTGACGGAGCGACGATATTTGCCCATATCTTAACGAGCCTTCAGGTATGTCTGGTGGGATATTTGATCGGAGCGCTTATCGGAGTGCCTTTGGGAATTGCAATGGCCTGGTATAAGAAGGCAAGTCTTATAATACAGCCGATTTTTGATATGTTCAGGCCGATTCCGCCTATTGCCTGGATTCCCATAATGCTTTTATGGCTTGGGGTAGGACTGCCGGCAAGGGCTGCAATTATTTTTATATCAGCTGTTATCCCATGTGTCATAAATGTTTATGCAGGAATAAAACATACCAGCCTGGTGCATATATGGGTAGCCGAAACATTTGGTGCAAGTAATTTTGAAATATTGAGAAAGGTAGCTTTGCCAACAGCTCTTCCATATATTTTTACAGGCCTGAGAATTTCTCTGGGAACTTCGTGGTCCGCATTGGTGGCGGCTGAACTGCTTGCTTCAAGCAAAGGCCTTGGATACATGATACAGATATCCAGGAATTTTGGAAGACCGGATATTATTGTAGTAGGGATGCTGACCATAGGTGCGATAGGTGCACTACTTTCATATATTTTGGAATTTATTGAGAATAAATATGTAAAGGGCGGTGTGTAAGTTGTCATTCAAATTACCTGTTAAAAAGGTCGGAAGTCAATTGGTAAGCATCATCAGACTGGTAAGCATTTTATTTGTATTATTAATAATATGGCAACTTGTTGCTACCTTCTCGGATTCGAAATTAGCTTTTCCTTCTGCGGTTGAAGTAATAGAGTATTTATTTGATTCATTCATTATTCCCATAGGAAGATATACAATTTTAGGGCATATTGGGGCAAGCCTTGCCAGGGTTCTGATAGGATTTTTAATTGCCTCCGTTTCAGGCTGCATCATAGGGATTGTGATGGGCTGGTCCAAAATGGCAAATGCTATTATAAAGCCGATTTTTGAAATATTCCGCCCAATTCCGCCTATCGCATGGATACCGCTTGCTATTTTATGGTTCGGCATTGGAGAGTCCTCAAAATATTTTATTATTTTTATAGCCGCCTTTATTCCTGTGCTGATGAATGCATATATGGGGGCTATAAGGGTCGATCCGGTACTTATCGGCGCTTCAAAGATGCTTGGAGCAAACAGTAAACAGATTTTTACCAGAATTATCTTCCCCTCATCGGTTCCGTCAATATTCGCCGGACTGCAGATAGGACTTTCAAATGCATGGATGGTGGTGCTGGCTGCAGAAATGGTCCGATCGTCAGAGGGCCTGGGATGGATGATAGTGGTAGGAATGGAATCGGGAAAAATCGTGCAGATAATTACCGGAATGATAGCAATCAGTATAGTTGGATTGCTGCTTGTAAACATAATGAGAGGGGTTGAATCGCGGCTATGCAGGTGGAACAACAGGGGAAGATAGGAACAAAAAAAGATATCATTATCAAATGCAGTAATTTATCAAAAAAATTTGAATCTGAAAAGGGAACTTACCAGGTAATAGAAAAAATAAATTTGGAAGTGGTTGAAAACGAATTTCTTGTTTTGTTTGGACCGGGACAATGCGGCAAGACCACACTTCTTAATATAGTGGCAGGTCTGGAAACGCCGAGTTCGGGCGAAGTTGCAGTAAACGGCAAAAAGGTTACCGCCCCGGGAGCGGACAGGGGAATGGTCTACCAGACAACGGCTCTGTTTCCATGGCTTACGGTTATGGGAAATGTGGAGTTTGGCCCCAGTGTAAGAGGAATGGACAAGAAGGAGAGGAGAATTAAGGCTCAGTACTATATAGATCTTGTGGGCCTGAGCGGATTTGAAAAATCATATCCGGTTCAGCTTTCGGGCGGTATGAGGCAGCGGGTGGGAATCGCCAGAGCATACTGCAATGATCCGGTTGTGATGCTAATGGATGAACCCTTCGGCCATCTGGATGCGCAAACAAGATATATGATGCAGGCGGAGCTTGAACGAATACGGGAAAAAGAAAGGCGTACGGTTCTTTTTGTAACCAATAATATTGAAGAAGCTCTTTTCCTTGCCGACAGGATTGTACTGTTGGACAATTGCCCTACAAAAATAATAAAAGAATATAAAATTGATCTGCCAAGGCCGCGTAGCTACGTTGACACAGAATTCCTGAAGCTGAGGCAGCAAATATCAGAAGAAATGGATAAAAAGTTTTAACTATCTGGAGGGAATAAGATTGGAAAATGATAATTATAAAGTTAAAGTACAAAATATGACCAAAAAATTTGGAGATTTACTGGTTCTTAACGATGTCACGTTTAATGTAAAGCAAGGTGAATTTCTCTGTATCGTTGGGCCGACAGGCTGCGGAAAAACGACTTTTCTTAATTGTCTTACCAAGATATATGATGTAACTTCCGGAGAAATACTTGTCAATGAAGAACCTGTTAATTTAAAAAAACATAACCTCGCCTATATATTCCAGGAATATTCCACTATGCCATGGCTTAAAGTAGAAGAAAATGTGAGATTCGGACTTAATATAAAAAAAGTACCTAAAAGAGAAGCGGATGAAAAAGTCAATGAAGTGTTAAAGATGGTGGGGCTTGAAAGCTACCGGGATTATTACCCGAAGCAGTTGTCGGTAAGTATGCTGCAGAGGGTTGTCATTGCCAGGGCATTTGCTACTTATCCTGAACTTCTGCTTATGGATGAACCATATGGGCAATTGGACCTGGATCTCAGGTACAAGCTTGAGGATGAGCTGATTAAACTGTGGGAGAAGACAAAAACAACAGTAATTTTTATTACCCACAATATAGAGGAAGCGGTATATCTTGGGGAAAGGATTCTCGTACTCACCAACAAACCTACGACAATTAAAGAGGAAATCATATGTGACCTGCCAAGGCCAAGAGATATATCAGATCCGCATTTTATAGACCTCCGGAACAAGGTTACGGACCTGATCAAATGGTGGTAGACAAAGCCCGCATTCATTGTACCTTTCAAACCTGAAAAGCACACAGGTGTTTTTATTACTATTTGACTGCATGCCGAAGCATGCAGATGTGAGGTTAATGTGAAAAAGTTAAATGTGATTAAATTTCAAGACATCAGCATTAGAGGAAAGTACTATGTTGTTCTTTCACTGACAGTCGCACTTTTCCTTGCTTCAACACTTATTGCGTTCCGGTATCTGAAAGATGTAAAAGACAGCATGAGGGCTCTGGAGCAGTTAAACAGCGACTCTGTAAAGATATCGGAGATAACTACCGAATTCCTTGTAAAAGACATATATATCGGTGACTATATATCCTTTGCTTCTGATGAAACGGCGCAAAAAGTCGAAGAGCAGGGCAAGCAGATGGCGGATGCTCTGGACGGATTGAAAAGTACAATGAAAATAGCCGGGGCCGATGTTAAAATTCAGGATATAGTGGAAAAAGAAGCTGAAATCAACGGCATTTTGAAGAATACCTTAAGGCAGGCAGTGGATAAAAATGATAAAGATGAGATTACACTTGCACGTGTGAAAATTGCAGGAATGCGTTTTGATGTGCTGAATACGCTTGCTGAGCTGAGGCAGATAATCTATCAGGGCCAGCAGGGGGCTTTTCAGTATACAAACAGGAGCATCGGCAGTACAGTATTGCTATTGTCCGTATCAATACCGGCATCGGCAGTTCTTGGATTTTTTATCATGACCTTGATCAGTTGGGGCATTCAGCGCAATATTAACAAGCTTATAAAATATAGCAATCAAATTGCAGACAACAACCTGACCTCAGAAAATATCCGGTACAAAGGCGAGAATGAGATAGGTAAACTGGCCGCTTCATTCAATAAGATGTCAGACAACCTGAGGAATGTGGTAAAGTCCATATTCGATACTTCTATGGAGGTAGAATCCAAAGGGAACAGGCTTATGCATACGGCAAGGGATGTGATGGACGCGGGCAAGCAAATTACCGGGACAATGGAACAGCTTGCGTACGGAACTCAGGAACAGGCAGGAGCATCAACAGAAATAGCCAATAGCATAAGCCGCTTTGATAAAAGTATAGATGTGGCCAACGCCGAGAGCAGGGAGCTGGCTGATTACTTTAGTTCCCTTGTGAAAGCGTCAAGACGGGGCAGCGATTCACTGAATATTTTAATGCTGCAATTGGATCAGATCACGTTAGTTACGCAGGATTCCGTTGAAAAAGTTAAAGGTCTTGATAAAAGAACAAAAGAAATTTCAGGATTAGTAAATGTAATTGGCAATATTGCCAAAGATACAAGCCTGCTGTCTCTCAATGCATCAATTGAGGCTTCAAAAGCAGGGGAATCGGGGCGAGGCTTTGCTGTTGTAGCCCAGGAAATAAGAAAGCTTGCGGGCAATTCTCAGGATTCACTTGTCAATATAAGGAAAATTATAGAAGCATTGAAGAATGAGTCGGTTAGTGTTGTAAATTCTCTCAAAGAAGGCTGCAGACAGGTTGAAGACTGCATAAACCAGATAAAAGGTACCGGAGAGTCATTTGGAACTATCAATACTGAAGTATCAATAGTTGCACCAAAACTTAATGTTGTTACGGAAGCACTTCAGGAAATTGCAGAAAGCAGTAAAAACATAAGGTTGTCCATTGAACAGATTTCGGCCTCATCCCAAGAAATTGCCGCAGGTACACAGGAAACATCGGCAATAGTTCAGAATCAGAATGATTCAATGGTGACTATTATTGAAAATATAAAGGAGCTTTCAGAGCATGTGGAAAAATTGGTGGGCAGGGTTTCCATATTTAAACTGCCTGCGGTCGAAAAGAAGCATTATGATTTCCGGAAAGAGGGGAATCCGGAGTGAATATAATATTCTTTATATTCCTTGAAATTATGGTGTTTCTGCTGTCGGGATTCGTACAGGGGGCTATGGGCTTTGGATTTGCGTTAGTTGCAGTGCCTTTACTTTCAGCTTTCTTGCCTATACGGGAGTTGATTCCCATTATAACAATAATAGGTGCGGTCATAAGTATACAGCTTTACTGTCATGAAAGACAGAATTTGGATTTGAAAAGAATCAGGCCGCTGATAATTTCGGGGATAGTGGGTACGTTCGCGGGGTCATATGCCCTAATTGCGGTGGATCCAAAAGTTCTGAAATCCGCAGCGGGGATGGTAATAATTGCAACGGCTATCATGCTGGCTTTAGGCTTCAGAGTAAAAATAAAAAAAGAAAAGCAGTCCATGCTTCTGGTAGGCTTGATAAGCGGATTGCTGCAGGGAAGCATCTCTCTGGCGGGGCCACCTTTTGTTCTGTTCCTTGCCAATATGGGAACTGATAAAGATACATTCAGGGCAAATGTTTGTGCTTATTTTCTGATATTATCCGTTTATGCGCTTATAATCCAGGCAATCATGAAAATTGTCAATGAACAATCGATTAAAGGTTCCTTAATATTCATACCGTGTGCTGTTGTCGGAAATTATTTCGGAATAAAGGTATCCTCAAAATTGAAGGAAAATGTGTTTAAAAAAGTTGTACTTGTGTTGATAGCCGTAACCGGTCTGATCAGCGTGATTTTTTGATTGTAAAACATATTCAAACTATATGATATGAGAAAGGGTGATTTTTGTGGGTGATAAAACAAATAGCTTAAAGGATCGGCTTGAATTTTTTCTGGATAATGCAGTGAATGAGCTGCGGCAAATCAGGTCTACTCTCAATTGCGATTACTACAATGAGGCGATTCAGTTGATCATTGAGGCGGAAAAGAGAGGCAATCGCATACATGTGAGCGGTATAGGAAAGCCGCACCATTTAGGCGGTTATACGGCTTCACTGCTGTCTTCTGTCGGAACGCCGTGTTATTTTCTGGATGGTACGGAGGCCACTCATGGTTCGGCAGGACAGGTAGTGCCCGGAGATGTTGTTATTTGTATTTCGTACTATGGAAATGTCCCCGAATTGATGAAAACCATATCAACGCTCAAGAACAACGGGGCAAAAATCATATCTGTAACCGGCTTTCCTGACTCA
>JAEWSZ010000031.1 GCA_023397905.1 Bacillota bacterium | reverse complement strand
GTATTCGCCGTGGGAATAGCAGATGAGATCCGCCTTGTGGAGGTCCAGCTTTCCGTCCTCATCCAGCAGGGACTCGTCTACATTTGTAGCAACCACCTCAGCCAGAAACAGATCATGGGATCCCAGCTCCAGCACCTGCTTCACAACGCATTCCAGATTGACCGGGCACTCATTTATCAGTGGGACCTGGACCTTTGAAGCTTTTTCGGGAGTCAGCTTCATGGCCTCAAACTTATCCGTGTCTTTTCCTGATTTGACTCCGCAGTAGTCCGTGGCAAAGGTCAGGCTCCTCGTAGGCAGATTGATTGCGAACTCCCCTCTTTGTTTTATGAGTTCATAGGAATATCTGTGCTTTCTTACGGAAATAGATACCATGGGAGGGTCGGAATTCACCGTTCCCGCCCACGCCAGTGTAATTATATTAGGTTTTCCGTCATTATCGGCACAGGTCACCATGACAACCGGTACCGGATTCAGCATTGTAGACGGCTTCCATACTTGTTTCGCCAATTTCATTCCTCCCTGTCGATTCTTTTATTGTCATATCAATATTTTACTGTTTGGCCTCTCTCATATACGCAAACACAAACAGCGCGGATGAATTCCAATATGTGGCCACTTCATTGGTGGAAAAGGATGTGACATCATCAATATAGCACTGTGCCGGAGCTTTTCCGGACAGCTTTTCCTTTGCCGTATCATCCTCAAGTGCGGAATCAGGTCCTCCCACCAAAAACCCGGGAACAGGATCCTTGACAAGATCTCCGGCAGACGGCCTGTGATGTGGCTGCAGCACCTGTTTTGAACCAAACCCTGTGATATAGCTTTGATTCAGAGTATTTCTGCCCAGCAGATAATGGGCGCTGTCTTCAACCGCCCGTGTGTATTTTGGGTCATTGCTCAGCCTGTCGGCTACCAGCAGGTGCATTGCGTGATTTGAAACATTCATATTGCTTCCCCAGTTGTACTCCATTTTATGCATGGCCAGCAGATACCCGTCCTTTTCCGCTGTGGCCGTGAACATATCCGCCTTTTCCAGCCAGCTTTTTTTCAGTTCCTCCACCTTTTTCATATCCGCTTTCACAGGATCCGAAAACATATATGAAATGGCTGCAAAACCGCTTACATTCTGCCACCCCAGGCCAAAACCGCCCGTTTCATAATTATCTGTAAAATATTTGCCGTATTTTTCTTCTCCGGTAGCCCTGAAAAGTTCAGCCGCAGCCCAGGCCTATTCATCCTTTCCGGAGGTATCCCCATATTCCCCTGAAGAAACATCCGGAGGATTTTTAAATGCCACAAAATTCTTATTGGCCTCGAGCCATTCCCACGCTTTCAGCGACGCCTCCAGACACCGGTTGGAAAAAGCGGGGTCTATGTTTTTGAATATCCTTGAAGCCATAGCCGTAACTGCCGCAAAATCCCCGGTTGCAGTAAATGATACCGGCATGACCAGCAAATCGTCCACATCCTTGTCCGGCATTGTTGTCATATCTGGAAAATTTCTGGTGGTTACCTTGTGATAAACTCCGCCAGTCTCCCCATCCTGCATTTTCAGCATCCAGTCCATACCGTATCTGGCTTCGTCCAGTATATCCGGTATGTTGTTTGAGCTTTCCGGAATATTTATCTTGTCTGCAAAACTGTCAGGATAAAATTCATAGGCCAGCATCAAATCAGCCGCGGTCACCGCAGCAGGAACCACATACCTTCCATAGTCCCCTGCGTCGTGCCAGCCGCCGTCCACATCCAGCTCCCTGGTCTCATCGCCGTACAGCTTTGCCATGGCGTCATGGCATATTCCGTGGCTGTATGCTCCCGCGTACTGCGGTGTCAATTCAATACCGCAGCGCTGATAGTACAGCGCTTTCAGCAGGGCATCCTCCACTCCTGCGTATATGGCGCTGTCACCTATTTTAAAATTGTAGGACCTGCCTAAACCCGGTATTGAAATGTAATACTGCCCATTGGATGTCAATTCCGAGAAATCGGCATATGATACCGTATCTCCGCTGGATTCGTCATTTACCTTCCCTTCCAGAGGCTTGTTCAGCACTATTTTGTCGGTTCCCGCATCCACAAGGCTGAAAGAATTGTGCTGGCCTTTTACCACAGCTATTTTTTTATCATTATTCCTGTATCCGATTTGATCGGTATGTATATCCTCGCTAATGTTTTTTTCAGTGGAAACCTCTCCCACCGCTTCCTCCAGATTTGTCCCAGGAGAGGTTTTTTCAGCAGTCTGATTTTCCGCTTCACCGTTTTTTGAAGTGCAGGAGGACATGGACAACATCAGACTTCCGGCCAAAGTAAGGGTAATTATCTTTTTTAAAAATCTCATAAGTACACTCTACTTTCAGTTTATAAATTGCAAATCTCCATGCTTAACGCATTTCTTATATTATATAGCATTTTATAATTGAAAGTATTAATTTTTTATTAATAACATGGAAAGCACCTATAAAAATTCCCCTTTTCCCCGGATTCGCCCTGGTTGAACGGGGCAGGAAAAAAGAGGCGGTATCTCACCTTAACACTGATGAAACACCGCCCCCTGTGGATAAATCCCTATTATTAATCCTTTTTCTTATATATTTCCATTATTCATAATTTTTTCTTTTATAGATGCCCAAATCAGCCACTATCCAAGCAATGCATGCACCTTGGGCAGCCATTCGCTGATAGGGATTTTCTGTGGACATTTATCTTCACATATTTTGCACTGAACACATTCGCTGGCGCGGTTGGTCTTTTCAAAATTGCCGTAGTTATTTTTTGCACCTGCCACATCCTCATGTATTATACCGGTATTGTACAAGCTGAAATTCCTTGGAATGTTTACATTATTCGGACATGGCATACAGTAATTGCATGCGGTACATGGTATGGCTGCTCTTTCGGCATATTTGCGGATTACCCTGTCTACGGTGTCCAATTCCGCTTTTCCGAACACGTCCACGCCGGACTTGTCTGCAATAGCCAGATTTTCTTCCACCTGCTGCATATTGCTCATTCCGCTCAACACCACGCCCACCTCCGGCTGGTTCCACAGCCACTGCAGAGCCCAATAAGCCGCCGAATGGTTCTTCCCGTTTTCATCAAAAATGGCCTTGACATCCTTGGGCACATTGGCCAGCTTACCGCCTAAAAGCGGTTCCATTATGACGACCGCAATTCCTTTGGAAGCAGCATATTTCAATCCCTTGAGGCCTGCCTGGTTTTCTATGTCCAGGTAGTTGTACTGTATCTGGCAGAATTCCCATTTGTCATATCCGTCCATGATTTCGGTAAAAGCCGGACCCTCATCATGAAAGGAAAAACCCAAATGCTTGATCTTTCCGGCCTTTTTAGCCGCTTCCGCACGCTGTAAAATGCCATGCTTCAAAATTACATTTTTCCATGAATCTCTTGACAGGGCATGCAGCAAGTAAAAATCAATACTGTCCGTCTGCAGCTTGCCAAGCTGTTCATCCAGCAAACGGTCGAAATCCTCCGGCTTTTTAATAAGCCAGGTGGGAGATTTTGAAGCCAGCTTGACTTTTTCCCTGTACCCGTCCTTTAATGCCTTTCCTACCACCAATTCGCTGTTGCCGCCGTGATAAGGATAAGCCGTGTCAACATAATTGACTCCCTGATCAATGGAATGCCTTATCATTTTTATAGCTTCAGCCTCGTCAATAACGTCGCTTCCGGGTACAACAGGAAGCCTCATGGCTCCGAAACCCAGAGCCGAAACCTTGAAATCCAGATTTCCGAATTTTCTGTATTGCATAATCAAACCCTCCTCTAAAGATATATCAAATTTGCATTTTTGTACCAGGTTTTTATTTGCACAAATGTATTCTATACCTTAGAGTGTACTTTAAGGCAATGATTTTTCAAAAAAATTCATCTAAAATGAAAAAGTAATGTAAAATGTTAAACTAAATTCTACATTGCAAGACTATTGGGGATGCGGACATAATCCTGGACCAAGTATAAACATAGGAGGAAGAAAATGTATTCATACCCAGACCGCATCCGTGCCATTAAGTTCTATATGAAGTGTGGATTTAACGCTGCTTATACTGTCAGG
>JAEWSZ010000028.1 GCA_023397905.1 Bacillota bacterium | reverse complement strand
CCTGACAGTATAAGCAGCGTTAAATCCACACTTCATATAGAACTTAATGGCACGGATGCGGTCTGGGTATGAATACATTTTCTTCCTCCTATGTTTATACTTGGTCCAGGATTATGTCCGCATCCCCCTTTCAGAATATCACGAATTTACATTTTCACTTAACGTCGGCTGGAAGCCGATAGCTTGGCTTTATGACCGGTGTCATCTGCCTTTACCTCAAGTATCTGTAGGTTGGAGTATTCAAGAACTCATTTTGCCTATTATATAAATACTCTACACACCAAATCTTACTATATAACAAACCCGCCATCAACTGAGTTTTATCAATTGATGGTGGGTTCTTTGTGACAATAGTGGAAAAAAGATTTTTGTTTTTAAGGGCTGTTAACAAGACAAGACTCCCTGTGTTGTAGCTAAAAGACTGATATGAACTTCATATTTAACTTTTCTCAAATTATCAATGCTCTCTTTTCCACCTAAGCTTAATAATGGTTCATATCCAAAACATTCATCATGCTCGGGCTCTCCGTACTTTTCCGCCGCTTCAAAATATGGATTCCACAGCCAATATTTATCCCGATAATAATTATTGAAAAAGAAATCCCACATTATCTTCTTTTGAGTCCAGAGAACTTTTATCCGTTGATGTCTATAATCTAATATTGAAAAAGTTCCTCTACTATTACATACTATAATATCCCCCATTCCGGTTACAAAAACGGGGATATCGTCAAATGGCATTATGTATGTTTCTTCTAACAATTCCTGCATATCATCCGGATTTATTATTTTTAAATATCCGCCAAACGTACTTCCAAACCCATACTTTTCCCATATTTCTACTACATCTTCTCCTACGTTGTCTTTATACTTGTTAACTATAGCTTTTGATACTTTTTGGGATAGCTTAAAATCGCTAAATACTTTTTCCATATTCTCGTTCATTCTATTCATCCTTTACGTTTTCTTCTAAATTGAATATCGGTTTGTTTCCAGAATACTTAAATACTTAAATGGCCATCGCAAGGACAAAAACAAACAGGATTGCCTTTTACTTTCGTAAAAAACAAGACCTTATCATCAAAGTCAGGCATATATCGATGAAATCGAGCAGTTCATTTGCTATGTCTCCACCCGAAACATCAATAATTGCCCTTATACTATCATCACTATAAAAATCGTTAAGAATACCAGCTCGTTCTGCGCCGGTTCCATTGAAATGGGAGTTCTGTTCAAAGATGTACTTACTGAATACTGGGGTCAATTCCAGCTTAATAAAGGTATCTGCTAATTCTGTGAGCTGATTCCCTTCTCTGTTCATAAGAGGGTTGGAACAAGCAACAATACCAACTTTGTCTCCGTATTTCAGCATTTCATCACCTTCTTCAAATAAACACTTCCGGTTACAGCATCATCAAATTCGACTTATTGCCTTATATCAGTTACTGTTACTGTAGATCGCTTTTATATTAACTTTTTATTAATTATACCACGCTTTATTGATATGTCCGAAAGGATTCACCCACGCACTTTCACTGTTTTTATTGTAAAAATGGTGCGGGAACCGCTCATTATCTGCCGAATTATCTTGTGCCTGCAACCGGCTAAATTCCAGAATCCTTGATTTCCTCGCAGGTGCCCGCCGCTACGTCCTCTTATTCTTGTATTATAGACATTCCCATAACCGATTTGACTACTTTTCTTCTTTAATTGTTCTGCGAATTCTGCTGAGTGATACTGGTGTAATTCCCAAATAGGAAGCTATATGCGCCTGGCTTACTTTCTCTTCCAATTGAGGATACATCCTCTTAAAATTAATATATCGCTCAGTAGCGCTTTCCATCAGGAAACAACTTTCTCTGTATATTTTATAGCGAATACTGTTTTGCAATAACTGATTACATATCTTTAGCCAATAAATATCCTCGTCGGCAAGCTCTTTGATTTTTTCAGCATCTATCATTAAAAACTCGGATACTTCCAAAGTTTCTGTGCCAAACGGTAAAGAATCATCACTGCCTCCGCTGATACATCCTTTTGTTCCAAAAAATCTTGTAATATCATTACCGTCCATATCAATATAATACAATCGTATGGTTCCCGACAAAAGAATATACAGATTCTTATCAATCCCACCGATTTTCGATACTATTTCATTGTTATCCTTCTTGCAATACACCATTTGTTCATATATCGGCTGTACCTTTTCTTTTAATAATTGAATACCGTTCGCTTTTTCCACTATTTCAATAATTTCCTCTAACTTATCCATATTACCCCGCTTTCATTCCCAGCCTGCTTTTGTGCTCACTCCTGTTTGTAAGGCCGCCTGCTCGATTAATACTATCTCGCTTTGCTCCAAAGTGATTTCATCCGCTTTGCAAATACTTTGAATTTGATCTGCTTTTGTAGCTCCTACCAACGGAATCGTCCCTTTCCCCATTGACCACGCGATTGCGATCTGTGACACATCAGCAGCATACCTATCGGCAATTGTTTGCATACAGCTGATCAAGGGCTTCAGCTTCCCGAGCGTCTCAGCCGGATATGCTTTCGCCCTTCTTGTCCTGGCTTTAAACGGATTTGATTCGCTATATTTACCTGTTAATGCGCCCTGCTCCAAAACCATATACGCAAAAAAACAAGTATGATTGGCTTTACACCATTCAAGAATCCCTTCCTCTTCCGGCTGTCTATATAAAAGGCTGTAATGATTCTGGACTGCATCTAAATGCAGCCTGTTTGATTCAAGTATTTTTGACGCCTCCCGTATCTGCTCTAAATTGTGATTGGAAACGCCGATATGTTTTATTTTGCCGGCTTTATATAAATCAACCGCTTGATTTGTCCATTTCTTTACATTTGAAGCAGTATGAATCCAATAGATATCAATGCTTTTCCGGTTAAGCCGTTCCGAGCTTTTAATAAATGATTTCATCATTGCGTTTTTACTTTGCATTGGCATTGGCGAGAATTTAGTGGAAACAATAATATTTTCAGATTGCCCAATACACTTCCCTAAAATTGTTTCCGACGCTCCCATACCGTATATAGCAGCCGTATCCCATAAAGTGAGCCCTTTTTCTACCCCACACTGAAAAACAGGAAGTAGTTCCTCAAATCCATAGGAATTACCAAAGACCTTGTTGCCGCCGTTAAATCCTGTCCCCCATGACCATGTTCCAATTGCGATGGCTGGTATTGTATCTTTTCCTAATTGCGTTGTTCTCATTTTATTATCCTCCTTTTTTATATTTTATAGCATTGATTTAAGTTTGTAATTAACAAATGATAATGACTTTATATCTTATTTTTTGAGAGTTTGCGGACAAAATTGTTTTTTATTGCAAAAACATTCAAAAAAACATATAATTACTCATAAATTACTTAAATTGAGCAATTATGGGTAATTGTGAAATGAAACCCTGGGTTGCAGGCATTTCACAAATGCCTAAATTACTTAAATAGTCAGGAGAAAAAATATGTTAGACATCAATGAGATATATCAGAGCGGAGGAATTTCCAGTCTGCAGGAAGCTTTAGAGGAAATGTATGATGGATACGCTTATTCTGAGGAAGAGGAGGTCAATGAACTTCACCCTTGGGTTATGGAGCTTATGGACTTCATTGATATATATTATTCAGCTTTTTGTGACTATCCCGAAACAATACTGGATGCCCTATATCAAAGTTCTCTTCTAAAATATCCTGAAATTAATTCTTGGTTTGAAGCATTAAAAAAAGAAAGCTCCAGAAAACCAATTAAGCCTTTATGGGATGCTCCTGATTCATTACACCCCTTATATACGTATAAAGGGCATGAAAATTTTATACTGGGACTTGTAAACATACCTGAAAATAGATTTGTCACTTCTTCCGAAGACGGAAATCTGAAAGTTTGGGAATACAAGCTAAATGAATATGGCCTGGACCTTTGCTTAAAAGCTGAATTGGAAGCGCATAATGGAGACCCTATTAATAACGTTGCATATCATCCTGAAAAAAAATGGCTTGCAACCTGTGGTGATGATAATATTGTACGGCTTTGGAACTCGGAAACATTAGAAATGATAGCGGAATTCACCGGTCATACAGATTATGTCAGCAGAGTCGTATTTAGCGATGATTTTGTTTTTTCCTCTTCAAAAGACACAAGAATTGGTGTTTGGGACTTAAACACTTTACAAAACAAAACTTTTTTAGAAGGACATAGTGATTGGGTTATATCATTAAGACTTTCTCCTGACCGAAGGTATTTATTATCGGTTTCCACAAATAACGAGCTCCATGAATGGGATATTGAAACATTTACATTACGCAGTCAAATAAATGAAGGCAGCAAAAATCTCTATCTGGATATCCCCGGTGAAAACTTATATATTACTAAAGAAAACGCGAATAACCGAGGTCATCGCTATAGTCCTGATTGGATAGAATGGATAGCCGATAATAAGCTTTATTCAGCTGAAAAAGAAGTAATAGAATGGGATTGCAAAACTTGGGATATCTTACGAACCGTCGGATATGATGCAAACACTGTTAATTGTTTTATTATTGAAGACTCGTTTCTTGTCACCTTTTCACACTCCATACGAATCTTCAATCTAAACAGTGGAGAACTCATAAAAGAATACCTCTGTCCGGATGACAGAAACGTTAAGACGGCAAGTTTATCTGCTGACAAGAAATATCTGATATGCTGTTCGGATAAAGGATACATTTTCATTTGGGATTGGAATTCATTACTCCATGGAGAATATAGAATTGGCCAAGGCAGACGTATTGGATCTCTTGAAGCTATTATTGAAAATAATGATTCAGAATTTGCAATAACCGGAGGCTTTGTCTCTGAAGCTTGTATATGGAATTTAAAAACCGGCAGTATCGTTAATCGAATTAAAATCCCCGAAAAAGCATGGAATTCTCAGGCAAATGTTACAAAAATAAATAACGAAGCAGTCATTATGTATAAAGGAGTAGTCAGCAAACTGTCACTTAGCAATCCGGCACAAAGGACTGAGGTCATATTACCAAACACGATCTTTGAGCCTAATATTGCTATCGGTACCAAAAACGGCATTATTCTGGGCTCTCTGTCTTATCAGCCTTATTATTGGGACTTGAAAAATAACAGCATCCGTGTTTTTGATAAGAATTTCTCTTATAATGGTGAATTTTCTATTTCACCTGATCAAAGATATGCTTTGGTTAATACTTACCCTCAGAATTTTGATAAAACCGGAGATCCCTTTTCATCTTCCTGGAGACCTGTTTTTTCTCCTGTTGTTTTACTAAATCTAGAAGAAGAAAAAGTGGCCGGTGTATTTTGGAATACGACATTGCTATCCTGGATAAAAATTAAGAATAAGTGGCAGTACAAATTAAATAAATTACTGTCACAAAGATATCCTCATTGTACCGCCTGGTCTCCGGACAGCAAATCTTTTGCCGCAGTTTTCAAAGATGGAGAAATTCGTATTTGGAATGCTGAAAACAAGAAAAAGATAAACAAGATAAAGATATCCGGTGATAACAGCTACATATCTTATATGCAATGGAATGAAGACGGATTATTAACAATTCTATTACTCTATAGAGGTGAAATATTACAGTTGAACCCTAAAACCGGTGCTAAAGTTCGTTCGATAGTCATGAAAGGTTCCGGCGTTGGATTCGTCTATTTCTATGAACAAGGCAGGTATTGGGTATGGCACAGAAAGGATAATATCGTTGGTATCTTTGATATAGTGAAATTTGAAAATATCTTTGCCACAATATGCGAAATGTACCCTTATTCAGTTACTGTTGAAAAGAAGAAACTCATTATAGGAGGAGAAAACGGTCATTTATGCGGGTATGACCTTAATGGTATTCTATAGTTCATAAGGAAACTTGAGAGTATTAGCTTTCTATGATTATTATTGAGGCATGAGTGCTTGGATATCCGGTATTCATGCCTCGTTCAATATAAGTTATATTTTTGCGCATGTCAATAATTTCAAAAAGATAAATGCCATGTGTGTTCAAGCGCATGGCATCTTTTACTGCCTAAAATTTTGGAAATATGGTGTAAAAAAGATTTCTATCTTCGGTCGATATGATGTCTGTTGATTAAGCTGACAAATTAGAATTTTCAAACGCGAGGGTCATATATGAATTATTCTTCGTCCTTTAAGAATCTTTTTGCCATTCAATGCTAAGTATTGCGTATTCGTACGTATCCGACCATATTGGTTGACCTGTGTTATCTTTTTTGAAAAATATATTCTGTATCAGATTACCTTCACGGCGAAAACCAAGCCGTTCGAGAAGCTTCCACGAAAGGACGTTCAGAGGGTTGCACATTGCGATGACGCGGCGGGCATTATGGATTTTGAATAAATCTTCAATCAATGCTCTTGCTGCTTCTGTCGCATAACCATTACCCTGGTAATTTACGTTAAATACATATCCCAGTTCCCAAGTGTCAAAATCCTGTTTAGCCAAATATACATTTCCAATGAGTTTTCCCGTATTTTTAAGGCAAACAGCCCAAAAGGAATCATCTGTTGATCTTCGAGTTGCTTCCTGCCGGCTTTGCTCCTCGGTAAATAAGTCATAGGGTTCATATTTGACAACTTCCGCCTGTGAGAGGTACTCGTGAAGGTCGTGCCAATCGTCAGATCTGAAGCGTCGTATCATTAAGCGTTGCGTTTCCATCGAAAATACCTCCGCTGCATTTTCAGAATTTCAAAATGTTATAGTATAACAAATTCTGTTTCTCTAAGCTTTGAAATAATCTTTAAATCCATAATACCACAATTTTCCTCATAACAAAAGACATACCTTCCCCTTGGCGGAAAAGTATGTCTTTCTGGTCGGAGCAACTGGATTTGAACCAGCGGCCTCTTGGTCCCGAACCAAGCGCGCTACCATCTGCGCTATGCCCCGATACTTGCAAGCTCAAACAACTATTGGCCTTTACTTCAGTTAATAGCTGCCGACTTATCTTATTTTACTAGCAAGTTTAACTTTTGACAATACTTTTGTATTAAATTTTTAAAAAATATTTATACCGGCATTTATATCGTACTGGGCCAATTCTCAACAGATAGCGCCGACACGGGCGGCTATATTTTAACGGTTTTGAATTCCTCCACCTTGCGGGATATGAAATCCACAACCTGCTTGTGTTCGGCCTTACCGGCTCCTGTTATATATATGGGCTCGCCAAAGCTCATACAGATGGGTTCATTTCTTCTGACCGGACCTATATCCTTTATAATCTTCCCATTCCCCCAGAAATCCGTTTTAATAGCCACGGGTATCACAGGCACCCCTGCTTCCTTGGCCAGCTTTATGCCCAGAGAATTGAACTTTTCGGGATTGAATTCCTTCTGTCTTGAGCCCTCCGGAAAAATTACGATTGATCTTCCCGAAGCCAGTATCTCTTTTCCCTGGCTCAGAACATTGAGCAGATCCTGTTTGGAATTTTTCCTGGAAACAACAATAGGGTTCCTGCTTCTCATGATATGCCCGAACAACGGCATGGAAACGAGAGAATCCTTGACCACATAGGTCATATCTTTATGAGGTACAATAATACACGGAAATACAAAAGTCTCCAGAGTGCTCATATGGTTGCTGACAAATACCACCGGTCCCTCCGGCTTCGAAATATTATCCAGACCGTCCAGAAAGACCCTGCCGCCGCTCTTTTCAATGTCCTGAAAGATCCTGTGGCTGGAGGCCGCCCATTTTTCGGAATCATACTCGTCTTTTACAGCCAGGTTGCGCCCCCATATGACTTCTCTTCCGTAGCCGTACACAAAGTACCATCTGGTATTCAAAAAAAGCTTGTCGATCAAGTTCCGCCGATCTCCGTCGGTCCTGTAAATATTTCCCGTAAAATAGGCTTCCATAATAAATCCACATCCGCTTCCTATTAATGTTACCCTGCCGTGGTTTTAATATTGCAAACCCGGTAATTTGACACAGAGTTTATTATATATCACATTTTATTCCATGTCTACTGTTGCAGATTTGCAGATGCCTCCGTTTCCGGTGCGCCCGGGTACTCCTGTCCCTTTCCGGCAGCCAACTATACCGCTGTTGTATTATATGTTGAAACTCCGTCTTTGACACCCGAACATGGCAAAAATCCTGTAAAATCTTAATATAAAAGACTTTGCAGGATTTATGTCAAGGTTCTGGCATCCTTTTTTATACTCCCGTGAAAAGTTGTCGATTGACATTCAAATACTGCTCTATGTCCAGCAGCACACTTTCATCCCCAAACCCTCCGGCTTTAGTAATAAGCTTCAGGTTGTAACCATTACCCGCTACTTTTGATACTGCAACCCCCGGGACAATTTCCCTTACAGGAATAATGCCGTCACAGCCCAAAGCATTCATTATTGACACCGCCGTGTCTCCTCCAAATACGATCAGCGTCCCGATGCCGCTTCTGTCAATCACTTGCTTTACAAGCTTTCCTATGTTGCAGGCTATCTGAAAGGGTATACTTTTTTCATCAAGACCGATGCTCCGTGCATAAGCCAGACATTTACCCTCTTCCTGCCTGCTTCCCGCAGCTTTTATTATAAGTTTTCCATTTCCGACTGCCTGTCTCTCAGCTTTTTCTACCAAGGCCAATCCATCGGGACTTTCAAAATAGTCCTCAGTCAGTTTTTCTTTCTCAGTTAAAGTAATACTTGAATAGCCGTGCATTTCTCCAAAATTTATCTGTTTCAAGGAACGTTCGTTTAGACTTCCGCATACCACAAGCAGCTCTTCACTGCACTTTTTCTCAAACTCCTCCGCCACTGCTTCTCCATGGCCCTTTAACTCTAAAAGCTCCGGCAAAAAAGCTGCAAATCCCGCACTT
Organism: Bacillota bacterium; assembly: GCA_023397905.1. Taxonomy (GTDB): domain Bacteria; phylum Bacillota; class Clostridia; order Acetivibrionales; family DSM-1351; genus Ruminiclostridium. Next base: position 7,150 of record JAEWSZ010000028.1, on the reverse strand, counting down.
CCCGCTGTTACCCTCATCCTTCCTGTTTGCTTCAGAACTCTCCCGATTCTTTTAAAATCTTCGTCCTTTTCACAATCGAAAACAAACATGGTTTTTTGCTTCGGACTTTGATCCCCAAAGTCTTGCAGCTCTCCCTTTCTGACTATAACTACATCAGCCTCGGTCTGTTTTCCGATTATATCCGGTATATAGCTGTCAACCACAGGGTCCAGCGGGTCATGTGCAAAGGCTGTTTTATGGAGAGCTTCTCCATTGACATATTGGAAGCCGTCTACGGTAACCCGTCCTGCCATTGGAAATGCTGGTATAAACACAAGCGTATTTTCTCCAAGCGCATTCATTACCGCCTCCAACTCGCTTCCGATATTCCCTCGCAAAGTGGAATCTGTTTTTTTATATATTTTTTTAATACCCGATAATCCTGCAGCCCCGGCAATCTTAAAAACCGTCCGGTATGCCTCTTCCGCCCCTATATGCCTGCTTTCGGTATCAATAACAAGTATTTGGGCGCCATCTTCAACAGATAGGGCATTATACTCACTCTGTATGCTTACAAGAGTCTTAATTCCTTGCTTGGCAAATTGCACTCCGGTATCCAGTGCACCGGTAAAATCATCGGCAATAATTAACAATTTAACCATTTTACCCAACCTTATAGTATTATCATTTATTAATCGCAAGCATTATTCCATACTCAACAGCATGTACCAGGCTCAGCTCGGATGCCGTACCCTTTCCGGCCTTTCCGAATGCTGTCCCATGATCCACTGAGCTGCGTATGATAGGCAATCCCAATGTTATATTCACTCCGCTTATGGCATTCCATTTCTTTTCATTCTCATTCCATTCAAATCCCACAACCTTCATTGGTATATGTCCCTGATCATGATACATAGCCACCGCAATGTCATACCATCCGCCTCTGGCCTTTGAGAACAGGCTGTCCGGAGGGACGGGACCCTCTACATTTATTCCCAGCTTCACAGCCTCAGCAATGGCAGGTTCTATTTCTCTTTCTTCCTCCCATCCAAACATTCCATTCTCTCCTGAATGCGGATTCAGTCCTGCCACACCTATTCTGGGATTTGCAATGCCGATTTTCCTGCATGCATCTTCTGCAAGCTTTATGACCTTCAGTACCCTGTCCTTCTTAACCAGATCACACGCCTGTCTCAATGACACGTGTGTACATACGTGTACAACTCTGAAATTGCCGTGGGCCAGCATCATTGAAAAGTCGCTTGTTTGGGTAAAATGGGCATAAATCTCCGTATGCCCTGAGAAATGGTGTCCTGCAAGATTAATGGACTCTTTGTTTATGGGGCCGGTAATGGTAGCATCTATCTTTTTTTCCATGGCGAGCTCGATCAACTTTTTAACAGCTTCAAATGCTGCATTTCCCGCCATAGCCGAAACTTTTCCGTACTCCAGCTTCTCCATATCCACATTATTCAAGTCAATTATATCCATAGTGCCTAGCTCAAAGCATGCATCCTTCACATCGGAAATAATGTTGAGCTTTAAGTCTAAATTGGTAATCCGCAGGGCATCTCTCATTACTTTTGCATCTCCCACAATAAGCGGACGGCATTTTTCATAAATATCCTCTCTCGCAAGTGTCTTTACAGCTATTTCAGGGCCAATGCCCGCCGGATCTCCCATAGATATTCCAAGAATGGGTTTAAATTTTGACATAATATCACGTTCCTCTCCTTGTACTCAATGTACATATTTAAAAATATTTTTATATGCTGTAAAACTTACTCAAAGCATACAGGCAATAATACATGACAAAAGACTTGCAGAAGGCAGGTAAGATAAATAAGCCTACGCCATATCAAACTCCACGCCGGCCGGATGGGAGAGTACTGCTGAGAAGCCGCTGCTGCCCGGAATGATTTTCATATTTTTTATATTTGCCGGCAGCAAAAGTTCATCTGATTTCTTTACATCCATCGTGCCTCCATCCCATACAAGCTTGCCTCCGCCCTTGAGCACCACAGCCACCTGGACATATCCTGTCCCGCGTATATCGGCAGTTCCTTCGGCATCAATGCGGGTGACGGAAAAATACTGTGCAGAAGGCTTGCCGAGAAGCAGAGACTCCTTGCCCCAATAGCCTTTGCGAAATACTTTGGGCTGAATGACACACTTATTGAAGTTCTCCTCATAGCTGCTTCCCTTATAAATATATGTACCAAGCTGGCGCTTATCGTAGGCTGCCTTCTCTTCATCCGTACCTTCTTGAAGCCTGGATACTGTTGCTATCAGGTCTGAAGGCTCCTGTACCTCTATCAGCAAGCATCCGGCGCCAATCGCATGAGGCAGGCCCGCACGTATAAAATACATATCTCCAACCTTGACAGGCAGCTTGTGGACGCACTTTTCCATCCCGGCAACATCCCCGGCATCATAGTATTTTTTGAATATATCCGGTGTAATGCCTTCCTTAAATCCCATATACACATAAGGAGGTTCTTTTGTATCATCACGCAGCGAAATTATGTACCAGCTCTCCTCCTTGCCAAAATCACTATTGTAAACCTGCTTGGCAAAATCACGGGTTGGATGTGCCTGAAGGCTGAGCTGAACCTTTGCATCCAGTATTTTCACAAGTATACCTAATCTGGAGCCGTATCTTGCAACATGCTCCTTCCCGAGTATATTCTCAGGATCTATGGACACAGCCTCGCACACATACATTTCCCTGCCATCGGGGAGTATGCAGCGGGCGTGTCCCTCGTACGGCTTCAGGGGATTGCGGACACCGGTATCCGAACCAACCCACGCCTCCGGCGTATCATCGTCAACTGCGGGCTCTATACCACGGAAACGGTCAAGTTCACGTCCTCCTGAATATTTACGTTTTACCCTGTTTTGCACAAGCCTCCATGGAAAAGCAGAAATGTCCATCAATCGGTTACCTCCCAAAATCAGTGTAATTTTTCGGCTCTTATGTTCTGAGGTATGAGTTTGTCTCATACCTCAAAACGCTTTATAAATATCCGCTTAAAGTTCAAATTCCCTACATTTTTAATACAACCTTATACGCCTCGCGGCTCTCAATCAATTTTATCCCCTTCACAACTTCATCTATAGGTAAAACATGGCTGTAATAATCCTTTGGATTAATTTTTCCCGTCAAAATCATGTCTATTATTTCATCCTGCATATCATGCTGCCTGTAAGGCCAGTTAAGCATATGCAAGCTGACATGGTTGGGCAGGTCGAAAAGATCGAAAGTTGAATCTCCGGGCTTCAATACGCCATAACAGCCTACTTTTCCTCCCGGCTTCAGCCTTTTTGCCGCCTGTTTAATGATATCCGTCTTGCCTACCGCATCTATAATCAGGTCGAAGTGCTTGTCTCCAAGTTTTTCATCCAGTGACTCATCATGAGAATTGATAACCATATCCGCTTTGGCAATGCTAAGAATTTTATCCAGACGATCCTTCCTGTGTCCTACACAGCCTACCCATCCGGCATTTATTACACGGGAGAAATTAGCAAGTCCCATACCCACAGGGCCATCACCATATATAAGCACGTCCATACCGGGTTTCATGCCAAAATTTATTAATGCGCTATAATTTTCTTTCAATGTAAGGACAACGCCTGCATCCTCAAAGCTTATATCCTTTGAGAATTTTCTCATAGGATACCGCTCAAGCACAAACGGCAGCTCAATTCCATCCTCAAGCATAGCTTTTACATCATGTGCAATGCAGTACTGCGCCATTCCTCCATACATAAGATTATAAGGCACTCCGGCAGCCATCTTTCCCACCGGACTTAATACTATCTCTCCAACCTTCAGATTCCTTACCTTGCTCCCCTTTTCAATTATCTCTCCCACGCCTTCATGCCCAAGAATTACAGGGTATTGGACCTTTACGTTTGAGATTTGGTCACTGATTATTTTGAGGTCGGTACTGTTGCACAATCCACAGGCTCCTACCTTTACAAGGCATTCATATTTACCACACTCGGGAATAGGTATATCAACAACCTCAACCTTTCCGGCTTCTATCACTGCTACTGCTTTCATAATCAACGCTCCTTGTAATTTTAGTCTGATCTTCATTCCATTTCATGCATTGTCCTTTGCACAATTTCATCCTGAAGTGTACGGTCAAGATTCACGAAATATTCGCAATAACCGGCAACTCTTACAACAATATCGTTATGCTTTTCAGGAAATAACTGGGCCTCCTTCAACATATCAGGGTCTACAAAGTTGAATTGAATCTGCGGACCGCCATTTTTAATGTAGGCCTTTATCAACGACTTAATGGCGTTGGTGCCGGCTTCGTCATTTACCAGTGTAGGATTGACTTTAATATTCATGGCAAATCCTCCGGTGACCTTTGAATGGTCAAGCCTTAATACAGAATTAAGCAACTTGGTAGGGCCCCCAACATCCTTTCCCTGACTCGGTCCTATCGCATCGCTGAAGGCTCCTCCGGCCATTCTCCCATTGGGTGTAGCCCCGGTTATTTCCCCCATATATACATGGCTGGTGTAGCTGAATAAGACATTTACATATTTCTCTTTCTTTTGAGAATCATTATAAGCAAATACATCATCACAATAAGCATTGTAAATACGTGCCGCTATTTCATCTACGTCGTCAATGTCATTTCCAAAGGCCGGCGTATTCCTGTCTAAAAGGACTTGCAGGTTTTCGAACCCCTTGAAATTGCAGCTCAATGCCTCATACAGATTTCCAAGTGTAACCTTTTTCTCATCATATACAAACTTCTTTATTGCAGAGAGTGAATCTGCCGCCGTCCCCAAGCCTGTGCCGCTGATTGCCACATGCGGAGGGCATATTGCACCGCCTTGAAAAATATCCGTTCCACTCTCAAGGCAGCCTTCTACAAGTATTGATGCAAAGGGGTCATAGCACTTTTCCCTCAAAAGGTTCAGGTATGCCAGTCCATCGTTTATATTTTCCGCAATATCACCTTTCACTTCAGAGAGATAAGCCTGCATAAAATCTTCAAATGTATCCGGCAAGCATTCATGCTGCTTCCATTTCTTTAGGACTTTTTCAATAGCCAGCGGAAATGCCACCATTAAACCGCCCACCCAGCTGGGCTGCTTACCCTGAAGCATTACTTCAACGCAACCCATATTATAGTACTCACGTGCAATTTCAACCGGATACCCAAGGCGTTTAAGGTTTGGAATCCATAATTCGTCATTCAGGATCATAGGCTGGCCTATGCCAGCTTTAATTGTATTTACAGCCTCATCATACAACCATTCGGGACTGACCTTATTTACGCGTACGGATAGATTCGGATAAGGAAGCTTCATATCCGCCGCCACTTCAAGACAAAGCCTGGTCAAACCATTGGCGGCATCTTTGCCTTCAGGTGTCACACCGCCCACACTTAAGCTCTGAACTGTACGCATTTGAGGTTCATTAATCTTAAGCCACATGCAGCAAAGGATTTCTCTGGCTTCATCTTCGGTTATTGCACCGCTTTCCATATCTTTTTTATAAAAAGGATACATGTACTGGTCAAATCTTGCGAAGGAAAGCGCTGAACCGCCCCCTATATTGGCTATTAAGTGTGTCATCCACACAAGCTGCATGGCTTCTTTGAAAGTCTCAGGCTTTTCAACGGAGATCTTCCTGCATATGGCCGCCATAGAGCGAAGTTCTACAGCACGTCCTGCTCCAGCCTCCTGTGAATTCCCGGCTTTCAGAAGCGTATCCGCATACCTGTCTATAAACCCAATTACCCCAGCAATAGCAATTTGGGCGGACAAATAAAAGTCCTTCTCCTTCGTATCAACGGCTTGCATCAGGCTTGTCTCAATTTCATCCCTTAGCTTTCCAAAACCTTTATTTACTACTTTCTGATAATTCAGATCAATATGATTGGAGACACTCCATGGAAGCTCAGCAGACAACCTTTTTGCCTCTTCTCCATAATCATACTTAAAATACCTCTCCAGCTCTCTTCCGATTTCGTATTTTTCCAAATTGGCTTTTCCTTCAAAATGCCTCTGCATTTCCGAGATTAAGCTTTGAAGCTGATTAAAATCAATATTTGCGTCATAGTGGTCTCTGGCCATTAAAGCAAACCGGCTTTTTAACTCAAGTTTTCTTCTTTCAAATGTTACGGCACTTCTTTTAGCGGCGGCTTTACCGCCTATACTTTCCCTTTTCAGCAGATATTCCTCAAGAACCTTTATGGCTTCCTGCTTCCGCAGTTCATAGGACGCTATGTGTCCGTCTACGGGCCACATGCCTATAATAGATCCCGCCAGAAGCTCATATGGGGCAACTGTCTGTTCCACGTGATCCAGAAGATATGTAAATGCTTTGGCGCGGCGGATCGGAACCGCTTCGCCCAATGTCTCCTTAAGTGAAGCAGTAATCAGTGTGTAGAATGTAGTACGACGGACCCCCGCATTGTTCAATTTTTGTATATTTTCTTTCATGTTTTTAATCCGCTCATTCATGGCTAATACCTCCCTCCTAAAAAGCACTTGATATATAAATAATAGTCTGCATAACTTAGATTTTAAATGCATTCAAACGCCTTGTTAATGGACGCTACCGACATTTTCAGGAAAAGAACGATCTGCTCAAAAGGCTGTGAATTGTCCATCTTTTGTGAAGATATCTTTGGGCTCCTCCAGTACCGTAATCCCCTGCTTGCCTTTAATCTCCTCCAGTACAGCGGGAGATACATAAATCTCGCTTAAGTGCAAAGTGTTTTTGATTCTTATAACTCTTGCATTCTCCATTTCAATAGGGCCGCAGGTCCTCAATGCATATTGCAGCGCCTGCAGCTCCGTGTCCGCTGCAATCGGCATTTTCCCTCTCTCCAGAAAGGTACTGGTAATTACATTCTCATAGGTCGCTTTAAAATCTATTTTATCGGCCAGCTTTTTTGTAATAAAATCTGCCAATCCCATCCCTAACGCATTTCCATGAGATGCTTCCGTAAGGTCTGAAACCACTATATTGGTAATATCAAGGTTTTTCGAGTCGCTTTCGGATTTTATGCCAACCCTTCCTATGATGTTTGTGTCTATACCAACCCCGCTTATATCCTTCCCCATCTCATCTACTAAAAGCACATCCAGTTGATTCACAGGGATATTCGGCATATGAAGCCGGTTATAC
>JAEWSZ010000218.1 GCA_023397905.1 Bacillota bacterium | reverse complement strand
GTACTTGGGCCTTACAACTATTTCATCCATAATATCCATCCTTTCCATACGTGCCTTGCTGTTCTTGTCCTATTCAAATTATATTTTCGGTATGGGGATAATATTCCAGCTGGGGTAAAGTCAAATTATATTTCGCCCCATATCCTGCCGTGGAGTTGGCATAAAGCCCATAGTAATTGACTTTATAATAAATTCAATTTTAAAGGGGACATCTCATCTGAAATGTCCCCTCTCTTACATAAAATCTTCAATTTTCACAATTTTCAATTCTGCCGGAGCAGTTCTCTCCACGCCAGGTCCTCACGCTCCAGACCCTTTATCAGCACCTCCGCCGTTGCTATGTTGGTAGCAAAGGGAATATTGTTGGCATCGCAGTGTTTATAAAGTAAGACGGTATTTGCATCAGTCTCAATATTGGGGTCTCTGAAATAAATCATCAGGTCGATCTCATCACACGCTATACGCGCGGCCAGCTGCTGAGCTCCAAGGCTGCCGTACGCCAGCAGATTGATGTTCAACCCCGTGGCTTTATTTATAACGATACCAGTAGACCGGGTCGCAATAAGATGATGTTCCTGAAGAATATACTTATATGCTATACAAAAACTGGCCATTAATTCTTTTTTGTTGTCATGAGCTATAAATGCAATATTCATCCTTATATATCACATGCCTTTGATTAAATTTAACACCTTAACCGGTAATCCGGCTCTTGCATTGACGTTGTTCAAATTTATTTACCCGCATTTTTTACATTTTTAATGGGTATATTCGCAACTAATGCAGGAACGATCCTATCGCCCTCTTCGTTCTTAGTTCTGGTAAGCTGGATGTCAAGAGCGCTTTCGTCAATTTCCATGTAATGCTGTATCACCTTGATTATCTCTCCCTTTACCATTTCCAGAAATTCAGGAGAAACATTGGCCCTGTCGTGAATCAATACCAATTGTAACCTCTCTTTGGCCACATCCTTCGACGGTTTAGATCTGCCAAAAAGTTTTGAAAAATCAATCAGCATACCCTATTCCTCCTTATGTAGTTTTAAAACCCAGTAATTTTTTAAATTTATTCAATAAACCATCATCAGTCTCAAGATTCAATATGGGAACTTCCTCTCCCCTGATTCTTTTTGTGACATTTCTATAAGCTTGTCCGGCCAACGATTTCTCGTCGGTAACAGCCGGCTCTCCTCTATTTGTGGAAATTACTATCTTTTCATCGTCAGGAACCACACCAATCAGGTCAATTGCCAGAATATCGATGATATCGTCAATACTCATCATATCTCCGCGTTTCACCATGTCCACCCTCACCCTGTTGATCAGAAGCTTGGGATTTCTCAGTTCATTTGCCTCCAGAAGCCCGACTATGCGGTCGGCGTCTCTGACGGCCGATACTTCAGGGGTGGTGACCACTATCGCCCTGTTTGCTCCGGCAATTGCATTTTTGAAGCCCTGTTCGATACCTGCCGGACAGTCCACTATTATGTAATCAAATTCAGCTTTCAATTCATTTATCAGATTAATCATCTGTTCTGGAGTCACAGCCGACTTGTCCCTTGTCTGAGCTGCCGGAAGAAGATAAAGTCCCTCATATCTTTTATCCTTTATAAGAGCTTGTTTGACTCTGCATACGCCTTCAACAACATCTACGAGATCGTATACAATCCTGTTTTCCAATCCCATTACCACATCAAGATTACGAAGTCCTATATCAGTGTCGATCAGTACAACTTTATTGCCTGTCAATGCCAACCCCGTACCTATATTGGCGGTCGTTGTCGTTTTGCCGACGCCACCCTTTCCGGATGTAATTACTATTACCTCTCCCATACAGCTTGCCTCCAATTCCTATCCAAGAAATGTATTAATATCAGTTATTAGTCAAAATTATACACCTTAAACTATATATTTCTTTTAATATTTTGTCAATTATCTTAAGTCTCAATTCGCATCTTAAGTATTCCGGATCGACGTGGGCAGAAAACGCTCCACATATAGCGTATCCTCCTTAACATAGGCCATTTCCGGGATCAGATTAGCGGCCTGGCCCTTTTCATCGGGAGGTCTTGTTATTATATCCGCAATCCTCAGCTGAGTTGGATTCAGGCCCAATGCAGCCACTATTGCCTCCTTGTTTCCATTGCTGCCGGCGTGGACAACTCCTCTGAGCAAGCCCATGACCACAATATTTCCGGTGGCCTCGATAACCGCGCCCGGGTTGACGTCTCCCAGGACCACCAGATTACCGTCAAAGGTTATGAGCTGTCCTGACCGCACCGTCCCCCTGTAAAATTTGGTCTGTCCCTCGTCAATACCCTTAAAGAACATATACTTCTTTATCTGGTTGTTTCTTTCACCTGAGCCTGCTTTGGAAGCCGGCGCAGCCGCACTGCCATTATCGGCGGTTTCCTCGTCAAAGGATAAAATCTGAGCCCCGCTTTCTTTAATCAGTAAGTCGTGCAATTTATTTTTTTCGGTTTCACTGAGCGTCCGTCCCTTATATTTTACGGCTAATTTGGCACCCCTGAAAAATTTTCCCGCGGTACCCATTTTTACACGCATACAGCTAACGATCTCTTCAAAACTCTCCTCCTGCTTTAATATAATTGTAAGACCGTTTACTGTTCCCTTGAACGTTACTGAAGAATTCTCACTCATAATTGCCCCCATACCATGAATTTTTTATATAAACCAAATATTTCCCATCTCACTGACCTGCCGCCTTTAAGATTTTATCCAACATTATCTCTTTCTGACTCCGGATACCGGATCCTATCTGGTCAGTTCAACCGCATCCGTTTTAACCGTATAGTCCTGTGAACCCGAACTGTTGTTGTCAAAATACGCTTTCAGTATATCGTAGGCTATGGGGGCGGTATATGCACCGAATATTCCCCTTTCCACCACCACTGCCACGGCTATCTGCGGGTTGTCGGCAGGGGCGTAGCTCATAAACAGCGCATTTGAAGAATGGTTCGCCTCCTGTCCTGTCTCGGCAGTTCCCGTCTTACCGGCTACCTTTACGGGAAGGTTCTTGAATATATTTGATGCAGTACCGTCCTCAGAGTTGGCAACCGCGATCATTCCCTGCTGAACAGCCTCAATATTCTGCTTCTTCACAGGTATAATTTCATATTCAGGCTTCGTTTCGGTCACAATAGAACCGTCGTACTTGACTACCCTTTTGATTATATGCGGTTTAAAAAGCTTTCCGCCGTTGGCAATTGCGGCACAATAGTTTGCAATCTGGATAGGCGTAAAGTTGTTATAAAACTGTCCGATGGAAGTCTGAGCCGTATCGGCGTTGCCCCAGGGATACGGATCTATGGTCTTTTTGTAGGCCTTTGAAGCCACCAATCCCTTGCTTTCGTCCCCGAGCTCGACGCCCGTTCTCTCTCCCAGACCGAATCTGGCGGCCCATTTATCGATATTATCAATTCCTGTTTTGACACCCAAATCATAAAAGTACGGGTTACAGGACTGCTGTATGGCAGTAATCAGATTAACATTTCCAAGACCATATCCGCGCTCATTATACTCAATAGATTTCAATTTCATTCCGTCATAAATTTCATACCCTCTGTCGAAGTAAGTCTTATAAGGTGTTGTCCTACCCTCTTCAAGTCCTGCTATGGCCACAAGGGGTTTAAAGGTGGAGCCCGGCGTATAGGTCCCCTGAATGGCTCTGTTGTATTCTGAAGTTGTGGTATTATTGTTTTCATATAAAGCGGCAATTGCCTTTTGCGCCGCCTTATCCTCGGGCCCCGCCAGAAAAATTGAAGGGTCAAAGCTGGGATAGCTGACCAGGGCAAGCACATCCCCGGTATTTACATCTATGGCCACCACCGCTCCGGCAAATGCGTCATGAAAATTTTTGGACACGTTCATCTGCTTGATCCGCGCTATATTTCTGGCCAGAGAATCCATGGCAACCTTCTGCAGCCTCATATCTATGGTAAGGACAACGTTGCTTCCAGGTTTAACAGCCTCCTGGCTGACGGTCTTCGTCTTTCCGTCCTCTCCCACTTCGATCCTTCTGTATCCGTTTGTTCCTCTCAGATACCCTTCGGCTGTCAGCTCAACGCCTGATTTTCCTATGGTATCGGTGACCCGATAGCCTTCGTCGGCTCTTTTTGCCAGCTCGGTCTCATTGATGGCGCCCACATACCCTATCAGATGGGCGGCATACTGTGCGTCCACATATTTCCTGCTGGGGATTGTGTCAATCAGCGCTCCCGGAAATTCATCGCTTCTCTCCTCCACTTCGGCAACCGTTTTCGTTCCTATTTCCTTTGCAATAACAGGACTTATGGAATTGTATCCCATTATTTCAAAACGGAGTGTCATAATTTTGTAAACATCCTGCTCATTGTATTTTTTAGTGTCGATCTCAAACACCTTGTCCCTGAAATATTCATAAAACTCCTGTGGAGTGGAATCCTGGCTGAGTCCGGTAAGTCTGTACCCTGTGGCATTTTTCAATATTGTTATCCTGTTGTTGCTTTTTGCCAGCATTGTTCCGAAGGTGACGGGGTTATACGTCAAATATTTTGAAAAGGTCTTATTATACTGATCCCCGTTTTTTTCCAATATTTTAATGATTTTATAGAGTATCTCATTAAATTCTTCGGCAGATTTTCCCGTATTCATCAGCATTAAATAATAGCTGGTGGAATTAACGGCGATGGGAACTCCATACCGGTCAAGTATATCTCCTCTTTCGGCCAGAATAGTACTTGATCTTAAATTGTGCACCTGGGACTGTGTAAAATAATTCTGACCCTGTATAAGCTGAATATTTGCAAGCTGATAAGTTATGGCCGCAAAAACCACAACGATCATAATGCCTATAATTACATACCTGTCTTTAAAAAACTGTTTCATACTAGCCTCCATCAAAAATACAACAGAGCGACCTGCGGCATGGCGGCCTGTGAAGCCTCTGCCTCTCAATATCTATTATTACCTTCCGAATTCTTCATCTTCCGGTTTATCCTTATAATTATAAAGAATAAAACAGCCCCTAAAACGCTGTTCATCAGCGATTCTGGCAGAATAACCGCCTGAAGCGTCTCAAAGAAATTTATTCCCAATCCCAATATGTTAGAAATCAATACCAGAGCAGATTCGAACAGAATGGTTGAAACGAATGTACAAAAGAGCATTACAAAAACATTTTCCTTGAAAAATCTTTTGTTTATATTGCCGAACAGCAGTCCCAGCAGCATCCCTGCCAGGGCATGATACCCCAGGGCCACTCCTACAACCGCATCCATGCACAGTCCTGAAAAAAAACCTACAACCGCTCCGTCAATCCTGCCTTCCAGCAGAGATATACTTACAATTAAAATAACAATCAGATTTGGTGTAACGCCGAATATATTGATGAAATTCAAAAATGTGACCTGTGTGGTTACAAATATAAATATCAGTAAAATATAAAGTATAACTCTGTTTCTCATTTATCGGTAATCTCCATTTCTGAAGATGTGTCCGGCATATCCTTTTTAAGTATCACCACCTGGCTGAGCCTTTTTAAATCCACGGCAGGCTGTATAATGGCATACCTGTCAAGATCGCTTTCACCTGTCCTTATTTCCTTTACAGTTCCGATAACAATTCCCTTGGGATATATTCCTCCTATACCTGAAGTTTCGATAACATCCCCCTGGGTGAGGTCCAGATCGTTAGGGATATACTCCAGCCTGCAAAGCCCTTCTTTTGCCAGCTTCAGGTCTCCCTTGACAACGACATAGTCCCTGCTCTTTGCCACTACTGCGCTTACGGCGCTGCCATCCTCTATAATACTGACTATTTTCGAGGAAAAAGGCTGAGCCGAAGCCACTTTGCCCACAAGGCCCTTGCTGGTAATAACCGGCATATTATATGATATTCCGTTTGTAGAACCTTTATCGGTCAGAAATATATTAAACAGATTGCCCGCATCTTTTGCTATGATATTTGCCCCTACAAATTCAAAACCTTTTAACTGGTCCTGGAGCTTGAGAACATCTCTCAGGTCCTCATTTTCACTCTTCAGCCTCAGGTACTCGGTCCTCTCATTATTCAGCCTGTCTATCTGCTCCTTCAAAGCCTTGTTTTCACTCCGGAGGGTCTCCACATTATTGAAGAGGCCAATTCCCGCTTCGATTTCCTGGCCCGTATAGGTGAACATCCTTTCAACCGATGTAAAAGGAACGGAAATAATATTTCCGAACCAGTTGACACCGCTCAGGGGATTAACTGTCAATCCTATGCACACTATAAGCACCAGTATAATTATTATCACTAACAAAGACCTACTCTTAAAATACTTCAAGGAATACTTCTCCTCTCCAACCCCCATGCTCCCATCAGGGCAAAGCCAATCATGCAGGCTTTGCAATCGCCCTTTGGCGCACAAATAGTGTTACTTTAATCTTTTTGGCGAAAGCAGAACCTTTTTAAGGGTCTCTATTTCATCAAGCACTTTGCCCGTGCCGAGAACGACACAGTCAAGAGGTCTTTCCGCTATTGAAACCGGCATGCCTGTCTCCTGTTTTATAAGCTTATCCAGTCCGTCCAGAAGCGCTCCTCCCCCTGTGAGCATAATACCTCTGTCCATAATGTCGGAGGCCAACTCAGGCGGAGTTTTCTCCAGGGTATACTTTATGGAGTCAATAATGGCGTTTACAGGTTCCTTCAGGGCTTCATTCACCTCCGAGGACGTTATTTCCACATTTTTAGGCAGTCCGGTAATAAGGTCCCTGCCCCGTATCTGCATTCTCTCTTCCTTTGCCTTGGGATATGCCCCTCCTATGGTAACCTTTATTTCCTCGGCGGTCCTCTCGCCGATCATAAGGCTGTACTCCTTTTTAATATAATGGACTATGGCCTCGTCCAATTCATCTCCTGCAACTCTCAGGGATTTGCTTGTTACAATTCCCCCAAGGGAGATTACGGCCACCTCGCTGGTACCCCCGCCGATATCCACCACCATACTGCCCGAGGGCTCCTCAACCGGCAATTCGGCCCCGATAGCTGCTGCCATTGGTTCTTCAATGAGATATGCCTCTTTGGCGCCTGCCTGAAGCGTAGCGTCCTCAACCGCTCTCTTTTCAACCTCAGTTACGCCGGAAGGCACGCATATTACCACTCTTGGCTTGCTGAATACGCCGTTTGACATCGCCTTTTTGATAAAATACTTTATCATGCTCTGGGTGATGTCAAAATCAGCTATGACCCCATCCTTCATAGGCCTGATAGCCACAATATTTCCCGGTGTACGCCCTATCATTTCCTTGGCGGGCTCCCCAACAGCCAGAACTTCATTATTTTTAATATTCACGGCAACCACGGAGGGCTCTCTGACTACTATACCTTTTCCCTTTACATGCACCAGCGTATTTGCCGTTCCTAGATCTATTCCGATATCCTTTGCAAAAAGACTCATTAAAAAGTACCTCCCGTTTTATTTAACTAATGAATTCTTTCTCTTTAAAGCTCACAAATTTCCCATCACCAATTATTATATGATCCAGAACCTTAATCCCCAAAATATTGCCTGCGCTTGAAAGTCTCTGCGTAGTCCGGATATCCTCCTCGCTTGGGGTCGGATCTCCGCTTGGGTGGTTATGTACAAAAATAATGCTGTTACAGCCGCATTTTATCGCCTCGCTGAATACTTCGCGAGGATGGACGATAGATGAATTCAGGCTTCCAACAGATACATCCGTTATTTTGATAATCTGATTTTTAGTATCCAGCAAAAGCGCTCTGAATATTTCCTTTTTCAGATATCGCATTTCTTCCATCATAAGATTGTTGACGTCGCCGGCGCTTCTGATCATATGCCGCACCATACCGTCGCTTGTGGCAACTCTTTTTGACAGTTCAAGAGCAGCCTTTATCTGAATGGCCTTTACTCTTCCTATCCCCTTTATTTTTTTCAGCTGTTCTATGGATAGATCATTCAATGAAGAAAGCCGCCCGTCATGTGAGAGTTTCAGAACCAGCTGTGCCAGCTCTACAGCCGTATACGCCTTGGTTCCCGTTTTTATAATAACCGCCAGAAGTTCGGCGTTTGACAAATGTTCCGCCCCGACAACTTCCAATTTTTCATAAGGTCTTTCACACACCGGGAGTTCTTTAATGCTCAATCTATTCATTTTACCTCCATAGCTGTCATCTGGCAGTCTCTTTTATGCTCAAATCCTCTAAATTGATGCGGCAGCCTATTTTCTCCAGCAAACATGACAATTTATAAACCGGCAGCCCCATAACGTTGAAATAACAACCTTCTATTTTTTCAACCAGCAATGAGCCGAAACCCTGGATCCCATATGACCCGGCTTTATCAAAAGGTTCTCCCGTGGCTATATATGATTTCAAAAACTCATCGGACTTATTTGCTATTTTCACTTTTGTAGTCTCATAAGTACTTATGGTCTTTTTATCCACGGTTCTGCACAGACATACGCCTGTTATTACCTCATGCCATTGGCCATTTAAGTATTTCAGCATTTCAAGGGCTTCCTGCCCGTCTTTGGGCTTTCCCAGCAGCCTGTTGTCCTTTACCACTATGGTATCGGCTCCAATTACAATACTTTCGCCTTTAATCCGGGCCGCAACGTCCATACATTTCTGGCTTGCCAGAGAAACTGCGACTTCCGAAGGCTCCATAGCAGTATCCATTATTTCTTCAATCGCTGAAGGGATGACTTCAAATCCCAGTCCTATCTGGCTCAATAACTGCTGCCTTCTGGGAGAAGCCGATGCTAAAATAATTTTATTCATGTTTCCACCATCAATTTATTTTTTTGGGAAAATCAAATTGTTCTGCTTGATTTTCACCAGTATACCAAAATTTCTGATTCCGGTATACCATTTGCACAAAAAGTGACAAACACAGCCATATTTATTATATATTTTTGTAGCTGATTTTTCAAATAAAAAAGCTCGTTTCTGTTAATCCGGGCTGAACCCATCCTCCGCAAAGGTTTGAGAACATCTTTGGCTTTCGGTACAAGTATTATTTGTAAAACCCGGTATTTTTATTTAAGAACTATGAATATACCCCATATTGGCCTGTATATCCTGAATCCATATTAGAAATTACATATTTTTACATGTATAATTATAATAAATATCACTTCTCAATTGGCATTTTTAGAAGTATAATATAGTAAACTATGTTGCTTTTAGTCTTTTAAAAATAAGCTATGTGAGTTGGTGATTAATTGTGAGAATAGAAAAAGTAAATGATAATGTATTAAAGGTCACTATAACATTAAATGATCTTGAAGAAAGAAATATTGATTTGGGCTCTTTAAATTATAATTCACCCGCAGCCCAGGAATTATTCTGGGACATGATGGAAAAGGCTGAAGAGGAATATGGATTTGCTTCAGGGGATTCACAGCTTATTTTCGAAGCCTCTCCTGAAAATGAAGACGGTTTCGTGGTAACCATTACCAAGGTTGATGCCGACGGAGAATTTGAATCGATTCAAAAGTATATAAAAAGTAAATATAAAAATTCCGAACTGAGGCAGAAGAAGAAGAAAAGCAAGGTGTGCTCCGCATTAAAAATTTATTGCTTCAATTCTCTTGATGATGTGTGCAATTTATCCAAAAGGATTGTTTCAATATACCAGGGCGAAAGCTCACTGTTCAGATGCCGGAGCAGCTATTATCTTCTTTTGGGAGGAAATGCTTCAAATCCGAAGGCCCTTGATGTTCTGATGTGTGAATACTCTGTTCTTACAGGAAATCCAAGCTTTATGGAAGGTTATTTGAATGAATACGGTGAAAAAATAATTATGGAAAATGCCGTTGAAACATTGAACACTTATTTTTAACAGCATATAAATATTAACATATTCTGGTAATATAGTCAATATTTTTTAAAGAAACTTTTATACTTGCGTACTTTTCTAAAAAATACTATTTGCGTGAATAAAAAAGGTGTAATCCACATTTGAAATGGGAATTACACCTTTTTATTTTTTTATTATTTATTATTCATAACAAGCTCTATTATTTTATCGTTGTTCTTTGCAATTTCAAATACCGCATCGTCGATTACGGTATCTTCTTCTATTATGGGGTTCCCCAGGCTGTCATAAATAGTTTTGGCAGCAATCCTGCCTGTCAGGTATTCACGGTGCTTCGCCTCCATCATATCTGAAACAGCGCCGGGCTGAATTTCACTTTCATCGGGGATACTGTTGAGTATGTCACTCAAGCCGTCTTTAGAATTTTTTTTTTCCGAATCCGAATAAGTCTCTCCCATGGGCAGCTGTGAAGGCCTGTCCACCAGCGTTTCTTCAACGCCGTCCTTTACCACCACAAGATTTTTCCCAAAGGTGATAATGCTTTCGCGTGGGATCAGCCTTATGCTTTTTTGGGTAATATCGGCTATATACTCCAGCGCCATTATTGTGCAATTATCTTCTTCATTGATATAAATATCTCCGATTTCCCCTATAAGGCGTCCTTTTTTGGTCAGTACCTTTGTGCCCTTGACCTGGATGTTTTTCTGCAAAAGATCAATTGCCGCAGGTATTTTGCTGATATCGTTTATAGCATCTTCATTCTCTATTGTCAATGCATACTCACCTATACCAAGCACATATTCGGTAGGAATAACCTTTGCGCTCAATATCTGAATCCCACTGTCAACAACTACATAATCTATGGCGCCTTTTTCCGCATTGATTATAACTGTTTTGACCTTACCTACCTCAGTACCGTCTGATATGCTGATAATAGGTAATCCGATTATTTCCTTTGTCTTTTTCATTAAAAAAAGTACCCCCTTCAACTCCAAAAAAATCTTTATTAAACTGCAAATCTATTTTAGGTTATTCATAATTTCCATTTTAATTTCAGGTTGTATCAGGTTTCCGTATTGGCTCACCACACCCTCCAGTATGCTTCTTGCCAGGTCATTGAGCCCCAGCTGCTTGTAGAGTGCACACATGTCCAATACAATCCAGAAAACCATTTCTCCGTGGGGATTATGCTGTAAGGCGCGGTCATAATATTCGATAGCTTCAGCTTTCCTGCCGCTGCCCTTGCATTCAAAGGCCTTTCTTATCAGCGTATCTGCGTCCTCGGCTTCAACTTCAGCAACATTTTCCGTCTCAACAGCACTGGCCGCGGCATATACCTCTGCCTCTGCGGCTTCAACCGGAATGGACAGCGTATATTCTTCAGGTTCCGCCGGTTCAACAGGCGCTGCCATGGTATAATCCCCTTCTCCTGCCTGTACGGCGGGAACGGAGGATGTATCTTCCGGCGTCTCTTCCTCAATTGGAGCAGGCGGTGTATACTCCGCCGCTTCTTCCTGCGCTTCCGTCACTGCTGATTCAACCGGAGCGGCCAATACATACTCTTTCGGTTTCTCCGGCTCTGATGTCTCTTCAAATACCGGCTCTGCCGACGCATCATATTCAGGCTGGTTCACACCGGCCATTTCAACAGCCGCGTCCTCAGCCGATCCGGCAGTCTCTTCCAAAGCAACGGGTTCACCGGCTTCAGTTGAGCCGATTGCGCTTGTCTCCCCGACTGCGGCGGATATCGCCTCCTCAGTCTCAGGCAGAAGCGCTTCTTCTCTCCCGGGTTCCATAAAAGCCATTAACCCTGAAAATGCCTCCGGAATGTCATCCTCTTTGACATTTTCCTGCTGGGAAACGCTTTTTACACTTTTTTCTATTCCCATTGTATCAATTATTTGATTAGTGTCAACTGGTTTTTTCAACTTATTTTTTATATAATATACATTTTTTACTATTTCTTTCATTCCGGGAGCTGTTTTTTCCGCCGTTTCGGCTGTTTCATCCCTGTTTCCGGATAATTTTCCCTTCACCGACTCAAAAAATCTGTCAATAAACACACAACAATCTATCGCCGAAAACTTCTTGGGAATCGCAATTGATATAATGATGCTGAGCACCAGTATAAAAACCAGAAAGATAAATAAAATTATAAGCAGCGATATCACCAAAGCCAATTTTTCACTTAAATTTATGCTGTCGCTCACCCAGCCGAGAATACCTTTAAAAGCAGGAGTAATCGAGAATCCCAGAATCACCGAGCCTGTTACAACAGATATCAGGATTCCAAGGTTCAATTCTCTGGCTTTATAGAGCAAATAAAACGCTGTCAACGAGGTTAAAACCGTAATAATAACCGAGACCCCATAATAGGACATATACCCCTCCACATTAATTAGCTGGCGTATCTATTTTTCTTTTGTAAAAATAAACCGCATTTGACCTAAATGTGTATATTCGATATAAATTAACAAAATTCCTTCTTTATTTGCAATAAAATGGCATCTTTTTGAAACTTTTTTAGATTTATGTCAAAAGCCGGCTATAGGCCGGCTTTTATCAACATAAGATTTCTGATTTTATACTTTTCCAATTACTTTTCTGTTATTTCTGAAAGGAGCTTTACAACAGCGTCTCCGACCTGTCCGGTCTTTGCCGTACCGCCCATGTCAGGCGTCAGGCTGTCCTTCCTGACCATTACCTGCTCAATGGCCTTCAGTACCGCACCGCCCCACTTTTCATATCCGAAGAAGTCCAGCATCTGGCTTACGGACCAGATGGCCGCCAGAGGATTTGCCTTACCCTGCCCGGCAATGTCCGGAGCCGAACCGTGCACCGGTTCAAACATGGAAGGATATGTGCGCTCGGGATTTATATTTGCACCGGCTGCCAGGCCAAGTCCGCCTGCTATGGCGGCTCCCAGATCGGTAATGATATCTCCGAACAGATTTGAAGTCACCACCACTTCAAATCTCTGGGGCTGCTTTACAAAAAACATGCTGGCCGCATCGACCAGGTATGAATAGGTTTTAACGTCAGGATATTCCCTGCCCACTTCCGCAAATACCTGATCCCAGAATACCATGGAGTAATTAAGGGCATTGGCCTTGCTGATACTGGTGAGAGTTTTCCCCTCTTTTCTAGCCAGTTCAAAAGCATATCTTATTATGCGCTCCGTACCTTTACGCGAAAACACGCCGGTCTGAAGCACCACTTCCTCGGGCTTTCCCTTAAAAAGCCAGTCTCCGGCTCCCGCATATTCTCCCTCGCTGTTTTCCCTGACCACTATCATATCTATCTGGCTGCGGTCAACTCCCTTCAACGGGCATTCGGCGCCTTCCAGCAGCTTCACCGGACGAAGGTTTACATATTGGTCAAAGCCTTTTCTGATTTTCAGCAGCAGGCCCCACAGCGATATATGGTCCGGAACCCCCGGATACCCTACGGCGCCCAGATATATGGCATCAAATCTGGACAGCTGCTCCATTCCGTCATCGGCCATCATTTTTCCGGTTTTTGTATAGTACTCGCAGCCCCACGGGAACTCCGTAAACTCAAAATTAATTTCCGGTTCCAGCTTTGAGACGGCCTTTAAAACTTTTACACCTTCCGATATTACCTCGGGGCCTATTCCATCCCCGGCGACTACAGCAATTTTGTGTGAACTCATCCGCTTAACACCCCCGACTAAATAATTTGAACCAGCAACTCATATCAGTTATTCTTTATCAATGCATTCTTCAAAACGGTTTTCATATCGGATACCGGTATAAATTTCAGAGTTTTTCTGACATTTTCCGGTATTTCATCAATATCCTTTTTATTGTCCATGGGCAGTATAATGGTTTCTATTCCGGCCCTGTGCGCGGCCAGCACCTTTTCTTTCAAGCCGCCTATTGGAAGCACCCTGCCCCTCAAGGTTATCTCCCCGGTCATGGCCACTTTCCTGCTGACCGGCATGCCGGACAGCGCCGAAGCCATGGCCGTAGCAAGGGTTATACCCGCAGAAGGCCCGTCCTTTGGTATGGCTCCCTCGGGAACGTGAATATGGATATCCTTTTTCTCATAAAAGTTTTCGTCTATCTTCAGTTCCTTGCACTGGGACCTTATATAACTCATTGCGGCCCTTGCGGACTCCTTCATCACATCTCCCAGATGCCCTGTGAGCTCAAGCTTTCCGTTCCCGTCCATCAGGTTCACTTCTATGGAAAGCGTATCCCCGCCCACAGGAGTCCATGCAAGGCCTGTGGCAATGCCTATTTCGTCATGTTCATTGGCAAAATCAAACCTGTACCTTTTTACCCCGAGGTATTTTTCCAGATTGCTCCGCGAAACCGTCACAACCCGCTTGTTTTCGGATACTATGGTTTTTGCAACCTTCCTGCAGATTGAGCCGATCTCCCTTTCAAGATTTCTGACTCCGGCTTCCCTGGTATAATAATTTATAATATCCCTGACGGTCTCTTCTCCGATTTTGATGTTTTTCCGCGTCAGCCCGTGCAGCTCTATCTGTTTTGGCAGCAGGTACTTCATGGCGATGTTTGCCTTGTCCTCTTCGGTATAGCTGGAAAGACTTATGATCTCCATCCTGTCCAGCAGCGGTCTGGGTATGGTATCCAGGCTGTTGGCCGTGGTCAGGAAAAGGGCTTTTGACAGATTGAAGGGCAGCTCCATATAGTGGTCCCTGAAGGCAAAATTCTGCTCCGAATCCAATACCTCCAGCATCGCAGACGCCGGATCCCCCCTGAAATCATTGCTCATTTTATCTATTTCATCCAGCAGTATCAAAGGATTATTGGAACCAGCCTGCTTCAACGCGGCGATTATCCTTCCCGGCATTGAGCCCACATAAGTCCTTCTGTGTCCGCGTATTTCGGACTCGTCCTTGACGCCGCCCAGGGAAATCCGCACATAGTTCCTGTTCAGGGCCCTTGCAATTGACTTTGCAATGGATGTCTTTCCCACTCCCGGAGGTCCCACCAGGCATAAAATCGGCCCTTTGAGGCTGTTTTTCAGCTTCTGGACCGCAAGATATTCAACTATGCGCTCCTTGACCTTTGTAAGCCCGTAGTGGTCCTGTTCTAGGATTTCTTCCGCCTTACCCAGGTCTATGCCCTCATCTGTGGCTTTATTCCACGGGAGATCAAATATCCAGTCCAGATAAGTCCTGATAACGCTTCCTTCAGCAGAGCCCTGCGGCATTTTAAGCAGCCTGTCCAGCTCCTTGAGGACTTTCTTCTCAGCTTCCTCCGGCAGCCCGGCCTTTTCAAGCCTGGCCTTGTACTCATCCACCTCGCCGCCGATTCCGTCCCTGTCCCCCAGTTCATTCTGGATGGCCTTCATCTGCTCCCGCAGGTAATATTCCTTCTGGACCTTGTCTATCTGCTTTCTGACCTTTGTATTTATGTCCTTTTCTATTTCAAGTATCTCTGTTTCCTGATAAATGATTTTCAGCAGCTTTTCAATCCTTCTGAGAGGGTGGAATTCCGAAAGGATCTCCTGCTTCTGCTCCACCTTCAGCGGAATATTATTGGCTATGATATCCGAAATCTGGCTGATATTTTCTATTTCAGCCACTGACAGCGCCGTATCGGAGGATATCTTTCCGCTGAGCTTCACATACTCTTCAAATATTGAGACAAGCCGTCTTTTCAGGGCTTCAACTTCATTGACTTCAAAATTTTCTTCAACCTGGCCTTCAACTACTTCGGCCACAAAAAACGGTTCCTTCTGGATTATATCTTTTATTTCTGCCCTGCTTATTCCCTCAACCAGCACCCTGATGGTATCCCCCTGCAGCTTCAGCAGCTGCTTTACCTTGGATATGGTTCCGATTGAGTATATATCCTCAGCACCGGGAGAATC
>JAEWSZ010000210.1 GCA_023397905.1 Bacillota bacterium | reverse complement strand
CTACTTCATTTGCCTGCTTTATGGATTCAATCCTTCTGACATCCAAACGCACCGAGGAATAAAACTTCAGAGCCCGTCCACCCGGCGTGGTCTCTGGATTTCCGAACATAATACCCACTTTTTCACGCAGCTGGTTTATAAAGATGGACGTAGTCCTGGATTTGCTGATTACGCCGGCCAGCTTTCTAAGGGCCTGGGACATCAACCTGGCCTGAAGGCCTACATGGGTATCTCCCATCTCGCCGTCTATTTCGGCTTTCGGAACAAGCGCCGCAACGGAGTCAACAACTATGACATCAATGGCTCCGCTTCTGACAAGGGCTTCGGTAATCTCAAGAGCCTGCTCTCCCGTATCAGGCTGGGAAACTATTAAATTATCTATATCAACCCCAAGTTTCTTTGCATAAATAGGATCAAGAGCGTGCTCCGCATCAATAAATGCGGCTTCGCCTCCGGCTTTCTGCGCCTCGGCGATAATATGAAGCGCTACGGTGGTCTTACCTGAGGATTCAGGTCCGTATATCTCAACTATCCTTCCTCTGGGTACTCCTCCGACTCCAAGCGCTATGTCAAGGCTGAGGGCTCCGGTGGGAATGACCTCCACATTCATATGTGCGTTTTCGCCCAGTTTCATAACCGCGCCTTTGCCAAACTGCTTTTCTATCTGGCCAAGGGCCATTTCTAATGCTTTTTTCTTTTCTAACATGGGGTGACCTCCTCACAATTATAGAACATTTGTTCTGTTTTTAATTATATAGATTTTTGTGTATTTAGTCAACAAAAAAATTAATATTTTTCGTTGTAATTCCTATTCTGGGATCAATTGGAATGCTGCGGCCTTTTCAATATCCTGCGGAAACCGCCTGCCAGTTTGTTTTTGAAGGCCACAGCCTCCTCCACCTTAAACAGCATGGTGCAGCCGAAGTATACCAGAGCTCCCACAACTATTTCAATGCCCAGAGCTAATATTTCAATAAGCTTTGCATGCATTGAAAAGGCCTGTGTGAAATCCACGGGTACAAACCGGTTCATGACATAAATGACCGCGCCCATAACAGCGGCCGCCCCCAGCAGCTTTGCCGAGTATGCCAGTATTTTTTTCCACTCCATTCCTTTCAGCCTCTTTGAAATTATATACATCATTACAGACATATTGACTATGCTCTGAATGGAATATGACAGGGACATTCCTGCCGGTCCGAGATTTGTGGCTTTCAGGAATATGGTACAGAATATGAAATTTATGATTATTGAAACAGTTCCCACATAAAGCGGTGTTTTGGTGTCATTGTTGGCATAAAAGGCCCTGTTAAGTATGGCAAGCATGGATTGCGCCACCATTGCACAGGTAAACAGCATTAAAACCGTACCGGCGGTTATGATCCGTTCACTGCCTATATTTCCCGACCACTTGTAAACAACGCTGACCACCGGACGTGGCATTATCAGAAAGGCTACGGCAGAGGGTATTATAACATACAATATGGTTTTAAAGGCGTTGTTCAATATGGTTTTGAATTCTCCCACCTGATTCAGGGCCAGCTTCTCAGACAATGTGGGCAAAAGCGCCGTTCCCAGACCCATGGCAAATATGCCGTAAGGCAGCTGCCAGAGATCGTTGGCGTTATAGTACGCGGTTATATCCCCTTCGTGCTTGAACATTGAAATAAAATTCAGCGAAATCAATATATTTATCTGCACAACCGCCGATGAAGCCAGAGATGGGATTGCCAGCCTGAACAGCCTCCGGAATCCGGAATGCTTCCAGAATACTCTGGGCTTGTAATACTTGAAATTTGGAAGTGCGAAAGAAATCTGCACTATGAAGTACATAACAGCGCTTGCAAGCACGCCGAATGCCACATATGTAACTCCGAATCGGCTGAGTATAAAAATGCTCAGCGCCGTACCAAGATTATAAAGAGAAGGCCCGTAGGCAGCGGCCGCAAATCTCTGGTAGGAGTTAAGGACTCCGTTTGTCATACCTGCCAGCATCATAAATCCAACCGAAGGGAACAGTATCCTGGTCAGCTGGATGGTAGTTTCCCTGGCGCTTCCCTCCATGCCGGAAGCGGTCATGGAAACCACCCACGGTGCAAATATAACTCCCAGCGTACACACTGCGATCATGCAAAGGAAAATTACATTTATAAAAGTTCCCACAGCCTTCCAGCCGTCTTTTTCCTCATCTTTTGCCAGGTAACCGGAAAGCACCGGTATAAGCGCCGCCGATATTGCGCCGCCGATCAGCAGGTTGTACATCAGATCCGTAGTTCTGAAAGCCGCCAGCAGCGAATCGGATTGGGATGCATTAAGTAAATTATTTATAAGTATAGTTCTTATATAGCCTGTAATTCTGCTTATTACCAGCGACGACATTACAATAAGCGCCGCAGCGGTTATTTTTTTATTGTTTGAGCTCAAAATTAAGATCCTCCTGACTGTGTCTCACAACAGCTTTATCCTTTGTTGTTTATTTCAGACCGCCTGCGTCGATTTCAATACCAAGTACATATCTTCTTATCATGTCAAAAACATTCAAAGCGGTAATAGCCCGTATTCTCCTTCTGTTTCCCTGAAGCCTGAGTTCCTTCGTAATGGTGCCTTTTTCCGAAGCAAGTCCGATATACACAAGACCCACGGGCTTTTCAGGTGTTCCGCCGTCAGGTCCCGCTATTCCGGTAATTGAGACGCCTATATCGGTTTTTAGCCTCTTTCTCACTCCCTCGGCCATTTCTCTGGCGGTTTCCCGGCTGACCGCTCCATGCGCTGTGAGTGTCTGATGTTTTACACCCAGGTATTCTTCCTTTGCTTCATTTGAATAAGTGACCGCTCCGCCCATAAATATTTTTGATATTCCGGGAACATTGGTAAGCGTTTCGGAAATAAGCCCTCCGGTGCAGGATTCGGCCGCCGCCAGGGTTATATTGTTTTCAAGAAGAAGGTTTGCGGCCACAAGGTCAAGGGGTTGATCTTTTTCGGAATAAAGGCAATTTCCTATTCTTTTCCGGATCTCCTCTATGACGGGTTCAAGTATTTGCACGGCATTTTCGCCCTGACTTACCCGGGCGGATACCCTGACTGTGACTTCACCCTCTTTTGCATAAGTGGCTATGGTGGGATTGGTCTGGCCGTCAATAAGGTCTATAAGCTTTGTCTCCAGCGCCGATTCACCCACTCCGAAGATCCTCAGGAATTTTGATTCGATGGTAACGGTACTTTTATTTCCGAAATAAGGAAGTACATAATCGTCAAACATGGGTTTCATCTCAGACGGCGGACCCGGAAGCATGACAATTACCTTGCCGTCCTTTTCCAGGATACAGCCGGGGGCGGTTCCATTGTTGTTTTTCAGTATTATACAGCCCTCCGGCATGTATGCCTGTTTTTCATTATTGGAAGTCATCTGTCTTCCCAGCTTCTCAAAGAATCCTTTTATCTCCTTCAGACTTTCTTCGTGCAGGACCAGTTTTTTTCCGAAGACTTCCGCTATGGTCTCCTTGGTCAGATCATCCTGCGTCGGTCCAAGACCTCCTGTTGTAATTACGGCCTCACACCTGTCCAGAGCGAGCAGCAGGCTTTCCTTCAGCCTATCAGGATTATCTCCCACAACACTGTGATAGTATACGCCCACACCAACATCAGGCAATTTTGAGGATATATACTGTGCATTTGTATTTACTATCTGCCCCATGAGCAGCTCGGTTCCTACAGCTAATATTTCCACTCTCATTTTTTAAAGTTCAGCCTCCCGTAAAGATCAAACACCACTGCTTTATATAAAGCTAAAGCATATTTGTGATTGAATGTAAAAATTGAAATTAATAAATTGTCTTTAATATTATATCAATCTGAGAGGAAAATAGTAAGATGTCAGATGAAAAGAATAAATGCAGAATTCAGGATTCAGGATTCAGGATTCTGAATGAAAGGCAAAATGCGGAAGTCAGAAGTATAGAAGAAAACCTTTAATGCGGAAGTCAGGATCCGGAATGAAAAGCAAAATGCGGGATACAGAAAAAGCTAAGTATAGGAGTACTCTGGAGTGTAGGCGCACAGGATTATGGGAATATAATCTTTAAGACCCTGGAATGATGAGAAAAAGAAATGCACAAGTAAAATTATACCATATTATTAAAATTCTGCAAGATTTATTTTTATTTTCAGGTAATTTCTATAAAAACATATAAAAAGACCTGTACTTTTAATTTTCCCGGCATATTTTATTCCTCGCCGTAAAGGGCTGTGTTCAAGTAATGCTCCCCCGCCATCGGCAGCCTTTCTGTCCCGGAAAGTTTTTGTGAAGGCTCGTATGCTTTCCCGACGGATTTTTGGAAGAATTTCTCTCAGACGGAAGAAATCTTATATATTTAGAACTGAAAACGTTATATAATACATTTATAAAAGTTTTGAAATTTTATTAAAAAGTATTGGAGGAATTCGGATGAAAGCATTGTTCATAGGCGGAACAGGAACTATAAGTACTGCTATCTCTGCCTCCCTGCTCAACCAGGGCTGGGAACTATATTTATTGAACCGCGGCAACAATAACGGCAGAATACCTGAAGGCGCCAAAATCCTTAAAGCCGATATTAACGACGAAGCATTTGTTTCATCGCTTATTAAAGATTTGAATTTTGACGTGGTGGCTGATTTTATAGCCTTTACCACTTCCCATATCCAGCGGGATATCAGACTTTTTACGGGAAAGACCAGGCAGTTCATATTTATAAGTTCGGCTTCGGCTTACCAGAAGCCGCTGTCGGATTACCGCATAAATGAGGCGACTCCTCTGTCAAATCCTTATTGGGAGTATTCGCGCAATAAAATTGCCTGCGAGGAGCTTTTGATGTCGGAATACCGCAATAACGGCTTCCCTGTGACAATAGTCCGCCCAAGCCATACATATGACGACCGCAGCGTTCCTCTCGGAGTCCATGGCAATAGCGGAAGCTGGCAGGTGGTAAAAAGAATGCTCTCAAATAAACCTGTAATAATACATGGTGATGGCACTTCCCTGTGGACTCTGACGCATAACAGCGATTTTGCAAAGGGCTTTACAGGTTTGATGGGCAATATCCACGCCATTGGCGAAGCGGTTAATATAACCTCCGATGAGAGCCTGACCTGGAACCAGATATACGAGACAATTGCCGCCGCCATTGGCGTAAAGCTCAATGCCGTACACATAGCCTCAGACTATCTGGATGCCTGCGGCAATTATGATTTTAAAGGCTCGCTTACTGGAGACAAGGCAAATACCGTCGCTTTCGACAATTCAAAGCTGAAAAGGCTTGTCCCGGGTTTTTCGGCTGCGGTGCGCTTTGACCAGGGTATAAGAATAGTACTTGACAATGTGCTGTCACATCCGGAACTCCAGCGTGAAGACCCCGAATTTGACACCTGGTGCGACAAGGTAATAGCCAACTACACGGCTTCCATAAAAAAACTGTAAACGTACCATGATTCAGGAGCCAGGACTCAGAATTCAGAATAAAAGCGGAACGCTGTGCACATTTTGTTAAATTGTTTTCCCGGTTTTTATTCTGACTGCTGAATTCTGGCTCCTATTGCTTAAAGGCCGGCCGCGCAGGGTCGTATACCTTACTCACGTCAAACAGGTCCTTCATAACTTCCGGCATGTAATGCATCTTATATCCGTCAACATCGATCCGCTCCATATATGCGTTATCCTTATATATCTGGTAAAACGGCTTGGGCCCGATACCGCAGTATACATTGAAGCCCTGATCCACTATGTAACGGAACCTCTGGTCTTTCTGCCCGAAGGTTGCACCGAAGGGTGATATGAATATGTTGGTGGGTCCCACGATACTGCCTACTTCCTCTCTCCATTTCTGAGTATCATTTTTGAGTTTGGCAAGGGTTATGGTGCCTTCGGTAAAGCCTCTGTTGTGGGAGTAGCTGTGGCTTGCAAAGGCCCAGCCGGTTTCCTTGAGTTTATTGATGACCGGAATTATTTTTTCTTTTTCCTTTTGCCAGTCAGGATTATTATGATTTGTTCTGTAGCCCAGAATACCTTCATATCCAGTAAGTGCAAGAGTCCCTCCGGCTCCCTTGTATGAAAAATCAGGATTTTCAGCCACGAAATTATTTATTATCGGAACGACATCACCTTCCGGTGAAACATATTCCTTTCCCTGGGGATCGTCCACAAGGGATGCAAGGTTTCCGTTGTCGTCCAGGATCAGACGTTTTGCAAAACCGTCCTTTTCCATGTATTTGTAGTAGCTCATGTCGTCAACTGAAATAACAAGAGGTTTTTGTCCCTGTGGGAGGTATATATCCTGCTTTACCATTTTACCGGAAGCATCTTTGATGAATATATCCCTCAGATCCACCAATGTGTAGCCTCTCTGGTACATCTCCTCAATCATCTGCTTGAATTCCTTCACAGTTGTCATCCATTCATTATAGCCCTGTTCCATTGAATCTCCTGTTAAGCACATTTCAGGATAGATTATAAGGCTGTGAAAGAAAATATGATAAATCTGACCTTTATACAATACCGGTTCATCCTCAGCAGCCATGGCCTTGTCTCTCAATGCAGTAAGATCAGGATCGCCGGGCACATCGTTTAATGCCTTGTCCAAAAGTTCCAGCGTTTTTTTATAATGTGTTTTGTCAAAAAGCGACACGGCATTTTTCATATAGTCATCTTTTAATGAAATATTGTCCTTTATTTTACCGTCAGTATTGCTGTTTTGGGCCTGAGTTACAGCCGCAGTTTTTTCGGCGGCTGCATGCTCCGGAGGGTTTTTCCGGCTGAATGCCGTTGACGTTTCGTTATTAAGCACTCCTACCGCCGTACCCAAAGCAATCAGACACAGGATACCGGCCAACAGTATAAAAGTAAATTTCTTATTCATTTCGCCCTCGTTCCCCGCACATGCAGATCAATTCAAGTATTGACTTTATTAAGTATTTCTGATGGTAAATGGTAATTAACTGTTACAATTAAATGATATTCCTGCAAATAAAAAAAAGCCAGTGATTTTATGTCACTGACTGTTTACAAATTTGTAATTTTTAAATATGCAATGTTCTTCATGCTTCCGGTTATCATAAACTGCTGCTCTACTGACAGTAGATCTTGTCACTGGGAATTACTGAAATATCACAGTTTGCCAGAGTTTTGACCGCATTTTCAGGGTCCTCAACCCGGAGAATCACCAGGGCTTCGTTTCCGGACTTGCCCACAAATGCGTACATATATTCTATGCTTATAGAGTTTTTCTGGAGAATATCCAGTGCCCTTGCAAGTCCCCCCGGTTTATCTTCCACGCCGATGGCAATTACGCTGGTGCAGCTTACGGTAAACTCATGTCTGCTCAGTACTTTTTCGGCTTCCTCCGGCTTGTTGACAATAAGGCGCAGAATACCGAAATCTGTGGTATCGGCAATGGACAAGGCGCAGATATTGATGTCGTTGTCGGCCAGGGTCCTGGTCACATCGGCCAAACGCCCGGATTTGTTTTCCAGGAATACGGATATTTGTTTTACAAGCATGGTTACAGGCCTCCTCTATATTCATATTTTTATGTAATCCCTATAATATGTTTATGGTTATTATATATTATTATATGACCCGTTTGTCAATAACTCTTTTGGCCTTGCCCTCGCTGCGCTGAATGGATTTGGGTTCAACCAGCCTTATTTTGGCGCTTATGCCCAGGATGCTCTCTATTTCCTTTTTGATTTTTCTCTCTATGTCCTCCAGCTTCCGAACCTCGTCGGAAAAGAGGCTGGGGGTTATTTCAACCTGTATTTCCAGTGTGTCCAGGTTATCCTGTCTGTCCACTATCAAAAGGTAATGCGGCGCGGTTTCTCCTATTGACAGGAGTACGCTTTCCACCTGGGACGGAAATACGTTTACGCCTCTGATTATGAGCATGTCATCGGTCCTGCCTGTCACCTTGGTCATTCTGACCTCCGTGCGCCCGCAGCTGCAAGGCCCGTAATTAAGCGAGGAAAGGTCCCTTGTCCTGTATCTTATCAGAGGCAGGCCTTCTTTTGTTATGGTCGTAAATACTATTTCTCCCTGTGAGCCCTCCGGAAGCAATTCTTCGGTTTCAGGATCAATTATTTCCGGAATAAAATGGTCCTCCGGAATGTGCATGCCGCATTGGTATTCACATT
>JAEWSZ010000196.1 GCA_023397905.1 Bacillota bacterium | reverse complement strand
TCCTGCAGCTGATTTGCTACTTCTTTGCTTTGGGCCATGTATACCACTGTCCACATTATCATCTACACTACCTTTCGATTTTAGTGTGACGTATATACCGGAATGAATCCGCCATATACTCACGCTGACTGCGTCATCGCCCCCCGCCTCCGCGTGGCTTTGACCAACGTCAGACGGTTGTTCAAATATTATTCACCACTTTGAATAGTACCATATCTGCAATAAATAGTAGCCTTACCTCTAATTTTTATCGCAGAAGTATTTTCAGTAAATTGTGCTAATAGCAACTCACCTTTATCAAGCTTTTCGGTATGATGAAATTTAGTATCCCTTCCTCGCGTTAAACCGATAATAGTAACTCCGTTTTCTTCTGCCTTAACAGCAACGTACTCGCCGGATATTTTGTCCTCCAGGCTGTCCATTTAACCACCTCGACATTTATATTATATTATTTTCCACCAAAAATCAATATTAAGCACTGTATTATATATTATAAAAACAAAATCCCTGTATTTATCTCTGTTTGCCGTCATAATCTTATTAACATGCAAAAAGATTGCAGATAAAAGTTATTTTAGGATTACATTTTCCCTGCCCAGTCTGTTTTCCAACTCTTCCATTATAACATTATTGACATCAATCCAGTATTGCCTATCCAGCTTTTTATATTTTTTTTCATCTTTTTTATTTATATAGGTCGGCGTGGAACCTCCGAAATATTTCAGCAGCGCTCTGAGCGCTGCGCTCTCTTCCTTTGACAGCTCCCTGCCGAAGGTCATGTACAGGCCATTTTCTTCAAGGTTTTTTATGGGAAGCACTTCCTCGCATATTATTTTGGGCTGCTCATCCTCTCTGAGACTGAGCCTTCCGTTTATAATAACAATGCTTTCCTGCTGCAAAAGCTGAGAGAATTTTTCAAATATAGTCGGAAAAACTATTATTTCCATTGTGCCGTACAGGTCTTCAAGCCCTATAAACGCCATGAGGTTGTTGCTTTTCGTAGTCTTTGTCTTTCTTGAGGTGACCACGCCTCCTACAGTCACCTTCATGGAATCCGAGAGCTTTTTCATATCAAATTCCATGTTGCTGCCGTCAGCTTCGCCATTTTCCATAAACATATCCTTGCTGAGCAGGTTAACACTTTTATCAAGGATACTCTGATATTCGCTCAAGGGGTGGCCTGAAACGTAGAGGCCCAACATCTCCTTCTCCATTGACAGCATTTCCTTTGGAGGGTATTCCTGTATATCCGGGTAATCCTCCTGCAGGGATTCCTGGGGTTCCTGCATCAGATCAAATATTGACAGCTGCCCATCCATGTTTTTCTTTCTGGACTGCGATATACCGTCAAGGAATCTCTCATAAACCGCCATCAGCTTTGATCTGAAAACCTTAAGCGAGTCAAAGGCGCCGCTTTTTATAAGGCTTTCAATACACCGCTTGTTTATCTCCCGTCCCTCTATCCTTTGACAAAAATCGAGGAATGAATTAAAGTAACCGTTTCTGGTTCTCTCCGAAATCATGTAAAGTATTGCATTTTCCCCAACATTTTTGACCGCCGCCAGACCAAAGCGTATTTTCTGATTTACAACGGTGAATTTAACGCTGCTCTCATTTACATCCGGAGGCAGCACCTGAATATTAAGGGTCTTGCACTCATTTACATACTGTGATACCTTGTCGCTGCTGCCCAGGAAGCTGTTCAGCGACGCCGCCAAAAATTCAACTGGGTAGTAATGCTTGAGCCACGCCGTCTGATAGGCCACAACGGCATACGCGGCCGCATGGGATTTATTGAAGGCATAGCTTGCAAAGTCCATCATTTCATCAAAAATCTTGTTTGCGGTAGCCTCGTCCACTCCGTTATTAATTGCGCCTTTAACCACTTCATTGCCGTCCTCGTCGGTTATGCCGTATATAAAGTTTTTGCGCTCCTGCTCCATGACGGAAATCTTCTTTTTGGACATGGCACGTCTCACCAGATCCGACCTGCCCATGGAATAGCCGCCCAGCTCCCTTACTATCTGCATGACCTGTTCCTGGTAGACCATGCAGCCATATGTCACATTCAGGATGTTTTCCAGCAGCGGATGATGATATTTTATCTCTTTGGGATTGTTCTTGTTTCTGATATAGCGCGGTATCTGATCCATAGGTCCCGGCCTGTAAAGAGAAATACCGGCTATGATATCCTCCAGCGAGTTGGGCTGCAGGTCTTTCATAAACTGTGTCATACCGCCGCTTTCAAGCTGGAATATGCCCACCGTTTTTCCTTCGCCGATCATTTTATATACATCTTTATCATTATAGTCGATTTCATTTATGTCTATTTTTTTATTATGGCCCTGCTCTACCATATCGACCGCATCCCTGATCACCGTTAAGGTCCTGAGTCCCAAAAAGTCCATTTTCAGCAGGCCCAGCTCCTCCAGCAAGCCCATGGTGAACTGGGTGGTCACATTGTTTTCATTGAGCTGCAGGGGCACATATTCCACTATGGGCTCCTTTGAAATAACGACACCGGCCGCATGGGTAGACGCATGCCTCGGAAGGCCTTCAAGACTTCTGGCCGTGTCTATGAGCAGCTGTGTCTGGTCTTCCAGCTCATATTTCTTTTTGAGCTCCGGATTTATTTCCAGGGCCTTGTCTATATTCATTCCGATCTGGAAAGGTATCATTTTTGCCACAATATCCACATCGCCGTAAGGGATGTCAAGAGCCCTGCCCACGTCTCTGATAGCCGCTCTAGCAGCCATGGTTCCAAAGGTTATTATCTGGGAAACCCTGTCCTTGCCGTACTTGCTGATAACATAGTCTATTACCTCCTGGCGTCTTTCGTAGCAGAAGTCGATATCTATATAAGGCATGCTGATTCTTTCGGGATTCAGAAATCTTTCGAACAGCAGGTTGTACTTCAGCGGATCAATGCTGGTTATTCCAAGGCAATACGAAACGATGCTTCCCGCCGCGGAGCCTCGGCCCGGCCCAACCATAATATTATTTTCCCGCGCATATCTGATGAAATCCCAGACTATGAGAAAATAATCCACATAGCCCATCTTTTCTATGACTGAAAGCTCATATTCCAGCCTCTCAACTATTTCTCCATCGCAGTTCTGTCCATATCTCTGTTCGAGTCCCTTGTAGCATTTTTCCTTCAGGTATTCATATGGAGTATAGCCCTCTTCTACTGTAAAGCTGGGCAAATGCAGCTTTCCGAATTCCAGCTCCACATTGCACATCTCAGCTATCTTGACGGTGTTTTCCAGCGCCTCTTTTACATTTTTAAAATTGTCATACATTTCTTCCGGAGACTTGACATAGACCTCGTCTGTGTTGAAACGCATTCTGTTTTCATCATTTATGGTCTTTCCTGTCTGTATGCACAGGAGTATCTCATGGGAGTGCGCCGCCTCTCTGGTGAGAAAATGGGCGTCATTGGTAGCTACCAGAGGAATGCCCAATTCTCCCGAAAGCTTTATAAGCTGCTGATTGACCAGATTCTGATCGCTTATCCCGTTATGCTGAAGCTCCAGGTAGAAATTGTCCTGCCCGAATATCCCGTTTAATTTTTGGGACAGCTCAGCGGCTTTTTCATAATCATTGTTGAGAATCGCCGCGGGAATATCCCCTGACAGGCAGGCGCTGAGCGCGATTATACCCTCGGAATACTTTTCGAGGACCTCGTAGTCAACCCTGGGCTTATAGTAGAAGCCTTCCGTAAAGCCCAGCGAGACCAGCTTCATAAGATTTTTATAACCGGTCTGATTTTTTGCCAGCAGCACCAGATGCCCGTAATCAGAGTCCAGTCCCGGCTGCTTGTCAAGCATGCTGCGCTTTGCCGTGTAAACCTCGCACCCCAGTATGGGTTTTATGCCGTTTTTCTTTGCTTCCTTATAAAATTCAACAACACCGTACATTACTCCGTGGTCTGTTATGGCAACGCTGTCCATTCCCAGCTCCTTGACTCTCTGTATGAGGTCGCTGATCCTGTTTGCACCGTCAAGCAAACTGTATTCGGTATGTACGTGCAAATGTACGAAATTATTCAATGTATCCTCCAAAAGCCGCACGGGCGGCTTAAAAATATATAAATGAAACTTCAGATTCCTGATTTAATACTATTATAAATTATACCATAGTGCGGATTATAACGCATCAGTAGAAACTTCCCGGCTATAGAAAAATTTTTCACCTTCGCGCATCCAGCCATTGAATACTGCCGTATGGGAAATATAAGGATTTTTTAAGCCTCAGGTGATAAAATTATTACGAGGTGGTAAATTATGGAATATATTGATGGTAAGATGAATAAAATAGTAAGATTGTTGAAAAAAACCGGCTTGATTTCTTTTGACTTCATTTACAGATTCTATTTTATGGCCATTTCCGGATCAAAGCTGTACTACAGGCATAAAATAGAATCCTACAGGTCATGCGCCTTTTGCAGGCATCTGGCCTATGACCGCCAGATAAAAAAATATGTGTGCTCCTACGGCGAATATGAGGCCTGCGGCGCTCTGCTTCCATGTATCGTTCCCGATCCTTCCTTTGTGTCGGACCAGTCCTATCAGGAGGAGGAAGAACAGGTGCCCTGGCTGTTTAAAACGCCCTGTCTGAATTTTGACGTACTTGATTCAAAAAACTATTTCAGGAACTTCATTTCCTTTGATTTAAACAGCAGCGTTATCAGATTGGAAGCGCTGGAAGGCATTCTCCTGGGCAGCTGCTCAGGTAACATACCCTGCCACATCTGCGCATGTGTCAATAAGGAAACCTATACCCAGTGCAAATATTTGCAGAAAGCAGGCGAACTGGGAAAATGCACCGCAATTTACGACACTCTGAATAAATGCTTTGCCGTGAGCTCTAAATTGTCGAATGTATCGTAAAGGCAGAATTCAGGAGCCAGGATTCAGGATCCAGAATAAAAACCTTAAAGGCAAGCAAAAAAATCAGGCCGGCAATGCCGGCCGGCCTTCTTCTGATTTCTGAATCCTGGATTCTTTCTAAATTAATGTTTTTTCCTATACTTCCAAACTCCTGAACTTCTACACTTCTAGTCTCCTGAAATTTCCTATTCCGCAGCCGCTCCGGAGCATTTTTTATACTTCTTGCCGCTTCCGCATGGGCATGGGTCGTTTCTTCCTATCCTGTCCTTATTGGTCACGGGCTTTTTGGGTCCCTCATCGCCATGACTTGCATTTACAGGTTCAGCCACCTTTTCGCGCTGAGGGGCGTGTTCCTTGTCGATCCTCGATCTCACAAGCAGTTTGATAGAATCCTCCTGGATGTTCTTTATCATTTCCTCAAACATCTGGAAGCCCTCAAACTTGTATTCCACAACAGGATCCCGCTGTCCATATGCTCTCAGGCCTATACCGTGCTTGAGCTGGTCCATGTCGTCAATGTGATCCATCCACTTTTCATCTACAACTCTGAGGAGGACCACTCTCTCGAGTTCTCTCATGAGTTCGGGGCCAATATCGTTTTCCTTGTACCCATAGATTTTTTCCACAATTTCCATGAGCTTTTCCTTGAGATCTATCTTGTCAAAGTTCGCCAGCTCTTCCTGTTGAATATTCAAAGCGCCTTCCGGCAGGAATATGCCTTCAAGATAACTCTTAATAGCCTCCCAATCCCACATGTCCGCATACTGGTTTTCTTCGCAATAAGAAGCGATGACACTGTCTATAACGCTTTCAAACATCTTGATAAAATAATCCCTGAGATTATCTCCGTTGAGAACGGTCTTTCTCTGTGCATAAATAACTTCTCTCTGCTTGTTCATTACGTCATCGTACTGGAGAACTCTCTTACGTACATCAAAGTTCCTTCCCTCCACCTTCTTCTGCGCATTTTCGATGGCGTTGGAAAGCATCCTGTGTTCAATTGGCTGGTCATCCTCCAGACCCAGCGCATTTACTATAGAAGTCAGTCTCTCCGAACCGAAGAGCCTCATGAGGTCATCTTCCAGGGATATATAAAATCTTGAGGAACCCGGGTCTCCCTGACGTCCGGAACGTCCTCTCAACTGATTGTCTATACGCCTCGACTCGTGGCGTTCGGTGCCTATTATGTGCAGACCGCCGGCTTCCACGACCTTGTCTCTTTCAACATTTGTAATTGCCTTGTACTTATCGTTCAGCTGTTTAAACTGGTTTCTTGCCTCCAGAATCAGCTCGTCGTCGGTTTCATTAAAGCTGGTGGATGCGCTTATAAGCTCCTCAGAATATCCAAGTTTTCTCATTTCCTGCTTTGCCATGTATTCGGCATTACCGCCCAGAACTATATCCGTTCCTCTTCCGGCCATGTTCGTGGCAATTGTCACAGCCCCAAATTTACCAGCCTGCGCTATAATTTCTGCTTCTTTATCATGGTATTTCGCATTGAGCACCTGGTGTGCGATACCCTTCCTTTTGAGCATTCCGCTTAAAAACTCGGACTTTTCTATGGAAATGGTACCTATCAGAACAGGCTGGCCTCTTTTATTGCATTCCGCAATATCTTCGATAACAGCGTTGAATTTTCCGGCTTCATTTTTGTATACCACATCCGGATTGTCCTTACGTGCCATATCTCTGTTTGTGGGTATTATGATAACATCCAGTTTATAAATATCATTAAATTCATTTTCCTCTGTCTGCGCGGTACCTGTCATACCTGAAAGCTTGCTGTACATTCTGAAATAATTCTGAAAAGTTATTGTGGCAAGGGTCTTGCTTTCCCTTTCGACCTTGACGCCTTCCTTGGCTTCAATGGCCTGGTGAAGTCCGTCGCTGTAACGCCTTCCGTACATAAGTCTGCCGGTGAATTCATCAACGATGATTACCTCGCCGTCCTTGATGACATAATCCTTCTCATTTTTCATCAGGCCGTGTGCTCTGATAGCCTGGTTTATGTGGTGGGAAATGGTCATATTCTCAGGATCGGACAGGTTCTCGATTCCGAAATACTGCTCCGCCTTTTTGATACCGTTTCCGGTCAATACGGTGGTATGGGCCTTTTCATCCACGATGTAATCCTCGTCGAAAACCTCGTCGGAGTCAACCTTGTCGTCCATCTGTTTTATAACCTTTGCTCTGAGCTTCAAAGCAAAAGAATTTGCCCTTTTATACAAATCGGTCGATTTGTCTCCCAT
>JAEWSZ010000183.1 GCA_023397905.1 Bacillota bacterium | reverse complement strand
ATATTCTGTTACTTATATTTTTGCCCACAAAAAAGGCTATCAATCCTCCTATACCCGTTCCGGTAATTCCTGATATCAAGCCCACTATTGCAATTTTCAATATATGTCCCACAGCAAATTCCGTCCTTTGATAATATGTTCTATAAAACATACTATTCCCGGCTGCCGAAGATTATTAACAATTCGTCCAATTTCAGCCTCCTGTCAAATCCGGAATTTGCATATGTGCTGAGGCAGAGCAAAATGCCGTATGCTCAATCTTCGTCGTCACCGCCGGCTCCCAATTTTTCCGACTGGTCTGTGGTTATGAGCGCGTCAATGATTTCATCCAGATCGCCGTCAAGGACTTGTTCCAGTTTGTACAGCGTGAGATTTATCCTGTGGTCGGTAACCCTCCCCTGGGGATAATTATAGGTTCTGATCCTTTCACTTCTGTCCCCGGTGCCGACCTGGTTTTTCCTGTCCTGGGCCAGTTCCGAGGTCTGCTGCTCCTGTGCGATCTCATAGAGCTTTGATCTCAGTATCTTCATGGCCCGGTCCTTGTTTTTATGCTGTGAGCGCTCATCCTGGCAGCTGACAACAAGGCCGCTGGGTATGTGTGTGATTCTGATGGCCGAATCGGTTTTATTAATGTGCTGTCCGCCGGCTCCACTGGCTCTGTAGGTATCTATCCTCAGATCATTGGGATTTATATCCACATCCACCTCTTCCACCTCTGGAAGTACTGCAACGGTAATAGTTGAGGTGTGAATCCGCCCGCTGGATTCGGTGGACGGCACCCTCTGCACCCGGTGGACTCCGCTCTCAAATTTGAGGCGGCTGTATGCCCCTTTTCCCTCGATAGAGAAAACCACTTCTTTAAAACCTCCCAGCTCAGTGGGGTTTGAATCCATTATTTCAGTCTTCCAGCGCTTTCTTTCCGCATATCTGGTCATAGCTCTGAAAAGCACCCCTGCAAACAGCGCCGCCTCTTCGCCGCCGGCTCCGCCGCGTATTTCAATTATAACGTTTTTATCGTCATTGGGGTCCTTGGGAACTAACATTATCTTAAGCTGTTTTTTAATTACCTCCAGCTTTTCCTGAGCTTCTTCAAATTCGGACTGTACCATCTCCCGGAAATCCTTGTCAAGAGTTTCATTCAAGAGCTCCCTGGCCTCTTCCACTTCGCCGGTCACCTTTTTGTACTCTCTGAATTTCAGTACAATTTCCTCCAGATCGGAATATTCCTTCATATATTTTTTATATTCGTCCTGATTGTTAACAACATCCGGATCGCTTAACTTATGACTGATTTCCTCATACCTGTCTTCTGCCGCCTGCAGTTTATCAAACATAAAATCCTCCAACCAATTTTTGTACCGCTCAGATCAAATACTTATATTGTCGTTTTTATAATGGTAAATATACATAATTAATTTACTAAGAAGAATGTATCAGATAATACCGTTACGCAATTTATTATTATACCATGAAGAGCAACTGCCTGCAATTATTCTTTTGAACAGGCTCCTGTATGGATGTCGCCGGCGGAAGAATGAATCAGGCTTGCTGCAAAAGGCTCTCTCAACAGGCTAAACATAAAAGACTGCCGCAAAACCAAATACAGTTTTACAGCAGTCTCTATGATTTTAATACAGGCAATTGCGCTGCTATCTTAAATCAAGTCAGATTTTTGCAGCAGTTTTTGTAAAATCACCGCCGCCTCGGCTCTGGTTATCTTATCCAGAGGCGCCAGCAGTTTATTGCCCTTTCCTGAAATAATACCCGCTTTTACGCATTCAACAACCCCTTCTCTCGCCCAATCGGCCGACAAACCCGAATCACTGAAGGACGCCAGCAGTTCATCCATTTCCCCCTGATTAAATTCCACTTTTAATCCGGTGATTTTCATTGCTTTTTTAATCATTACCATGGCCTGCTCACGGGTTATTGTATCCATAGGCCCGAACTTGCCGTTTCCGTATCCGGATATGATTCCATATTCACCGGCAGTCGTCACCGCGTCGTAATACCACTGGCCTTTCGCCACATCACTGAAGGTATCCCTGCCTGTTCCGGGCCTCATCAAGCCCAGTGCTTTCACCACAGCCACAGCGAATTCCGCTCTTGTTATACTTCTGTCAGGCTCAAAATCTCCGTTGGCGGTACCGTCAAAAATCAGCCTTGATCCCATGTCATTTACCGCTTCTTTAGCCCAATGCTTTTCAACGTCACCATAAATCCTGGAATTCCCGATAACCAGATAAGTACTGTTGGTGAGACTGTTTATTTTCGCATAATACCTTCCGTCAATTACAGTAACTTCCGTAGGCACATGTGAGAAAGTTCCGTCAGGGTTCAGTACCACGCCGGTGGTAATGCTCTGCGGGTCCGTCCCCTCAGGTACGGCAACCATTCTCTCCATATATGAATTGAACCTGGAAACCTCCACTGTCTCATCGCCTGCTGTGCAGGTTATCTCAAA
This sequence comes from Bacillota bacterium, assembly GCA_023397905.1. Lineage (GTDB taxonomy): Bacteria > Bacillota > Clostridia > Acetivibrionales > DSM-1351 > Ruminiclostridium. Next base: position 15,097 of record JAEWSZ010000183.1, on the reverse strand, counting down.
CTCAACCGGATTGATCATCACCTTATAATTGTTCTTATCCGCCGTATCTGCAACTATACCCGCCGTTTCCTCCGTGGCGGCCGACAGTTTTATGCTTACGGTTATGCCGCCGGCTTCCGTCTGCGCACCCATCTGCGATGAGACATTGTCTATGTTGATTTGCGCCGCAGGAAGCGTATATATCACATTCCCCACTTTAATTTCCAAAACTGTTTGCAGAGTCTCCATATTTTTTACAGTCTGGCCGTTCAGCTGTATGACCGTAACATCGGAACCGCCGTTAAACGGAATGGTCACTGTAGCATTGCTGCCCTCTTCCTTGATTTTTTCCTCTACTTTTTTATCATCAACAGTGATTGTAGTCACTGTCTTATCATTTACTTTTGCGGTAACCGCCTCGGCAATAGCTTCGCTCCTGCCGTTAATAAGTATGTCCAAACCAGTCTTTACCGGCACTTCCGGTTCTCCTGAAGTGCTGTTATTCCCCGAGCCGTTCTGGCTTGAAGTCCTGCGCGGTGTTACTTCGTTGGAAGCCTTCGATTCAGGACTGTTTCCAACACTATTGACAGCTTTTACTGTAAAAGTATATGTTGTGCCGTTGCTCAAACCTGTAACCGTGATGGCAGTATCTGTTCCGGCTGCGGTTATGCCTCCGGGGACAGAAGTCACAATATATCCGGTAATCGGGCTCCCTCCGTCATCCTTCGGCGGCTTAAAGCTTACGATGGCCTTTCCGTCTCCAGCCACAGCCGTGACATCTTCAGGCGCCCCCGGTACTGTCAGAACGTTTCTTGGCATGGCGCTGGCCTGATTTGACCGGGCGCTCTCACCCTCCGGCTTGATTGCCGTAACCGCAAAATAGTAGCGTATACCATTTGTGAGGTCCGGTACATCATAATCATTTGCCTCTGCTTGGGCAGTCCCTGCGGGGATGCTTATTGCAGCCGGTGTGGTGCTTGAGTATATGTTGTAGCCTGTTGCGCCTTCAACCGGTTTCCAGCTGATTCTCACATGGCCGTCTCCCGCTTCCGCCGACAGAATTTCCGGCGCCCCCGGTTCTAAAGCCTGCGGAACAGCGGCGACCTCCTCTGAATTTCCGCTCTCATCGCCTTCTGCAATGGCTCTGATTACAAAATAATATGCGGTGCCGTTTGTCAGCCCGGAGGCATCATAGCTGTGTACAGAACTGTCCGCCGTTCCTGCCGCCACATCTATGGCGCCTGGCGTCGTGCCTGAGAAAATCCTGTAGCCCTCGGCGCCTTCAACCGGCTCCCAGTTTATCACAGCATGGCCGTCTCCCGAAATCACAGATGTTATGTCCGGCGCCCTCAACGGAAGTTCATCACCTCCGGGTGTATGTATCCCTGACAGGGGAGTGCGGAAAGTATCACCTTTCGCATTTGTAATATCTGCGTACCACCAGTACCGGGTATCCGGCGTCAGGCCATCCCAGATTTGAATTGCCTGTCCCGTCACATTTTCCTGTTTTCCGATAATCCGGTCTGTATACACGTCCACATTCAGATATTCGGTTTCCAGTGTTTTTAAATTTGTATCAAACTGTACGTCCAGCTCATAAATATCCTGTGAAGTTGCCGTTACACCTATATCATAGGAGGCCAGCTTTGGATTGTCAAAATAATTGAAATCATTCAGATACGGGGAATATGCATTCATATAAATCTTGTTATTCTTTAGATCAAAATACATCATTTTAAAATATTGCAGTCCCCCCTGCACCGCGCCCTGGTAGTCGGTACAGATCTGATATACCTTTCGCTCCTTTATTCCGTCCCCGTTGTCGTCGAACCCGTCGACTTTGATTGCAGCCCCGAAGTAGTGGCCGTTAATTACCGCAAATACATTCTTATTTTTTGCTACCACTTCCTTCTGTACAAGTTCACCGGCATAATCCAGCGTTCCGCCCTGTTTCAGATAGCGGTGCATTGCAATTATGGCTTTGCGGTCAGGATACTTTGACAGCACCTCATTCATCCAGTCCACTTCCGGCTGATAGACATCCCAGCTCATATAGAGGATGATAAAATCCTGTCCCCCTGCCGAAATCAGGTCGTAGTGTCCCAGGTTATTGCGGTAGGAACCGCCATAGTAGCTGTTGTCCTTGTAACGCTGTTCGCCGAAATATTTCCAGTAGCTGTCGTATTCCTCATTTCCAGAGGCAACGTCATGATTTCCCGCAAGTACGCCGTTGGGCATGCCGCCGTCATCCAGAAGGCGCTGGGCCTCATCGGCTATTTTCCACTGCTCATCCCTGTCCCACTCGTCAATCAGATCTCCCGTATTGATTGTATATTTAATGTTGTATTTATCCCGGTTGTCCAGTATCCACTGGTTTTGATTCATATAATGATCCGGCCAGCTTTCGGTATAATATTGGGGATCGGTAATCCATGCAAAACTGAAGTCGTAGTTTTCAGGAACTCCCGTGCCGTCCCACACATAGCTTCCCCCGTTGTTGCCGGATGTTCCGTTTCTGGGAGTTCCGGTGCTCTTTGCGGACGGATAGCTGCTTTGGCTGCGGTTTTGAACCAGCAGCATGGCCTTTCCATCCTTCACATGGTCTTTCGCCTTGAAGGAGGCCTTGATTTGTCCCTGCTCCGCAACTCCAGCGGACTCCCATTCATTTTTTGCCACATTCAGTACGAACATTTTCAAGGGTCCGTTGGCATTGCTGGTTCCCTTCCAGTCAGCTTCCACGAAAGCTTCATCCTCCAGATTCCCGGTCTCCACCTGGAACAATTGATAGGGAAGTTCCGTATCCTTTGCCGAATGCAAGCTGTCCGAGCCCCTGTCCAGAAGTGGGTCATCGCCGGCCCCGGAGCTTACCTGTATGTTGTTTTCCCCGGTCGAGAAATGTTTTCCTTCCAGGAATTCAACGTTAACAGCCTCATCATTTTCCCCGTAGATCTTTACCGACATTGTGCCTTTTGTGCCGTCTGTCTGCTTGACATTGTCGATCTGCGCATTTGGGACAGCAATATCCGCCGTAAAGGAGACCGACTTTTCTGCTGTGTGCCCTGCAATATCCGTATATGAAACATATAAAGTATGAGGGCCGCTTTTCAGATTGCTGCTGTTGACTGTAAACGGCAGCTGTATTTCTTTGCCGTCAACTGTTATTTTCGTTTTTGTATTATCAATACCGCTTGCCCTGTCATTCGCCTGCGGCAAAATGACCTCTCCGCTTTTCAGCTCCTGGCCGTCCCCGATTCCCGGGTCTATTTCCGGAGCCGCATTATCCACTGTTATCACCGCATTCTGTGAACTGGTATTTGCGGAAGCCCTCACCACATGTTCTCCCTCTGAGAGCGTAGTTGTGTCAAGAGTCATGCCCTTAGCCTTCAACTGGTCTTTTGGGATGGTGAAGTGCACGGCCAGAGCTATATTACTGGTACTGTCACCAATCGTATATTGATTCTCATACACTATCCCGTTATCCGAATAAATGAATGTACCGTCTGGCAAATACAAAGCCATATTGCTTATATTAAAGCTCGCACGCGTTCCGGTTGCTTCAAATGGGCTTCCCTCCGTACCTGCGCGGACGGTCACAGTCACTTCATAATCTCCGTTGGCCTTCCCGGTAAAAAGGCTGCTGTCTATATGGGCACCTTTCTGGTTTACATTGGCCCAACTGGACAAAAGCTTTATCACATTATTACCCACGGTTATGGCATTTTTGTAATATGAAGTCAGGTTGCCGGCCTTGTATGAGAAATAGGCTCCATTTTCCAGCATGGGCTGGATCTGTTGCTCCTGTCCGTCAATCTGGATGCTTATATCCTCACTCCCGCTGCCGGCGCCTGCTATAATATCGGCCATATTGCTTAGAATCTGATTGTCCTTTACATTCAGAGTTATTCCTTCATCATTGATGCTCGGTTTAATAGAAACAGTATAAACTTGTGTATCGTAATAGCGGAATGCATTGTATGCCCGTATATAAAAGTTCACTTTTTTATGCCCCAGAAACTCGCTTGCAGGGACAGAGGTTATGAACTGTCCGGCAATACGCTGTGTTTTTTCCATTTTTACACGGTATTCTGCTTCATCATCAAATTTGTAATATGTCTCTATGGTATTTATGCCTGTGGCCGTGTCATAGCAATCGAAAGCCACGTTCAGAGCTTCGCCCTCCTCAATTGTTTCCGGCATGGCTTCCCTCGGCCTCAGTACCATGGTGTTTTCGTCATCCGCGCCGCCGTAGTTATCAAAGGGCACTCTTTCGGAAGGTATCTGCCAGTCTTTTACAGTACCCGGTGTGGGAGCGCTTGTGATATCGGCCTTGATCATCCTGGTCCCGTTGTCCCTGCTGAATGTATAATGGATGGAAGTAGTCTTTGCAGTGTCATCAAGCGGGTCTTCATGGTAAGTTGCCACGAGGATCGGGTTCTCATAGGTGTTTCCCAATTTAATGGTTCTCTCCACATCGGGACTCATACCGGAATAGTTGACCTTTATAATGGATTTGTTTTGCACCAGATTGACGCCGTAATGCTGGTTGAACTGCGCGACGGTTTTGTCGTCGTCGTTGATCCACACCACCAGCGTCTTCCCGGGATCTATGTACAACGCATTCACATCAAAGGTCCAGCGCAGGTACGACAGCCCGGAAGGATATTCGTAAAAAACGCTGTAATATGCAAAGTTTATAACATGATCCGAATTGTTGTAAAACTCAAGATAGTTATAATCCGTATCCTCCGTTTTGAGCTCGGTCATCAGCACCTGGGGCTGTCTCTGAGGATCATATGAGTACAGGACATTTGCGGTCCTCTCCTCCGACTTTGTGGATTTTGTGTCATTATAAGCCTCGATATACCATTTTAAGGTCTCCCCCCACAATTTCGCACGGGGGATATTGAGGCTGAAAGCTCCGTTCCCCTGGGTTTCCATAGGTACCTGCCGGTATCCTGTCTCTTCGCTCTGCTTTATGAAAAGACTTGCATTTTTAGCGTCGCTAATATTCGCCGAAACCGTAAAAGATTCGCCCCTGGCATAATTGTCTTTGGCGTCAATGCTGTTGATCACAGGTTTATTGGGAATTGGCGGCGGAGTGTACTGTTCCTCGGAAACACTTCCGGGCGTCGGGTTTACCTTTTGTCCGTATACCAGCATGGAAGTGCCTTCCGGCGGCATGCGGAACTCGACGCTTTTTCCGTCCGCAGTATCCGTTGCCGGTGTATATGCCGCTTCACAGATCAGGACTCCGTTTTTATCCTTTATCCTGAAGTTTGCATTATATGTATTGTAAAAGCCTACTGCAGAAGTTGTATCCACCATGTAGACTTTTACACTGTCGCCGATCCCGAATGCCCTTTTGAAATCATCAACTGTTGGCGTTTGCTCAGGCGAAGCCCCCGAATACCGGCTGGCCAGAAATCCCCACAGAACCACGCTCTCATGGGCCGGTATTATGACAGCCTCCGTTTGATTATACAGGGGCAGGCTGTATTCCTTATTTGCAGAATTTCTGAAATGATACAGTCCGTAATCCTCTGAAAAATTAACCGCGCTGTCTCCCGGATTATAGATTTCCACATATTCCATAGGGTCAAATGCGCTCCCTGAAGGGACCCATTCCGGGCGGTCAATATCATCAATATAGGCTTCCGTTATTATGAGATTTGCAGTTTCCTCCTGGGGCGGGATATAATATTGTTCCTCGGAAACACTTCCGGGCGTGGGGTTTACCTTCTGTCTGTATACCAGCATGGAAGTGCCTTCCGGAGGCATGCGGAACTCAACGCTTTTTCCGTCCGCAGTATCCGTTGCCGGTGTATATGCCGCCTCGGATACCAGGGTTCCGCTCTTGTCCTTTAGCCTGAAGCTTGCATTATATGTATTGTAGAAGCCTTTGCAGGAAGTTGTGTTTACCTGATAAACTCCTACATTTTCTTCTATTCCGAATGCGCTTTTGAAATCACTGACGGTAGGTATCTTGTCAGCGGGAGCACTTTTATAATTATCTGCCCAGAACCCCCATAAAACTATGCTGCTGTGGGCCGGAATGACAACCTCCTCCGTTTGGTTATACAGGGGCAGCTTATATTCTGTCGCACCTGTATTTCTGTAATGATATAAATCATAATTTTGTGAAAAATTAACCGGGCTGCTTCCTGGATTGTAAACTTCCACATATTCCATTGGGTCAAATGTGCTGACTCCCGCGGGAATCCATTCTGGGCGGTTAATATCGTCAATGTATGCTTCTGTTATTATCAGACCGGATATACCTGCCGCACTGACCGTTGCCGCGGGCATTTTAGCCGCATTCACCGGTATGGAACCGGTCAGCATAACAACGCATATGGCAATTGCAATTATTTTCCTTAGAATCTTCTTCATCGTTACCTCCCCTATGTTTCTTTTATAGAACTTAATTAAAATAATTGAAGTTTATTTTATAAAGTCTATTCCATGTGATTGCAATTGTCTTATCTTCCCGGTAAAGCTTTAGTAAATTTTGGGTAAAGTCCGGGGGTTGAGGGGAGTACTTGACATAATGTATTCAATAATCGCGCACACGGAAAAGAACTATCAATAATGCAGTGAAATTATTGATAGTTCTTTCCGGGGTTACAAATTCTATATAAAGTTATATCTCGTAAGCATGTTATTTAAGTAATTGGATGTACTTTACTTAACGATTTCGATCTGGCCGTTTACTGTCTCGCCTGTAATGTTTACCTTGTTGGTTCCCTCTTCATAATTCTTGCTTTCGGCTTCTACAAAACTTCCCGTGCCGCCTTTTCGGTTTACATTGTGATACATTATGTCAGGTATAAGCAAATTGACCGATCCGTTGCTGGTGTGGGCCTTTACCTTGTAGACCCTGCTGTCCATGTCGTTCATGTTGACTTTTATACCGCCGTTGGAGGTTTTGAGATACATGTTCATTTCCTTGCCGGTATCAATATTCTGGGCATTTTCAATGGTTATTCTCCCGTTTATGGTTATAGCGCTTACATCCCTGACCTTGATGTGCTTGATGTCTATAACGGCATTGCTGGTATTTATATCTATCTTGCCGCCTATGATGTACGTCAGCTGCACTCTCCCGTTTTTAGTGTTAACCGAAATCCTGTCGCTGTTGACGCCCATCAATTCGATATGAGCGTTCTTAGTGGTGGCGATCACTTCTTCCGAAAGCGTATCCTCTATATAAATCTTTCCGTTGGAATTATCCACTCTGATTGTTTTAAACTTACTCTCAGGAATGAAAATCTCATGGGAAACACTTACATTTATGGCGGGATTGCTCACTTTTATGGAAATATTGGCGGGATCGTCATTAAAGCTGATTATGCCCTCGCCGTCCGGAGACGAACTCCTTATCCTGGATATTACCATTACCCTTGGGTCGGTGTGTTTTTTGACAGTAACACTCCCGTTAACTCCCATAATTTCCAGAGTTGCATCTTCAACGGGAACCACTTCGAAATTTCTCTGAACTGTCTGGAGATTTCCGAAAATATTGAAGGAATTTGTGTCCACAAAGCTGCCCACATAATCTATTACCTTATCGACAATGCCAAAGGTGGTTGCCGCAACATTTTTGCCGACCTTCTCAGCCTTGTTTGCAAAATCGTCTATCATATTGTCGAAATCAGCCTGGTTGTAGTTATTTTTAAATTCCTTCTTCCACTCGTTGACCCTGTCTCTGACTTTTGCCGCTTCTTCGGCAAAACCGTTGCCCTTCTGGTTTTTCTTATAATTAAAGCTATCGGTATTTTCCTGCTTGGGCTCGTCATCAAGTGCTGATAAAAGCCTGGCTGCCTCGTCACTTGATATTTTTTTCTCTTCCAGCATTTTTAATATTAAAAGTCTTTCTTCGCTACTAGCCATTGTCAAAATCCCTCCTAATTCATACGGCAATTATCGATCCTTTATTCCTTCATCTGGTTTAGTGCCTCTTCAACACTGATCTCACCGGAATTGAGCTTATCCAGTATCTCCTTCTTTTTCCCAGGAACTTCCGGTATAGGTTCACCCTTGTGCCCCAGAGCCGACGCCACGTCTTCCAGCTTGTTTTTTACTGTGGGGTAGGAAACTCCAAGCTCCTTTTCCACTTCCTTAATGTTGCCTCTGCATTTTATGAATACATCCAAAAACGTTCTTTGCTCATTGGTCAGCTTGCAAAACTTGCACAGGGCAAAATGTCCTTCAATGACCGTATCGCATGTGTTGCACGTTATTCTGGTTACCTCTGTTTCACTTCCGCAAACCGGACATCTGCCGATAGCTTCCCTTGCCATAAAATCACCTCTTAAAATTTTTAATCCGGATATGTTCCGGCATACCTGCTCACTATCCGAAGTTATTTCCGGTTATGATACCACCGATATATTTAATAAACTTCAATTCATTTGTATAAAAATTAACTTTTTTAAATTTCTGTTTAATATTATTTAGTTTATAGATATATAATATTCTCATTCTCAGAAATTGTCAACACTTTTTCTTAAATATTTTAATTAATCTATTAATTTTTATAAATATCAAATTAATTTTATTAACCTCACAAAGTAAAACGCTATATAAAAAGGGCTGAAGCAAAATAAATTCAATATATCCAAATTAAATATGAAATTTCAATTCTTTCATATTATTTTGAATTTATCTTATTTTGCAACAGCCTTTTTTAACCTGCACCGGCAGCCTTCTATTCTTGCTCCGTTTAAAACTCGCCTGTTATCATCCTGATTTATAATATTGTAGACAATACACGTCATGCATATTTGCGCCGTTTGAACCTTACAACAAAAACCAGCCCGGCTATCAGAATCAATCCGCTCCCGGCTATGATGAGCAAGTCTGTCTTTCCGGTCAGACCGCCGGCTGCTGTTTGCTGCTGTCCGGGGGCGCCCATTCCGAAACCGTTCTGCTGCCTGCCTCCCATATCCGGGCGTTCTCCTCCGGCCGTCCCTCCGTTCTGCTGCATTCCCTCCGGCGGCTGAAAGCCGTCTTGCGGCAGGCCCTGCTGTGTATTTTCCTGTCCGCCGGCCTGCTGCCCGCCATTGGTATCGTTCTGCCGTCCCATTCTTCCGCCCTGCCTGCCACCCTGATCGCCTCCGGCTCCGAAACCGCCGCCTCCGCCTCCCTGGGCGCCCATTGCGGAAAGGTTTATGGCAGATGCGTCCACAAGCTTGCCGCTTGCATTTGCCTGTCCCTCCGTTGTAGACGGAATACTCCCGTCAAGCTGCCCCTGTATGCTTTCAGCTCTGAGCCTTCCGAATTCCTTCAGCATGGGTAATGCCTGTGAATACTGCTCATAGGTGTAAAAGGCGGAGGCGTCGTTTTTCACATATTGTGATATAAGTGAATCAACTGTATTTATGGTGTCTTCATATACTCCGCCGTTAAAGTAATTGTCAACTATCTCCTGAAGATACTCATGGTATTTGTCCATGTATTCATCCACTTCAAGAAGTCTCGCCAAGATGGGGCGTTCCGACATTTCAATGCCGGAAACAGGCGTATCTATGGGGAAATTCACCGCAGTCCCTGCCGAGCCCGACTGAAACCCGCCGAAAGCCAGGTTATAATCCCATGGAAGCATTGAAAGCTGCCCGTCCTTTTCATACAGATAGTAATTGTGCTTCATACTGCTGAAATAGCTGTCCAGGTTGACTAAAACAGTGTTTACGGCAAAATATCTCAGAGTCTCATCCACATTTATATACTTTTCCAGCTCAGTACCATTGCTCAGATTTTTAAGAGCTTCTATAACTCTGTTGTAGTCCGTATCGTCTCCTTTAAAGACCTCGTTGTCAAAAATATCGGAATAACTGTCAATATTGCCGTCCGTGTATTTTAGATCGGTTCCGCCGCTGGAACCGCCATTCATACCGCCTCCGGGCATGCCTCCTCCGGAATTCAGGTTCTCGCCTCCGGCGTTACCGGCATTTCCCCCGTTATTATTGAGGAAATCCTGCATTTTCCCGTTGCCCCTGGCGCCCATTCCTTCAGGCTTATACAGCATTCCGTAATCCTCCCCGTAATTGCGCTGGGCGAAGGATTCCTCCATGGCTTCAACCGCAATATAAAATCCCCAGGCCTTGCCGTTTACGGCAACATCCGTATACGCGAACAGCGGCGTCTTCACCCCCATATATGTCATCAGGTCATAGGAGAGATAATCTTTCATATAGGTGGCGTCACTCTGAATATTATTTATTACAAACTTGTCCAGCCCAAAGCAGGTCTGTCCGTCTATAAAATGGTCAAATTCCAGTTTGAAGCTGAAGCGGTCCGAGTCGGAATTTGCGACGCTGGACAGGCTGGAATTGCCCTTGGGCCGGATCCCCACTGATTTGAAGGTAGTGCCGTTGATAGTCACGTCGCATGAAATATATTCTTCCTTTGTGGCGTTTTCAAGCATGTTTGCCCAATCGCTTTCGTCGGCCTTTATTTCTATTGAAATTATTTTAGACTTGTCAAACAATTCAGAGGCGTATTCCGGCTGCGAGAGCTGCACCGCCTCATCCGCCCGCTTCGGAGCCAGCGCCCATGTCCCGATGAAAATAATGGCCGCAGCCAGAATGCAGATAATAAAAACATTTATATACTTGCCGGTTATCATAGAAAACCTCCGCACTTACGACATGTATTCGCCGTTGTAGCCCACCAGAACAGCATTTGAGACGTTTGTGATACGGGCTATATTATTCACAAACTGCGTGGTCATATCCTTCAGTCTGACCTCCACAGTGAGCTCTATTCCGCTGGTGGAAACCGCTTTGGATTTGACTGTATACTTGCCGGCCTCCTGGCTGACAGCCTTCATTACAGAATCCTCTGCGATGTCATCCAGGCAGCTCACAATCAGGATATATGGATTGTCGGTACTTTTCCTGTTTACAAACAGCACCATTATTATTCCTATGAACAGCGAGCCGAAGACCGCCAGCGGTATAAGCCCCGCTCCCGTCACAATACCCGCCGATATCGACCAGAAAAGAAAGGCAATATCCAGGGGTTCCTTTATGGCCGACCTGAAACGCACGATGGACAGCGCGCCGACCATGCCGAGGGAAAGCACTATATTGGAAGTAACTGCAAGTATTATCAGTGTTGTGATCAGCGTCATGGCCATCAGAGAAACTCCGAAGCTTGCGGAGTACATAACTCCGTTGAAGGTTTTCTTATAAACATAGAATATGAACAGTCCCAGCACAAAGGAAAGCGCAAGTGCTATTATCATATCCAGCGGTGAAAAGGACGACACCTTTTCCATAAAACTCGATTTAAAAATATCGTTGAATGTCATTTTTTTATTCCTCCAGTATTTTAAAATATTTTTTATACGGCGGTCTTAACAACCCGGATCTTCACCCGTACACCCGGCACTCCACATATTTGGAGAATGCGGAGCTCTGCCTGTCGTTTACCTGCAGGATATCCCTTATCACTGCGGGCAAAAAATCATCGTATTTTACCTCCAGTATTATTACGTCCTCAGAATTGATCCTCGTGGTCGTCAGTTCCTGATTGAAGAGTTCTTTTGAATTCAGGCCGGTCCTGATTTGAGAATCGATTGTTACCCTCACATTTCCGGGCCCGTATACATATGGCTCTCTCACGTAATCCACCACGGTCCTCGGCCTTAGCTGCTGGAAATTCATTTTCGCATAAAATTCGATAATAAGAGGGTCAACGGAACACCTCATCCACCCTGTATCTCCGTCCATTATTTTCAGGCATTGCTCCTGTGTGAGCCCGGCAGACCTTTTGCAGCACAGCCCGTTGACCTTGCTTTTCTTTTCAAGCCTGATACGGCCAAAGTCATCATTGTAATAGCGTATTCTGAATTTTTCACGGTTGTTGACGCCGTTTATTTTTTCCATGAGAGCCTTATCCTCGAAATTGTCGAAATAGAGGCTCCTGATCCTGTACTTCCCGGTTTCATCGGCATAAGGGTCCGGTCTGGTAACTGCCTTCAGCCTCTGTTGAAGGCCCATATAATCGGACATATTTATGTTGTGCTTTATCTCGTGCCTGAATTTCGGTTTCATATCCATATCTTTTCACCCCTCGCGGCATTTATAGTGTTATCTCTTACAAACAAATAGTAATATGCCAATGTGACGATTATCTGAACAGAGACTGAATTCTGACAAAAAAGTTAACATGGATTTAACAAAACAAAAAATGCAGCACGTGTAAAGATTACTTTCCGGCGGCGCTCCATGACAATGTTATCCTTGCGCACTATTAGCCTAAAAAGTTTTCACACATGCTGCATTTATCTTATTTTATGTTCTGCGGTATTTGCGGAAATTCCGGTTATCTTTTTTGATCTACAGCATTTCCCGCTGGATTGCTCTTGAAAGCATGGGGATGATCTGCTTCTTCCTTGACACTACGCCGCTTAAAAAAGCGCTGTTTTCACCGCTTTTTATGTTGAAGGCTTTTTCTATGAGTCCGGCGGCGTCTCCTGTAAATAATATTTCCGAGCCTCCGGTGACTATATCTGTGACCATGAGTAAAATCAGGCTGTAGCCCTTGTTCTCCTGAACGGTTCTCATGTGCTTCAGCAAGCCGTCCTTTACTTTGCCGAAGGCTTCGGAATCACTGGAGTTTATCTGTCCGATGCCGATTTTGTATTTGTTCAGGTTGAAATCCTTAAAGTCATAATCCAGTATGGTCTGAGGGCTCATGCCCTCCAGAGATGCGCTGGCCCTGTACAGCGCCGCGGCAAATTCCTCTATATTTATATCTGCGATTTTAGCCAGCTTTCCCGCGGACAGCTGGTCTGCATAGGTGCTGGTGGGCGATTTGAATTTCATCGTATCGGATATGATGGCGGCGCATAAAATCCCTGCTATGCCCCTGGAAGGATTCAGTCCGTTCTCAAAGTACATATTTGCAATCAGAGTGGAGGTGCTCCCTACCGCATCATTTTTAAAATATATGGGATAGCTGGTCTGTATATCTCCTATCCTGTGGTGGTCGATTATTTCCAGAATATCGGCCTGCTCGATCCCGTCTATTGTCTGGGATCTTTCGTTGTGGTCCACAAGGATTATCTTCTTTCTTCTCTGGGATATGAGATGGTATCTTGAAATAAAGCCCTTTATCCGGCCGCTGTCATCTACTACCGGATAGCTTCTGTATCTGGTTTTAAGCATCTTGTCCCTTATATTGTCTATAAAGTCATGCATGTTAAAACAGACCAGCTGATTTTTTGTCATGATATAACTGACGGGAATGCTTTGATTTATGAGCCTTGCGGTTGTGAAGGTATCGTAATAGGTCTCCAGCACGACACAGCCCGTCTCCCTTGCACGGCTCAATATATCTTCATCTATCTGTCCGCCGCAGGTCAAAATAATACAGCTGACCCCGATATCGACTGCTTTGAGCTGGCTGTCCCGCCTGTTGCCCATAATAACGATATCGCCCTTTTCAATGAACGGCTCCATGTCCTCCGGGATCATGGCGGCAATTACAACCTTGCCCGTGGCCCTGAAATCATCCTCGTCTCCGCATATAAGCCTGGCATTCAGCGTATCGGTAATGTTCCGGAGCGGAGTACAGCTTGCGGCCAGGATGTTGTTTTCCAACGCGTCCAGATAACTGCCGGTAATATCGGAAATGGTGATGATCCCCAGCAGCTTGCCTTCAATATCTGCAACGGGCAAAACTTTTATGTTGTTTTTCTGCATAATGCTCCAGGCTGCTTTGATTGAAATGTCCTCGGAAACCGGATTGATTATATCCATATTCAGATCCGATACCTGCGTCCGCACTGTTTCCCTGTACTCCGGCACTTCGATCCCGAAATACTTTAACACGAATTCCGTTTCTCTGTTAATATCACCGATCCTTATGGGCAACGCGTTGACAGCATGCCTCTTTTTAAGTTCCGCGTAGGCAATGGCCGCGCATATGGAATCGGTGTCCGGATTTTTATGACCTGTAATATAAATCAGTTCGCTCAACTAAATCTGCCTCCAATGTGTTTTGAAGTCCAGGTGCGGCTAATTTTCAAGCATGTCCCGGCAAATTTGCATAGAGTCAATTACGTTTAAACCTTCGTCTTGACTTTCACTGTTGGTATGCCTGCACCGTATTGCTTGGCAAAACTATTTTACACTAAATACCCTGCCTGCTGCAACAATATGGACGAAATGCTTTTGCCTCCATATTGTTTTCTTCCATATAAAAAAACGTAAGATTTGCCAGAAGTGTCTTTCTATGCACAAAATCAAGCTATCGGCCTCCGGCTCATAGTAATTGACTTTTATCCAGCTCCAGCTCAAACCAGAATGTACTGCCCTGGCCCACAGTGCTCTGCACGCCGTATTCCGCTCCATGCATATCCAGGATTGTTTTTACTATTGAAAGTCCCAGGCCCGTGCCTATGGCCGCCCTTTTATGGGCCTTGTCCACCTTGTAGTAGCGGTCCCATATGAGCGGCAGCGATTCTTCCGGTATGCCCTCCCCCGTATCTGCAATTTCAATTTTAACTCTATCCTCTCCAACGTTTTGAATAATATTTACCGACTTATCCTGTCCCGTATAGGTGATGGCATTGTTTATGAGGTTGTATACGACCTGCGATATTTTTACAGGATCTGCCCTTACCCAAGCCTCCCGGTCATTTGCAAACTCCAGCTTGTAGCCTTCCTGGCCGGTGAGCTTGCTATACCTCAGCAATATTTCATCTATACTCCGCGTGAGGTTGAACCTTTCCATGGTCAAGTTTTGCGTTCCGGATTGGAGCTTTGAGATATCCAGGATGTCGTTGACCAAAGTGGTGAGCCTTCTGGCCTCGTCAATTATTATCTGGACATTTTCAGGTGTATTCTCACCGGGCAGATCCCTCATGGCCTCTCCGTACCCGGTTATCATGGTCAGAGGCGTCCTCAGGTCGTGGGAAATATTTGCAATGAGCTCACGCCGCAGGCCTTCCACCTTTGAAAGCTCTTTTGCCGCATAGTTCAGAGTGTCGTTCAGCTCCGCAATTTCCAGGTAGCCCCTGCCTTCGAAAACAGTGTCGTAGTTTCCGGCGGCAAGCTCCTTTGCGGAACGGTTTATTTTAATAATGGGGTTTGATTTTCTTTTTGAA
>JAEWSZ010000098.1 GCA_023397905.1 Bacillota bacterium | reverse complement strand
TCTTCCTCCTCGCCGTCTTCCTCCAGCTTGCCAAAGCCTTCATACACTGTTTTCCAGCCCCAGGACTTCACTATTTTCCCCCTGGCGGTAAAGATTTCTCCGCTGATATCAAGCCTTACGGTGGTCTGCTCGTACTCAAAGGGAGCGCTGAGCACCGCAATAAACCTTTTCACGATCAGATCATATATGTTCCTCTCCTCCTGGGTCAGAGAAGACAGGTTCACATACTGCTCGGTGGGGATTATGGCATGATGGTCCGTAACCCTGCTGTTATCCACAAAGCGCTTCGTCACGCTGAGCCTGTTTCTCAGAATGCCCTGGACCGGCTTGGCATACGGCCCTACGGCAATGCTCTTCAAACGTTCGGAAAGCGTCGGAACAATATCCTCGGTAATATATCTCGAATCGGTTCTGGGGTATGTGACCAGCTTGTGGTTCTCATACAGCCTCTGCATTATATTCAGCGTCTGTTTGGCCGAATAGGCGTATTTCCTGTTGGCATCCCGCTGAAGCTCTGTCAGGTCGTAGGCCAGGGGAGGCAGTTCTTTTTTCATATCCTTTGCCACTTCCGCCACCTCGCCGGTCTGCCCCGTTATTTTCCTCACTATGCCGTCGGCCTGTTCTTTGCTGAAAGTTCTGGTCTGCTTTGAAGCCCGGTCCTGCCACTGTACTGTAAAACCGTTAAACTGCGCGGTTATGGTCCAGTAATCCTTTGGAACAAACCTTTTTATCTCTTCCTCACGGGCCACTATCATGGCCAGGGTTGGAGTCTGGACCCTGCCCGCCGACAGCTGGGCATTGTATTTGCAGGTCAGAGCCCTGGTCACGTTGAGACCTACCAGCCAGTCGGCCTCCGATCTGCTCTGCGCCGAATAAAACAGGTTGTCGTATTCCCGTCCGGGTTTCAGATTTGTAAACCCGTCCTTTATGGCCTTGTCGGTCTGGGAGGAAATCCAGAGCCGCTTTATGGGCTTTCTGAAACCCGCCTTCAGGATTATCCACCTGGCCACCAGCTCTCCTTCTCTCCCCGAGTCGGTGGCTATTATAAGCTCATCTACATCTGCCCGGTTCATAAGGCCTTTTACGACGCCGAACTGTTTTGCCGTCTGTTTTATAACCACCAGCTCCATTTTATCCGGCAGCATTGGCAGGTCCTCCAGATTCCAGGTTTTGTATTTATTTCCGTACGCCTCCGGGTCTGCAAGCGTCACCAGGTGTCCCAGAGCCCATGTAACAATATATCTTGAACCGGTTATGAAGCCGTTTCCATTCTGAGTGCAGCCCAGAACCCTGGCAAGTTCCCGTGCCACCGACGGTTTTTCGGCTAAAACCAATATCTTTCCCATAATAACCTCCGAATACTGTTCATTTTATCTCAAAGGCCGTTTATATATAATATACGGCAACGTCCTTTTTCACGTTTTATTATACCAGATAAAATCAATAGTATATCCCTTTTTATAAATGCATCACTGCTTTTTTATAACAGGGATCAGTTTTGCTCCGATCAGGGCGGCCAGGTAGCCCTTCAGGATATCTCCGGGCAATGTGATCAGAAAACCGGAATACAGTATTTTCCAGAAGGAGGCTCCGGCGTTCAGATAGAGGTTTTTTATTAAATACAGATATGGCACGCCCACAGCGTATATTATCAACACGCCTATTAAATTGATAACAAACAGCTTTGCGATACTTATTTTCTTTAAGCGCTCCGAAAGCAGCCCTATGACAAAAGCGCATATGATCAGCCCCAACAGGTAGCCAAAGGTTGGATTCAGCACATATGCGGGACCCCCTCCATAAGTAAAAATGGGTATCCCGGCCAATCCTATTATGATATAGACGATCTGGGAAGCCGTTCCGAACCTGGCTCCCAGCAAAAGCCCCGCAAGCAGGCAGAAAAACACCTGAAGTGTTATGGGTACGTAAGGAAGGGGTATTCTGATAAATGCTCCGATGGCTGTGAGTGCCGCAAAAAGGCCCGATAAAAGGATAAGTCTGATATTTTTTGTTTTCATGGAAATTCCATTCTCCTTAAATTATGTATTATGGCGGCGGATTAATTGCATCGCACATATTGCGTTATGTGTACCCCATTGCGTGTATTGCTTTGCTTGTATTGCCTTATGTGTATCGCTCTGCGAACTGCATGGCACGCATATTGCATTGCATGTGCTGTGCTCCGGCTTTATGGGAATTATATCTGACCGCCCGTTACCTGTATTGTAAACAAAGCGAAGGCTATTGTCAACCAAAATTCAATTTCAAGTTGACAATAGCCCCATATTTCATTCCGCTTCTATTTATTTATATTTCCGGTTATCTTTTACCAATCCGGGCATCCGTTTTCCATTACATTTTATTTTCCATTCACTTTCCTCTAGCCTGCCGTAAACTTAAAATGTTTTCTGTATAGCTCCATATCCCGCAGGGGGTCCAGCTCCTGATCGGTTTTCATGTAATCCTCAAGCTCCCGGCTCATGCCCACTGCCCGGATAAGATCATCCAGCGCGGGTTCCGGCTTATTTATGCACACATAAAAGCAGGCCCGGTTATAGTACAGAAATGAAGCATCGGGATTATTATTAATACCCCTTGATATTATCTCTATGGCTTTGCCATAGTCCCCTTCCTCCCTGTAAACAAGCGACAGGTTCAGATAGGTATAGGAGTATTTCGGGTTGCTTTCCAGGGATTCATTGTAATATTCTATGGCTTTTCTGGGATAGCCCAGCTTATTCATGATGACACCGGCGTTAAACAGCGCCTTGAAATGGTCCGGTTCCAGCTCAAGCCCTTTTCTGATGGCGCATAAAGCCTTATCGTATTTCCCCAGTTCCTCATAAACCGCCGCAAGATTGTTATAGGCCCAAAAGTGGGTGGGGTCAAGCTCCGCAGCTTTTTCGTAATATTCCGCGGCCTCCTCCCTTTTCCCCGCTTCATCATAAGCGTTTGCCATAAAGAAGTATGCCCTGGAATATGCCGGGTCCAGCTCAACGGCCTTTTTATACAGCTTTATTGCCTTTTCAAATTCCCTGTCGTCGTCATAAATAATGGCCAGTCCATAGTAAGCTCTGGCCTCGCAGGGATTTATTTCTATTACTCTTTCATAGGTCCGGATGGCTTCCCTCTTCCTCCCAAGTATGTCAAGGTTCAGGGCTATATCCAGCAGGATATCTATGAAATCAACGTTCAGGCCCTTTTTCAAATAAATATTCAAGGCCTTGTTGTATAATGTCAGTGAGAATCTGGGAATCCTGTTCACAAAGGTTCCCGCAAAAAAATAAATAAATTTAAAGTAAGATAAATACAAAACCATCACTATCCCGTGTATATGACTCAGTCCAGATTTTCCAGCAATATTCTGTGTTCCACCAGTTCCATCATTTTTATCCTGGCTTTCAGAGTCCTTCTTTCACTGTATATATTTTCAAGCGTTATTTCATTTTCACATGGAATGACTTTATCCACCGAGTCCAGAATCAACACTTCATTTCCTGTTTCATCAACCAGATAAACATTTGCCTCACACATTTTATCCTCCAGCCTCCATACATTTCAGAATTCATAAGACAGTTTTACGGCTCATCCGCCCTACCCGTCCCGCAGTATATCCGCTATCATACAGACCGCATCGTCTATATAATGTGGAAGCGGCTCATTTTTCAGGCCCGCCACCTGTATATTGCACCTGTTTAGCGGTATGAGCACCTTTACGGCGCCGCTCTCGGAAACCGCCCTGGCCATCAGCGGCGTCAGTTCCCCCAGCATTGAATTTGCAGATATTATTCCTATTGATCCAACTATTATGTCAACTTTAGATGCATTATATACAATTGCATTTTCCCCGGATGCCCCTTCGTTTGCCCCGGCCTTCAGCATCAGAGCCGTTGCAAGGGCATTGGTGCCAAGAGCCAGCATAGCAATATCATTTCCCAAAGCCGCTCTCAGCTTTTCAACCAGAAGCTTTCCGATACCGCCGCCCTGCCCGTCAACAACCGCAATTCTCATAGATTTCTCCATTCGTAAAATTCTCAGATTAAATTTATTATATCATAAATTTTAAAAATTTAATGATATAAATTGCCCATGTGCATTTCGGCCTTATTGGTATAAAATTTTATCCCATCAGCTCGCTTTTTTCAAAAATTCCCTTGCTCAAAAATGCCAGTATGGCGCTTGAAATCAGATTTACAATCAGCATGCATACCGATGTGACCAGCATATCCGGCATCCCCCCCGATACGATCATTATAGCGACCAACACCGCAATAGACGGTATGCAGGTTGCAATTACAAAAAACATTCTCATAAAAGTAACGGCCATAACGCTTGTATTTGGCCCTATAAGCCTGTAGGTCAGCACTTCGGCAAATACAAACAGGACCGCAAAGCTTGCGAAGATCAGCAGGTATGCCGCCGCCGTCAACGGAGCCAGCATAAATACCAGTGCCCCCGCGATTATTGATATTCCGCTGCTGACCAAGGTTTTTATCAGACCCGGCAGAACGGAAAATATGACCTTTTCAAAGGAGCCCGCCGGGATCAGGAACACATAGGGCTTCTTAAAATCCCTGTGCCAGGAATCGTTCAATGACATTGACAAAGCCCCGAAGCCCACCATAACTATTACATAGCTGAAATCCAGGCCAAATGCCTTGCCTATGGCAACGTAAACCAAACCTATAAAAATTTCCTTCATATTAGAAAATGTGTTGAGTTTTTTACTTTCAAGCCTCTGCCTGGAAAAAATGGCTGCTGCGCCCTGCCTGTATTTTACGGAAGAGACCTTTTCCTTCAGCTTCACCAGAGAACGCCCATCGGCGCTTCCGTTGGTTTTAACCTCCTCCATTATCTTCTGAAGATTTATGGAGTCTTCAAGGGTCTTTTCATAGAAATCTGCTTTTACATTGTACAGCGCCACGCACAGAGCTGTGTTAGCCAGAAGCAGCAGTGCCGCGGCAGGGATAAAGCCCTGTATTATGCTTCCGGCCAATATTGAGCTTATGGCCCACTTTGTCCATCCGAAAAGAGGCACCCAATTGTACCACCAATGGGTAAAAAACAGCTGTACGGCAGCTTTTACGTTCATTCCGGAAACAAATAGTACTATGATGAAGGCCAATGCCAGTATGCCCGCAAGGACGAGCAAAAGCCGCTTTGCTTTCTTCTTGAAGCCGGGATTTCCGGCGTCCACAATGTATATGTAATAATATGACAGGTATATGCACCCGAACATAAGGCTTATGACAAGCAGCACCACCAGAAATTTGGGCACCGTAAGCACCGGACCCAGCAGGTACGGCAGATAGAAGCACATGAAGAAGCCCGTCAGAGCCGCTCCCGGAGCCGTGGATATCAGCAGGTAAGCCAGCACGGTCCTCCTTTCGAAAGGCCCTGTAAAAAAGAAATTGGCGTCGGCCATTGTCAGGATACCAGTATCCCGCGACAGAAACGCGTTATACAATATAAGTCCTATCATCAGCACTATTCCGGCCAGAATGGTTTCGGCGTTTGAGCTGCTGACGACAGGTCTTTTCATATTGAAGGCCATAACGAACGAAAAGCCCAGACCGATTATCCCGAGCATGGTGAGAATAAAGGATAACGGGCTGGAAAAGGCGCGCTTGACCTTGTTTATATACAGCCTTTTCATCAGGAACATCATTGCCTTCATTCTTCAATATCCCCCTCCGTAAGTTCAAAAAACATGGATTTCAGATCGCGGCCTTCAAGCTGCTCTCTTGTTATATCACGGATGATTTTTCCCTTGTCCATAATATACGCCCTGTCCCAGACTTCGTCTATGGTATCTATGATATGCGTGCTCACCAGGATGCTTTTTCCCTGCTCCTTCAGTTCCCTGAAAATTTTCAGAACCTCATTGATGGCTTTGGGGTCCAGGCCTACCAGGGGTTCATCAAACAGCACGGCTTTGGGCTCTATGAGCAGTGCCAGGGAAATGCTCAGCTTCTGTGTCATTCCCTTGGACAGCTCCCGCACATACTTGTCCTTTTTGTCATAAATCTCAAGGCGCTCAAATATTTCTTTTATCCTCTGCTCCCAGCTGTCATCCAGCCTGTACGCCTTCGCAATAAATTTCGCATGCTCCCATGGTGTCAGCAGGTCATACAGGGCTGGCGTCTCAGGAATGTATCCGAATATCTTTTTCGCTTCAACGGTTTTGTTCCTGTGCTCCCATATGGTTATGTCCCCGTCAAAATTCAGCAATCCCGCAATACTTTTTATAGTAGTTGACTTTCCCGCGCCGTTTGGCCCCAGAAGTACGGTGATTTCCCCCGGTTTTGCAACCATGGATATACCGTCCACTGCTTTAAATTTTTTATATTGCTTGGTAAGATTGTTTATTGTTATCATCATATCCCCCTGCTATGAGCGCATAATGGCTCTTATATATCAAGCGGTAAAACTCACGCCAGCACCCGGAAAATTTCTCCGTCGCTGCAGCCGGCCTCTCTCATGGGTCCTACTATGTCCCTGTTGAAATCCGGCACATAGGTCTTTAATGCCGTGAAACGGCCGTCCAGCCTGTACTCGCCCATGGAGGCCGGTACAAACACTGTCTCTCCGGCCTTAAAGCCAACAGTCATGTTTTCCGCCTGGATTTTCCCGCTGCCTTCAAGGCAGATGTATATGTAAAATTTGCTTCCGTCGCTCTTTTCAGTCAGTTCTCCGGTTACCTCATATTTTTCGCAGGCAAAGAACCTGTTTGCCAGAAATACGGTTTTGTGGCAGTTTTCGTTTACCCTTACGTCCACGCCTTTGGTTTTAACCTCTCTTTCCCCGGCCTCAAAGTTTGTCACGTCCAGCGCCTTATCCAGGTGCAGAGGACGCCCCACTCCCTTGCTGTCCACCCTGTTGTAGTCAAATACCCTGTAGG
>JAEWSZ010000005.1 GCA_023397905.1 Bacillota bacterium | reverse complement strand
CCACCTCCAGGTCAAGCTGCTGCATGTTGTATAAATAGTCCAGATACTGGTCTGTAATCACATTTATAGGTATATCGTAAATATCCACCTGGTTTTTTTCAAACAGGTGAAACAATAAATCAAAAGGCCCCTCAAAATTATCGAGTTTCAGTGTGCATGCTTTTGTAAGAGAACTTTCCATTTAACTTCCATGCCCCCATATGTACAAAGTCAACATGTTGATTTCCAATCAATTAATATTATCATAAAAGGGGGAATAATTACAATATTGTTCAAGTACACTGGACTTTTTCGGAAACTTTACGTAAAATAAAATATCAGTACATTTCAGATTGGAATATGGAGGTTTTTATGTTTGGAAATTTTAGTCCGGAATATCTCATATATAAAATAATGGCCATCCCCGGGTTACTGCTGGGCTTTGTCCTTCATGAATTCGCCCATGCGAAGGTGGCCGACAGGCTGGGAGATCCCACTCCAAGGTCACAGGGACGTATTACCCTGGACCCCAGGGCCCATATTGATATACTGGGCTTTATCATGATTATAATTGTAGGCTTTGGATGGGCAAAACCTGTCATGACAAACCCCAGTTACTATAAAAAGCCCAAAAGAGATGATATTCTGGTTTCTCTTGCAGGGCCTTTTATGAATTTACTTATAGCGATCGTATTTCTCTTTTTAATAAAAATAGTCTGGGTAACAAGGCTGTTTTCGGGCAGCGACGCCCTTGAAAGCAATATTCTCAGACTGTTTTCCATTACTGCACTTCAAAATGTACTGCTGTTTGTGCTGAACCTGATCCCAATTCCGTATTTTGACGGCTACCATGTGATAGCCAATCTGTTCAACACCTGGAGATACAGGTTTTTCAACCTGCTGGAGCAGTATAATATGATAATATTTATTCTTCTGGCTGTCAGCGGCGTATTTTCAAGAATAATTACTCCACCCGTAAACATAATATTTGGGGTTCTGCAGCGCCTTATCCTCAGCTGATACTGTAAAATAAGGGAGAGCTTTACGCTCTCCCCACGCTGAACCACCTTATAACCAATCTGGTAAATAAATTTAAAAACGATATTTTATTGATATTCTCATTGGCCACCAGATCAAACCGGCCAACCTCTACGCTGTCAATTTTATATATAATATCTCCCACCTTCTGATTTATTGCAATAGGAGCTGTCAGCTCAGGCTCCAGGATAACTTCCTTTTCTATTTTCCCCTTTTCACCCTTGGCGACCAGAACGCTGGTATCATCGCCATATGCCGCAGTGACTTTCAGTTTCGTGCCCTTTTTGACCGGAATATTTCCAACCAGTTCGCCTTTTTTATCCATATTGACCACTTCATAGTTTGCAAAGCCGTAATCCAGCAGCTTTCTGGATTCCGCAAACCTGGTGCTCGAATCCGGTTCTCCCAGCACTACCGATATAAGTCTCAGGCCGTTTCTCTTTGCGGTGGCGCTGAGGTTAAAGCCGGCCTTGTTGGTGAAACCGGTTTTCAGCCCGTCGGCATTGCTATAGTATCTGACAAGCTTGTTTGTATTGTCAAGGTCAAAGGTGCCGTTTCTGAATGTATCCCGGTACTTTCCTGTATACTCCAATATCTTGGAATGCTTTATGACCAGTTCTCTGGACATCAGGGCCACATCATTTGCGGAGCTGTAGCCATTGTCATCCAGACCTGTGCAGTCCACAAACCGGGTATCCGCCATTCCCAGCTCTTCGGCTCTTCTGTTCATATCCGCCACAAATGTCTCTTCACTTCCGCTGACCTTTTCCGCCAGGGCAACCGTCACATCATTGGAGGAATGTATTGCCAGAGCCTTCAGCATCTCATCCACGCTGAATTCTTCCCCCGCTTCCAGATATGCCTGTGAACCGCCCATTCCAGAAGCGTATTCAGATACATTCACTTTATCTTCAAAGGACAGCTTTCCCGTATCAATCGCTTCCATTACCAGCAGCATGGACATAATTTTGGTCACGCTGGCGATCGCCAGCTTCTCATGGCTGTTCTTTTCATTCAGGATCTTTCCCGAGGCGGCATCTATCAATATTGAGGATTTTGCTTTCAGGTCCATGACATTTGTTTTTGCTATAATTTTATTTACAGCCACATCGTCATATTTGGCAGACGCTTCCACCGCTTCCTCGTCAAAATCCGCAAATACGGCAACCGGCATAAGTATTATTGCCAATATTAAAATGTACCCCACTAATGACTTCTTTTTCACTAAGGTCCCTCCAATAATCGACTGTATATTCTGTCCTAGTTAATTGTTATGCGGAACCGTAAGGGTATATTCTGAAAAAAGAAGAAATTATTTCACAGGGGAAATTATTTCTTCTTTTAAAATATTGAATAAACTAAAAGTATCAGGGTAACTTGTGCATGGCAAGGCGACCGGTACTGATAATAGCGTCAATTGCTATCGGCTTTCAATCGCAATTGACTTTGGTAACTCCGTCTCTGTTCACATAGGCCAGTATCAGAGGTTTCAGCCGGGGCTTCTCATCACTGCAGCGGATTGCGCCCTCCAGCAGGGAGCATGCGCTTTTAAGCTTTTCCTTCCTGCCCGTATGCAGCGTGGCTATTACTTCCCCTTTTTCAACCCTGTCTCCGGTTTTTTTATTGAAATAGATCCCTGCCGAATAGTCGACAGTACTTTCCTTGGTCACTCTGCCCGCGCCCAGCTCCAGGGAGGCGACGCCTATGGCATCGGTTTTCATGGCTTCGATATATCCGGACCTTTCAGAAATATAATCAAATTTGTAAGCCGCCTGGGGAAAGAGGCTGTAATCCTCTATAACGCCTTTGTCTCCGCCCTGCTTTTCTATCAGCTCCGCAAGCTTGTCCAGTGCCCGGCCGCTTTCCACAGCTTCGCACACCTTTTCCCTGCATTCTTCTGCGGTTCCCATACCGCCGAGCTCCAGCATTCTGGCCGCAAGTTCAAAGGATACCTTTGTCAGGTCTTCCGGCCCTTTATTTTTCAGGGTCTCTATGGCTTCTATTATCTCCAGGGAATTGCCTACGGCATGTCCCAGAGGAATGTCCATATCTGTGACAACTGCCACAGTATGTCTTCCCGTATTTTCTCCGATGCTGACCATCGCCCCGGCCAGCTCAATTGAAGCTTCCAGTGTTTTCATAAAAGCGCCGCTGCCGGTTTTGACATCCAGCACTATCCTGTCGGCTCCCGAAGCAAGTTTTTTACTCATAATGCTGCTGGCGATCAGGGATATATTGTTTACCGTCGCAGTGACATCCCGCAGGGCGTAGAGTTTCTTGTCGGCCGGGGCCAGGTTTCCGGTCTGGCCTGCTATAGCTATCCCTATTTCCTTCACGTTCCCTATAAACTCCTCACGGGATATGCCCGTATTAAACCCTGGAATGGCCTCCAGCTTGTCTATGGTCCCGCCCGTATGTCCAAGCCCTCTGCCCGACATTTTCGCAACGGGGATCCCGCAGGCAGCCACTATTGGTGCCAGAATAAGAGTGGTCTTGTCGCCCACTCCGCCTGTGCTGTGTTTATCCACCTTTATCTCTGAAATTTCCGACAGGTCTATCATATCTCCAGAGTGTGCCATTATATGGGTCAGATCCGCAGTCTCACGGTCATTCATCCCTTTCAGGAAAATGGCCATCAGCAATGCCGACGCCTGATAATCGGGTATATTGTTTTTGCAGTACTCCCTTATGAAATAGCTGATCTCTTCATAGCTGAGCTCAAAGCCGTCTCTTTTTTTCTCAATGATATCGTACATTCTCATACTTATCACAATTCTCCGTTCCGGTTGGCGTAATTTATATGTGAAGTGTCATTTAAAAAGGACCCTCTTAAGTGAGTGTCCCTTTAAAAATTATGCTCTTGGATGTGTCTTTTTATAAATTTCCTTGATTTTATTTTTTGCTATCTGGGTGTATATCTGTGTTGAAGATATATCGGAATGCCCCAGCATTTCCTGGATGGACCTCAAATCGGCGCCGTTTTCCAGCAGATGAGCCGCAAATGAGTGTCTCAGCATATGCGGAGTGATGTCTTTATTTATATTTGCCTGGTTCTTATAGTGCTTTATTATCTTCCAGAAGCCCTGCCTGGTCAGCCTTTTTCCGTTTACATTGACAAAAAGCGCTTCTTCGGTAGTTTCCTGTATCAGAAAATTCCTGGACTTGGTCAGGTATTCATTGACTGCCGAAATGGATATGGAGCCTATGGGAATGCTTCTTTCACGGTTTCCCTTATTGCACCGGATAAATCCCAGTTCAAGATTTATATCGGATAAATTAAGCGAAATCAGCTCCGATACGCGAATTCCGGTGGCATAGAGCAGTTCCAGCATTGCCTTGTCGCGGATTCCCTTTAGATCAAGGCATTTGGGCTGATCCAGAAGTAACTCCACTTCCTGCGTAGACAGTATCTGCGGAAGCTTCTTCTCTACCTTTGGCGATTCAAGCTCCGAGGTGGGATCAAGCTCAATAACTTTGTTCTTGTGTAAAAACTGATAAAAGGACCGTATTGAAGCCAGGTTTCTTGAAATTGTGGAGGTTGCTCTGCCTTTTTTCTGCAAATGAAGAAGATATGCAATTATTGTCGTTTTATTGGTAGCGGTAATATTCGCAACATTTATTTCATTCAAGTATGTAATATATTGCTCAATATCTCTTTTATAGGACTGCAGCGTGTTAAGCGATAATCTCTTATCTCTCTCGAGGAAATTAATAAATTTTTCAACCTGAACTTCCATTAACATACGACTCCTTTTTATTAGACATTCCATCCGCCTTTACAGGTATAGAAATAAGTCAATTTTATTAAATTATAAAGTCAATTCTATTAAATTATATTCTATAACAAATATTTCTATTTTAAAAGGATTATTTTGTATTTTTATATAATATTACCAAAATTATTCCAAATAATTCTTAAATGTTCTAAATATTTAGATAAAATTGAGCAGCCGCAGCGCTCCCGATGAAATAAACGCTTCCAGTATTGTCGCAAATAAAATAAACAGTGAGAAGAATCCCGCCACAAAACTATATGGCAATATTCTCTGTTTAAGTCCGGAATCCCTGGCCGCGGATTTCTTCACCAGGGTTATCAAAATGCTTCTTGACAATTTTATCCCGTTTACCCCGATGGCTATAAAACACGGAATGACTATGATTTCCTTCGGCAGGAAACAGGCCGTAGATATTAAAACTCCCTTTGCCCCCAGCACTCCCATGATGATCCCTGAACTGAAGCCCGTGCTGAAGCCCTTCATGCCTATCACCACATAATACATTGGAAATCCTATTACGGTAAAACCCAGAACCCAGAATAACACTATGATTTTAAAATTATCAAGCAGGGATGTCTTAAATAGTGAAATCTGGTTTAAGTTGCTGTTGTCCAGCAGTTTCAGAAATCCGTTAAAAAAATTTGCCATCTCGCCCTTCTGCTGATAATCCAGGTCGTTCACCGAGGCCGCGCCCAGACAGATACCAATGATATAGAATATGAAAAGGCTCAGATACGTGAATTTGTTATCCCTTATGTGATCCGTTATTACCTTGCCTGTTTTCTGAAGCATCCTTTTGTTCCTCCGGCACATTTTTATCTTTTAAATGTATGAAGCATTTTTCCAATAAAAATATATGCCGGATAAACATAAAATATTACAATAATTTATTCATTATTCCTGCCGATGATCCTCTCTGCAAGCAATACTCCTATTATGGTCTTGGCATCGGTTATTTTATGTTCCAGTACCATGTCCACCAATTTGGATACGTGGATTTTTTCCACATCCAGAAACTCGTCCTCATCTGTGCAGGCTTCTCCCTGTGTCAGCTGAGTCGCAGCGTACATGTGGATGACTTCATTGCAGAAACCCGGAGTGGTGTGAATA
>JAEWSZ010000221.1 GCA_023397905.1 Bacillota bacterium | reverse complement strand
GTCCAGCCAGGCGCAGTACTCGTCAAATGTGCCCTTAAAATCCGTTATTCCCACTCCGGACATGGCCCATATCCTGTTGGCAAACTTATTCAGAAAATACCTGTCATGGGATATGAACATCAGGGTCCCTTCATACTGGGACACCGCTTCCTCGACCCATTCCCTTGACGCTATGTCCAGGTGGTTGGTGGGCTCATCCAGAACCAGCAGATTGCAGTCCCCCTGCATAAGCATGCACATTTTCAGGCGGCTTTTCTCTCCGCCGGAAAGGGAGCCCACTTTTTTAAATACGTCCACGCCTATAAAATTGAAGCCTGCCAATATGCTCCTTGCTTTTTCCTCACTGGTTTCAAGGAAGTATCTCAGGCTTTCCAGGACGGAGGCCTCTTTGTTTTCAAACTCAATCATCTGCGGCATATATGCCGCCTTCAGGCTGTTGCCGGCTGCGACCGCCCCTCTGTCCGGAGTATCCAGGCCCATGAGTATCCTTATGAGCGTCGACTTTCCGCAGCCGTTTTCCCCCATGACCGCAATTCTGTCGTCTTTGAATACTTTCAGATCCACGCCGTCAAACAGGACCTTTCCGTCATACTCTTTTCCCACCTCCCTGAACCAGACCATTTCCTCACCGGAAAAACTGCTGTTCCGGAAATCGGCAGTGAGCTTCCTGGCCGCGGCAGGCCTGTGGATTTTGTCCATGCGCTCAATGCGCTTTTCCATGGAGAAGGCTCTCCTGTGCATACCCGGGTTATCTGCATTTTGGGCCCATTCATGCATCCTCTTCGCCGCGGCCTCCATCTGTCCTATTTTCCTCTGCTGCTGTTCATACCTCTCATTCTGCAGTGTAAACCTTCTCTGCTTTTCAAGGGCGTAGAAGCTGTAATTCCCCTCATAAAACTCAGCTTTGCCATCCTCTATTTCAATGATCCTGCTGACCACGCCGTCCAGGAAATACCTGTCATGGGATATTACAATAACGGTTCCGCCGTAGCCTCCAATATATTGTTCCAGCCATTGCAGGGATTTCAGGTCAAGGTGGTTTGTGGGCTCATCCAGCAGTAATATATCCGCTTCCCTTAAAAGTATTCTGGACAGATTTACCCGGGTCTTCTCCCCTCCGCTGAGGGTGGAAAAAAGCTGGCCCCGCATATCCGTGGAGATATTTATGCCCATACATATCCTGTCGGTTTTGCTGTCGCACTCATAGCCTCCCATAGCCTCATATCCGGTCTGAAGCTGTCCGTACCTGTTAAGCGTGCGTTCGGAAGGCTCCGAAGCAATGAGGCTCTCCAGCCTTTTCATCTCGGACCGGAGCTCAGACACCTCTCCGAAGGCCGACTGCAATACATCCTCAACAGTCCACGCCTCGTTGAATTCTGGCACCTGCTCCAGGATCTCAACTTTCCTGCCCGAGGCCTTTATAATATCCCCTCCTTCATATTCAAGCTTTCCTCCAAGTATCTTGAATACCGTGGTCTTGCCGGAACCGTTTTTACCCAGCAGGCCAACCTTTTCATTGCTTTTTATTTCAAATGACATGCCTTTCAGCACATGGTTGCTTCCGTAATATTTGTTTAAATCCTTTACAGCTATATCGATCATAAATATGCCCATGCCCCGCCTCTCTCACAAAACCTCATGAAAGCCGGCATGGACCCGGTCCCCCTTTATAATTTTTTTAAAATTTCTTTCAACCTTTCTCATTTCGTGTCCGGATAAAAAAACCTGAGCCGGTGGACAGATTGCCGGCTCAGGTTTTTAAAGGATATTTGCAACTATGACGTTCCCGCAAAAAAATCCTGTTTCTTTTTGCGGAGGTATGTTCAATAAACGTTTCAATTTATATTTCAATAAAAAACCCGGGCAAGCAATCACCCGGGCATTGAAAATTTTATTGATTTAATAAATTTCAGATGTAAAATGATGATCCACCAGCTCAACAAGTCAACAATATTCATTTTTGGACAGACTCCTCCCTTTAACAGCCTTAATTGCTGAAATACTGGCAATTACATTGTCAAGTCTATCCAAAATATTGTTAAAACCCGTTGTTGCTTTCATCATTTCACCTCCTTAATAAACTCAGTTTTATTGCGGATGGGCATTTTCCATACGCACTTATAAATTTTACCACGCCCCGGCCAACATTGCAACAGCCGGTTTCACCTGATTTTCAGACCGCCGCATGCTGCCGTAAACTCAATCCCGGGCTTACTGTCATTGCCGTCATTATTCCACATCGGTGTTATAATTAAACTGTTCGATGGATTTATATATGCCTTGCATTTTCAGATCTGTGTCGGCAATGGTATCGGCGCATTCCAGAAGTTCTTTTGCAACCTGGGGCGGTATTGCATCGATGGTCTTGTATCTCAGCTGATGCTCCAGACTGGCCCAGAAATCCATGGCAATGGTCCTGATCTGAATTTCAACGGGCACTATTTCCTTTCCTTCCGAAAAGAACACAGGCACCTTGACCACAAGATGAAGGCTGCGGTACCCGTTGGCTTTTGGATTTTTGATGTAATCCGTTTCACGGACAAGTGTTATGTCATCCTGCTGTGTCAGCATTCTGGCAATCATATATATGTCTTCGATGTAGTAGCATACCACCCTTATTCCCGCTATGTCATGCAAATTTGCCTTGGCGGATTCTATGCTTATTTCAAAATCCTTTCTGTTCAATTTCTCAAAAATACTCTTTATGGATTTAATACGGCTTTGCATATGATGGATGGGATTTCTTTTATGGATGACCTGAAATTCATCATCCAGTATTTCCAGCTTTGTACTGATTTCACGGGTTGCCGATTGATACAGGTGCTGCATTTCAAAAAAACTTACTTTAAGGCCTTCGAAATCATCGCTTGTCAGCATTTGCTCCAGGCCGTTGACTGAACTTATGGCAGTAGTTCTCTTCATTATCATTATATTTTGCTCCCTTTCACAGTGTTTATTGCTATTACTGTTGTCATACGGTAATTCAATAAATATTTATTCTGTATGTATTAACTGATTATTTATGATTTAATATTTTTAACATCTTACATTATATTATAATAGTTCTATGTTAAAAGAGTATGAAAAAAATATGAATTTTTTTCAAATTTTTTAAGGATTATTAAAGTTTGATTTAATTTTATTTATAATTTTTATCAGCGGGCATAAAATTGCCCATATAAAATACTAAATACAGAATATATAAACATATGTGAAATTGAAAAGAAAATTTCCGGCCCATAGCAAAATGGGGATGTGGCAAAATAAAGTAAATTCAATATAATATGAAAAGCTCAGGCTGAACCGGCCCTCAAGTAAACTTCACATTGACTGCAAGTCAGTCTGGAAGGACTGGCTATAATTAAGATTTCATATATATTGAATTTATTTTGCAACAACCCCATAAAGTCAATTACACCTGTCGGACGTTGGCTTCCGACTATTTTTTCCACGCGGGAAGCTTTGCCATCATTGCCTTTGCAGCCTCTACGGCCACTCCTTTGTCCAGGCCCTGAGTCCTCACAATAAAGCCGGTCATACTCTCAAGCTTTTCATCATAGGACTGCATTGTCCCATCGGGGCGGGCGCAGTATCTGCAATAATCCTTTCCGGTATCCCCCATGGCAAAATCCTCTGCCTTTTCCATCGGCATTCCGCAAGCAATACATGTTTTCATAATTTGTACTTCCTTTCCTTTTTAAAAATATTTTTTAACATTTTAAGCTTTTAATCATAAGTGATTTAACAAATTACGGTTGAACCCTTCGCCTTCATGCAAATGCTGCTTCCCGGCAATTATATTTGAAGACTCCAACCAATAATTATTAATTTTATATCTGTCCTGTATATCCGGAGGTTATGGCCTTCCATCCCCCGGTTCAAGCAATGCCATATAATTCAGGACCAGTTCCCCGCCATACCGTTTCAGTACCGGCCCCTCCGGAGAAAAAAGGTCCTTGTTGGCCAGATAATAATGGACCAGGCCCACCCATCCGTTGAATATCATATGAAGCGGAATTTGTTTGATACGCCCTTTTGCAATTTCCTCTTCTGCGGCCTGGCTTATGTGGATGGACACCGTGGACTGGATCGCTGTAAAGGTATTTCTGGCAGCCTTTGGCAAAACACCTCCTTCAACGACCAGGCCGGTATAGAATTTTTCAAATTCGGCCAGACCGGCAATATGGGCCTCAAGTACTTCCCGCATCCCGCTTTTGCCCTGGGCGAGCTCATGCAGCCGTTTGTTTATCCTGGAACCAAACTCCTCAAGCACAGCCGTCAAAAGCTCCTCCTGGGTCTTGAAATGCATGAATACCGTCCCGTGGGATACATTTGCCGCTTTGGCAATGACACTTGTGGGCGTGTTCAGAAATCCCCTCTCCTCAAACACCTGCATGGCGGTCTCTATTATATTTTTCCTTGTGAGGTTTTTCTGCTTCTGTCTCTGAGTTTCAGGCATTTTTTTCAACTCCGGATTTTCAATATATTTAATATTTCAATAATGTATCTCAATGTATCTCAATGTATCTTATTTAAGCATGAGGCGGTAATATTTCCATTTGAATTTCACTGACTGTATACTCAGTGACTTCATACTTAGTATATCACATTTGACATATCTGTCAACAGGCAATAAGAAATTCATATTTGAGAACGCTTAAAATGGAAACGAGTGGTATAATGGGAATAGAGAGAAATCCGAAACGGAAAAAGGCGGGAGCAGCCATGAATGTGGCCTTGACCATACAGGAAAAGATGGAAGTAACCTGGACGGTAATAGTGGATTTCGAGTAGCCTGTATGAAATATGATGTTGCGTCAAGGAGGATACAAGTGAGTATTGCAGCAAATCAATTTATAGAAATGCTAATTAACATATTATTATTTTCTATAGTGCCATTTGGTTGGCATATTATTACTCAAAAAACACCACGAGGATTTCTGAAAAAGGCAGGTCTATATTTCCCTAAAACAAAACATAAAAAAGAAATACTTCTTATTTTTGTGGGAACTTATATAATAACATGGTTATTACTGTTTTCGTCTGTTATTTTATTTCAGACAGAACGTGATAATTCTGCTATGAAAAACCTTTCTAATCCTTTATATTTCTTTTTATACTTATTTTTTTATGGAATAAAGACCGGTGTTTCAGAAGAAATTTTTTTCAGAGGTTTTGTTGCAAAAAATATAATCAAACACTTTGGGTTTAAAAAAGGAAACATTATTCAGTCCCTTTGTTTCGCACTGCCACATATAATTTCCATATCACAAATGGGCATTCTTGATACCATTGTTCGTATTATAAATGCTATTATTTTCGGATGGGTTTTCGGATACATAATGTCGAAAAAAGCAAATGGAAGCATTATTCCAGGTATCTTGGGGCACACAGGATACAATATGTTATCCAGTTTTCTCCTTAGTCTTTTATTGGTTTAATCTTTAACTGCGGCCTATTAGTATGAAACTTTAAAGCAATAAAGGGCAAATCAGGCCGGGGCTTCTAGACAAAATCGAGGTACTGTCATCGTAATGGATGGCCCGGTATTGACCCGGCTTAGCTGGAGGTTTATGGCAAACCCCGCCGGATAAGCACCAGGCGGGGTTTTTACGTATATTGAATTCACTTTATTTTACGGCAGCCTCCATATCAATATCAGCTTTCGTCTGTTATCTGCGGTTGAGCAGACTGTACAGTACTGTGGCCGTCTCAGCCCGGCTGGCAGGTGCTTTCGGCAAAAGCGCGTTATTGCCCGAGCCGGTCACTACCCCTGCTTCAACAAGTTTTGAAGCGGCTTCCAACGACCAGTCTGAAAGCGCTCCGTAATCGCTGAATACGGAAAGTTCACCGACCGGAATATCCGTCTCAGGGAGCTCTCCCACGTAACTGAGCATATTGAATGCCAGCGTAAACAGCATTTCCCGCGTCAGAGGAATGCTGGCGCCCAGCACGTTGTCCCCTATGCCGCCGGAGAGCCCTATGGCTTTGGCTTTAGCATAATATCCCTTGTATGGGCCCTCCGCGTCGGAAAAATTGTCCCCGGCGCCGGTCAATGGTTCGATATCATATGCTTTCATGAGCATAACTATGGCTTCCCCCCTGGTTATGGCACTCTTTGGCCCCAGGCTGTCCGGCGGGATTATTTCCCTGGCGCCCAGGTATACCATGGGAGCATAGTAATAATCTCCCGGTCCCACATCTTCAAAGTCCACTTTATTATAGCCTATGGCAAACCTTGAGAAATGAGTGGTTGTGAAGACAGCGGCTCCGTCTGCGTATGTGCTTCTCACAGGAGCCGGGGCATTGCTGCCGTCAAGCCTGTAAACCAGGAGCGCATCAGTGTCCTCCCCTTTGACGGGGGCATACATTATACCTGCGGTCACCCTTCCGCCGTCAAAGTCCGAAACCTCCGAGCCGCCCTTTGCCACAGTAAACTCATACGCAGGGCGCCCGGCTATTTTTCCGGCTGCCGGAGACGGTATTCCTGCCAGTTCCCCGGCATTCAGACCCGATACCTTTACTTCAACCGTACCCGTGCCCGCTCCCGATATTGTTTTCAGGGCCTTGTTGTCAAACTCCAATTTCCATGAATCCGATACTATTTTCAGCGAAAGGTCTTCATTGGCCGAAAGCAGCCTGGCCAGAGCCCCATCCGGAAGTTTAACCCCTGTGGACCCGTACTGTGCGGCCGCAGCCAGCTTCAGCACAATTACGGTTGGAGCAGCATTTTCCCCTAATGCGGCCATATGCCTCAAAATTTCGGTTACAACACCGTCCGTAATGTTAAATGCCATACTGCCGTCCGGGTTTACTGAAGCAGGCATTTCCACAGAGATCTCCGTCTGCCGGAGCCCTTTGTCAACAGTTATGGGGATGCCGGTATTCAGGTCCCCGTTATTGCCGCCGGTGCCTGTACCGTTTCCACCCCCCGGGCCTGCTTCACCGGCCAGGGTGAGCTCTCCGTACACCGATGTATCCTGATATCCGTTCCCGGTTGTGTCGTTCCAGGCTGCAACGCTTATGCGCGAACCGTTGCCGGCGTCATTTACCTGGGCGTCAAAGCCGATTTTCCGGTTGTTGGCGGGAGTTATGGTTTTAAACGGTATCTTCATTTCCACGGTATAATTTGTTCCCGAAACCTTTACCGCCGACTCAAAGCCTTCTGCCGCTCCGGCCGGATTAAATGAAGTCTCGTTGTCAAAGTTCACCCTGTACTGCCCGTCATCCTCCTGATAGAATGAAGTCTTACCGTTGTTCTCGTCCAGGAAAACCTCCACCGAATCCTGTTCATAGGCATTTGCACTCCCTTTGTCCAGTTGGGTGTCATTTACCTG
This sequence comes from Bacillota bacterium, assembly GCA_023397905.1. Classification (GTDB taxonomy): domain Bacteria; phylum Bacillota; class Clostridia; order Acetivibrionales; family DSM-1351; genus Ruminiclostridium. The sequence continues at coordinate 1,797 of JAEWSZ010000221.1, read as the reverse complement.
AAGCAAAACATACAGATTGTTATGATCCCACATGGCCTTTGCTGTTCCGGAAGCTCCCTGCCATGCCATCTGGTACTGGTTTACCTGCATTGCAGGTGCGCTGCTCCATATGGAATCAACATCTCCGTCTATAACCGGCGTGCCGTACATAGCCGTGGACTGTTTGGCCCCTTCAGGAGTGGTGGGCTTATGCTCGGCCATGAATTTGTCCGGATCCGTTACCCCGTAATAAGCCGGTTTGGCTTTCAGATTCCTGTCGAACAGCAGGGGATTCGCCGAAGCTCTCCAGCTCGTGCCGTCGTCCATGCCCCAAATAGTCACGCGGCCTATATTTGCGGCATGGTCCTTAAATATTTTAAATAACTGGGCGTACAAATACCCCTGAGCCTCGGCAAGCTTTTCCGAAAGCTGATAATCGCTTCCGGCCTGAATATCCAGCTCTGTTACGCTCACTTCAACCCCTAAAGAAATGAACCTTTCCAGTGACAGCCGGACATTTGTGGGATTTGTGGTCACACTGTAATGGCCCTGCATGCCGACGCCGTCAATAAGCAGTTCCCCGGGATGGGTCTCCCTGTAATTTGTATTGATTTCATTTACCATGTTGTACACTGCCTGGGATTTATTATGATTGTCCAGGTTGTAATCATTGTAATACAGCCTGATATTCCAGCCGGGATGCTCATCCAGCACCTCCCTGGCCGCCAGGAACGCCTGCTCTATATAGTCCGGTCCCACGGCATTGTACCAGGGGCTCTGCCGCAGCGACGCTTCCCAATCCGAGGGATTGGCAGGGTTATCGTTCATGGCCTCATTTACCACGTCCCAGGATATGACCTTGTCGCCGAAATGCTCAACAACGGTCTTTATATGGGTCCGCAGATTCCGGAGAGCCTCTTCCCGGCCAAGTGGTACAGTATTCCCGCTTTCATCCACGGCCGTATTCATCCAGGCCGGAGACTGCTGGTGCCAGACCAGCGTATGGCCGTGCATGCTGAGCCCTTCCGCAAGGACCTTGTCTACCATCTGGTCCGCGGCCCCGAAAGCAAAGCCTCCCTTTGTGGGCTGCAGGGCATCCGGCTTCATTGCGTTGCCTGCTGTGGCAATGCTGAAATGCTTCTTTAAAAGCTCAAGCCTTATGCCTGTGAGGTCTTCTGCGGATACAGCCGTTCCTATGAGAAAGTCATTCCGGTATACGTCCTTTACCGGAGTCAGATCCTCGATTTCCACAGGTCCCGAACCTGTTTTTTCAAAGCTTATATCGTCGATGTAAAAGGAGGCCGTGGCATTATTTGAGCTTTCCACATAGACAGTTATGTATTCGCTGCTCACATTATTATACCGGTAGGTCCCGGCAAACTCCACCCAACCGTCTCCTGCGCCGATGGTTTTCGCATCCAGGCTTATGTACGAGGCGGCGCTGCCGCTGCCTACCTGGGTAGAAAGCTGGAGCTGTGAGCTTTGGGGGCTTATCAGCCTGACCCATGCCTTGACCGTATACTCGCTGCCCTGGTCTATATTTTTCTCCACATGCAGCGACGGCCCGTGCCAGGTATCTGCTCTGCCCTCCACTTTCAAGGCATATGCGCCTCCTTTCGTGTGATTGGCTTCATCTGTCACCGTAAGAGTTTCAGTGCCTGCCCTGCCTTCAAAACCACCCTTTTCCCCATTTTCAAACGTTACAGTTGCAAGCGGCTGAGCCGGAGGCCCCTCCGGTCCTTCACCCCCGCCGGCCTGCCCGGTTATCAATATATCTCCGATATAAAAAGGAACCGCCGCCCCTTCGTTATTTGACTG
>JAEWSZ010000216.1 GCA_023397905.1 Bacillota bacterium | reverse complement strand
CTCCTACAATATATACTAAACCTGAAAACTCCATCCTACTTTTCGCTTTTCTTCTGCATCTCTTCCATTTCCTTCTTTGTATACATCCTGTGGGCTTTGTCCTTGTACAATATGCCGTCCAGGTGATCGAGCTCATGGCAGACCGCCCTTGCGAAAAGCTCCTCGGTTTCAAGTATCACTGTTTCCCCATTTGGGTCCGTATATTTTACCTTTACATTCTTTGGACGTACAACCTCGCCGGATGTTCCGGGAATGCTAAGACAGCCTTCGACACCGTCCTGCTCACCGCTTTGCTCCAGTATGACCGGATTTATCATTTCAAAAAGTCCATTTCCTACGTCTATGACAACAATGCGTTTAAGGATACCCACCTGCGGTGCTGCCAGACCGACTCCGTCGGCCTTGTACATGGTATCCGCCATGTCCTCAAGCAATGTTAAAATTTTACCGTCAATTTTTTCAACGGGCCTGCTTTTCTTTCTTAAAACTTCGTCCCCGTCTTTTCTGATTTCTCTGTAAGCCATATTTGTCCTCCTATTTATAAATACGTCAACCAAAGGCTGCTTGACGCCCTTCGCCGGCGAGAAAATACGCTGCAATCAAAAAATGCTCAAACCGCCAAAAACCTGGTTACAGGTTTTTGCTAAGTGAAATTACACCGCGGTGTAATTTCACTTTATTATAGCATATTATACGGATTTATATCTATGCTCATTGCAATATCTTCCTCCTTTATTATTTTCCACATTTTATCTGATATTAACGTCAATTTGTCAATTAACTTATCTAAATTTTTTGACTTTATGACTATCCGCCACCTGTATTTTTTTGCAATTTTCGGTATGGGACATCTTGAAGGCCCCAATACTGTGAAATCTGAAGCTTCATTTTCCTCCAGGGCCGGCTTTGTGTCTTTGGCTATTTCAAAGACCGCCCTGTCCCGCCTTCCGTTGAAGGTAACTATGGCTATATTTGAAAACGGAGGATAATCCAGCTGTTTCCTGATTAATATTTCCTGATTGTAAAAACTTATAAAATCCTGATTGCAGGCAGCCAAAATGCTGTATTCTTCCGTATTGTACGTCTGGATCACCACCCGGCCTCCGATTTCACCTCTTCCGGCTCTGCCCGCCACCTGCGTCAGAAGCTGAAAGGTCCTTTCCGAGGCTCTGAAATCCCCTGTGTTGAGCATACTGTCGGCAGCCAGGACTCCCACCAGTGTAACGTTTGGAAAATCATGCCCCTTGGCGATCATCTGCGTTCCTACCATTATATTTATGTTCTCATTTTTAAAACGGTTCAAAATATCTTCGTGCCCGTTTTTATAGCCCACAGTATCGGCATCCATTCTTATGACCGAGCTTTCAGGCAGCTTTTGCCTTATTTCCTCCTCTATCTTCTGAGTGCCTATGCCGAAATATCTTATGTTCCTGCTTTCGCAGGAGGGACATTTCACCGGATTTTTCACCGTAAACCCGCAGTAATGGCATATGAGCCTGTCGGTTTTGGAGTGGAAGGTCAGGGCGATGTTGCAATCAGGACATTTCATGGTATGCCCGCAGTCCCTGCACATCACAAAGGTTGAAAATCCTCTTCTGTTGAGAAATAATATGCTTTGCTGCTTATTCTCAATATTTTTATCAAGCTCCTCCAGCAGTCTCCGGCTGAAGGGGGTTTTGTTCCCGTTCTCCAGTTCCGTACGCATATCGGCCAGCTCAACCTCCGGAAGCACTGCGGTATTGGGCCGGTTTTTCATTTCAATAAGCTCTACTTCATTATCTTTTGCACGGTAATATGTATCCACCGAAGGTGTAGCCGAACCGTATACAAGCAGCGCATTGTTAATTTCACACCGTTTGCCGGCCACCTCCTTTGCATTGTACCTGGGCATGGACTCGGATTTGTAGGAGCCCTCATGCTCTTCGTCGATAATTACAAGGCCCAGATTATTTATGGGGGCAAATACCGCCGACCGCGCACCAACAACAACATCTACCTTTCCCTCACTGATGAGTCTCCACTGGTCGAACCTTTCTCCCAGCGACAGCCTGCTGTGCATGACCGCCACTCTTTTGCCGAATCTCGACACAAACCTCTCCACCATCTGAGGCGTCAGTGATATCTCCGGCACCAGCAGAACAGCCCGCTTTCCCTGGCTGAAGCAATGAGAAATAAGCTGCAGGTAAACTTCCGTTTTTCCGCTTCCCGTTATACCATGTATCAGGCTTTCTTTAAAAATATTTTTATCCAGATGCCCTTTAAGGACTTTCAGCGCAGCCGCCTGTTCCTCTGTGGGGGCCAGATCCTCTGTCCTCTCATAATGCCTGTCCTTTAAGGGATCCCTTTGCAGTTCTATATTTTTGTAGCATATGTAGCCGTATTTGCACAGTGTGTCAAGCACCGAGGAGGTGACCCCGGCAAACCTCTGGATATCCGCAACCGAAACGATTTCGTTGTCCAGCAGTATCTCCAGAACTCTGATGTGCTGAATTCTCTTTATGGCGTTATTTTCAAGCTCTTCTATTATCTCCTCATGAGATCTGGCAAGGCAAACGCCTTTAATTGTTTTTGCGTTAACTTTCTGCTCATAGCATTCGTCAACAGAAATTGCCCCGCATTTGCAGAGTTCCTCAATATGAGCTTTAAAACCTTTTATTTCACACATTCCCCGCAATTCATCATATTCGCACTCTCCGCCCACACAGGACAGGTTGTCAATTATCCTGTTCAGACCGGTCTTTTTAAACTCCGTTGCCGTCCGGTTTTCAAGCAATTTTACCACCTTTACCGTTTTTACGCTTATTCCCGGCGGAAGCATGCATTTTATCACATCGGAATATGTACAGATATACTGGCGCTTCATCCACTCCAGAAGCTCAATGTTATCCTGCTTAAGTAAAGGATATGGCTCTATTACCTGTTTAACCGGTTTATATTCTATGGGCTTGTTTTCAGAAGTCTTATTCCCGGCGGGCGCACCAGACCCGGGCCTGCCTCCGGCGGCACCATCCTGGATATCCTGACTGTTTATTTCCAGGACAAAGCCTTCCCTTGTCTTGCTGCCGTTTCCAAAAGGGACAAGGACTCTGCAGCCAATGCAGATTTGATTTTCAAGCTTTTCAGGAATCAGATAAGTATACTTTTTGTCAAAAGCTCTTGTAGTATTGCTAAGAACTACTGAGGCAGTTTTCACAGTCAATTTAACCCCCATGTACCAATGTGCCGATCTTTGTTTCGCATGCTTATTATACCAGATTTGCAATTTGCATATCAAATCGGAAATCGCAGGTCAGAAGTCGGAGTATGGAAGTACAGAATTATAGAATAAACCTAAAAGACAGAATAATAAGGAATGCGGGTAGTACTCCCTTACGTTTTCCGCTTCAGATATTCTCCATCAGATTCATTTTCTTCAGGGCTTTTACCACAAGCATACTGCAAAAGCCGTTGAAGGCGCCTGTCAGGATTCCTGAGGTCAGTAGTGCCGGCAGATATGCTGCAGCTGCCGAATACTCGCTCATTACAAAGCATGCGGCCATCACCTGGCCTATATTGTACACTATTGCCCCTGTGATGCCGATTCCGACCAGACTGAAGATTTTGCGGAGGCTTTTCAGCATTATCCACATGACCGTGACGCTGAGTATACCTCCGCACAGGCTGAACAAAAAGGCCGTTGGGCCGCCTGCCAGCAGAGAAGTCAGTAAACAGCCGCTCAGCATTATAAACAACGCGTTGGAATAGCTGAAAAATACAAGAGCAGTCATGGCCGCTATACCTGCAAGGCCCGGTTTGATGCCCGGAATCCCTACCGGAGACGGGAACCATAATTCGGCCATGGACAGGAGAACCGCCAGCAGCACCAGGATTGATAAAAATGTTATTTTTTTAATATCCATTCTTTTTTTTAAATAAAATTTCATTTTGGCTCACCATCCACGGTATTTTCTTTTGCACTGACAGATAAAAGCCTGATAGAAGTCCTGTTCGGCAGACATATGGCTGTCTGTCCCGGCTTGCTGATCCATCCCGCCTTTACACACTCCCTGTCGGGACAGTCGGATGAAGCAAAGCCTATCCTCTTATTGTCCGCCACAATTGTCTCATCATATTGCCCTGATATTTTTATAATTTCCCTTTTTTTGAGTTTTGTCAGATTGACAGTTTTTATGACCTCTCCGTCCTTGCGTATCACCGCAACGACATCACCGGCACCCGGATTGTTAATATCATTCCAGATGGTTACGCTGTCGGAATCATTTCCGCCATTGACTACGGCGCTTAATGAAATACCGAAGACTATTAATAAGACCAGTATGATGTCACCTTTTTTCAGCATAGGCATTTTCACCGCTTTCGAGATTTAAAAGTGAAATATCGTCTATGTTGATTTTTCCCTGTAACTTCTGTTTTTATAACCTTCCGGATATATTTATATTTAAGAAACAAGCCTGAATTACGGCATAAAAATACCTCGTTCCGCTATGCAAAACAAGGTGCTTATTATCAATTATTTATAAATAAGCATATGCTATCATTCCTGGGGCTCCTGATCTCCTTCGGAGTCCTCTTTGTTATGAACTTCATCGGATATTTCCATTTTGGATACCGATACCTCATAGGCTGTTTTGGATATTGCTTCTCCCGAATCCAGCTTTTTCTGATATTCCCTGCTCTGTATCCTTCCCCATATTTTTATATTGTCTCCTATGGCAAGGTTCTGTGAATACCTGGCGTTTCTGCCCCAGGCAATACAGGGGATATAGTCCGATTTATTGTACGGCCTGTTTACCGCTACAAGAATATCCGTTATTTCTCTGCCGAAAGGAGTCATTCTATAAATGGGAGCCTTGCATATGTATCCATTTAAATAAATCTGATTCGGATTTTTTATTCTCTTATCGTCATCAATAAAGATCAACTCTCTGGCAAATACCGTAAGCACGAGTTTATTGGAATCACTTTTATAACTGTTGTAAGACCTGAACTGGCCCTCAACTTCCAGTGATGTGCCTATTTGAAGTTTGCTCTTCGGAACAAGACGTTCTGAAAATGTAACAGATATTTTATCACTGCTGTCACTCAATCTGGGAACTTCTAAAAAAAATGAATAAAATCCTTCACCATATACCTCATGACTGTATTCAACCTCTGATACAACTCTTCCTGAAATGGTCACAACATTGTTTTCTATTACATTCCCGACCATTTTCCCCCACTCCTCTCTTTTGCTGTTGTGTCTCTCTTTGATTTATCTAATGTAATATTTATTCTATATGTGCGTGATTTAGAATATTTTTTTAACTTATTTTAAACTAAACCATAAAATAATTCCTTTGATTTCAAAATATTAACATAAGACAAATAAAATAATTCATATATCATATATCGTATATAATACAGCCTCATTTAAGAATGAAGGTGTCCTGTCAATACCAAATTAATACAATCCTTAAATATTATATTACATAATTCGTAAAATGAAAATCTTTTATTCTACAAAAAATGCACTTTGTTTTCAATTATTAGGACATATAATGGATGACATTTCATCTATTACGATATTTTCCCATCTGCATTTCGACTTTTTTACAAGTCAATTACTAACGGTTAAAAGCCGAAGGCTTTGAACTGCTGGTAATTGATTTTGGTAAAGCGAGCCGCCTCTCCATAATTTTCACACCATGGAGAGGCAAACCCGTTTAATTTTTTATAATTTACCAGCCAAATCGGCTACCTGCTTCTGCAGATCCTTCAGCTGCTTTTTCATGGACACCGCCTCGGTCTGCTGTTTTTTGACCACGGATGTCAGTACTGCTACAATATCCATTATTGATATTGATTTGCAATCCGGAGTTGTAAATATTTCAGGCACATCCTCGGCAATGAAACCGATATTGTGCTTTTTCACAAAGTTGCTCTTATAGTCAAAAGTAACAGGGTTCAGCTTTTTCAGCAGATCAAGGGCGGTTTTTATCGGAAGCTCCTCGATGTTCTCCTTGTAAACCATCGATGAAGTCTGGACAATATTGGTGGCCTGCACAACCCCGCCTACATTTAATCTAATGTCTGCTTCAGGGTCCGCACCTATGCCCACATTTCCGTCATCATTCACTGTTACGGCTTCGGTGGCTTTTGTTGAAAACAGTTTTGTATGCGTGTGTCCAACATATTCTATATCCTTCATGCCGGTTTCAGTACCCGCCTGCCACTTTTTATCCGTGCTGTTCCAGGCTATTTTGCCTTTTTCAGTTCCGGAGGTCTCAAGTCCGGTGCTCACCTGCAGATTTCCGCCTACAGCCAGGTCGCCGGCTACGGTCAGATCTTGGGATATGGCTGCGCTTTGGGCCGACAGGCTGTCATTTATCTGAAGGCTTTCTGCCGACAGACTGCCGTTTATCTGAACGCTTTCCGCTTTCAGGCTTCCGGCTATATCCGCATTCCCGTCTACGCTAAATTTTTCCCCGGGCGTTTCAGTTCCAATACCTATTTTTCCGCCTGCAACCTTGATTATATCTGTAAGAGAAGTAAGTGAGGCGTGCGTATGATCGCTGTAGGAGAAAGTCTTTCCGTTGCTTGCGGTGAGATTTCCTGTTACCGTCAGATCTCCCGTCAATGTTGCGTTTTGAGCTGACAGATTTCCTGAAACTGCCGCGCTTTGAGCTGACAGGATTCCGGTTATCTGTGCGCTTCCGGCTGTCAGGCTGCCGTCTATCTGGGCGCTTTCCGCCGACAAACTGCCGTCTATCTGGGCGCTTTGAGCCGACAGGCTGCCATTTACCTGGGCGCTTCCGGCTGTCAGTTCTCCGCTTATCTGCGCGCTTTCTGCCGTCAAACTGCCGTCTATTCCGGCATTTCCAGCCACGCTCAATTTCTCGGAAGGTATTGCTCCGATACCTATGTTTCCGTCTGCTACACTGATCGCTCCCGCGAGGGAAGTCAGTTGGGGATGTGTATGATCGCTGTAGGAAAGGGCCTTCAAAGCTCCGTCGGTTCCGGCTTTCCACTCATCTGCGGATTCATCCCATATCACCTGGGCATTTTTAGCCGTACCGCCCCTGTAAACTTCAATACCTGCATTTTTATCCGCAGGCGCCGGCTGCGGCGCATACTTGTTCAGAGTGATAATATTATCTTCCACATCAAGTGTAGTTGTGTTAACCGAGACCACATCGCCGCTTACAGTTAAGTTTCCGTTTACAATAAGATTTCTGTTTACGGTCATATCCAGGTCAATGGTGGCATTTCCGGCTGTAAATGCGCCGTCTATCTCCGCATTGGCCCCCTTCAGGTTGCCGGTGGCTGTCAGCGATCCTGTAATATTGATGCTTCTTGCCGCAATGCTTCCGTTGACATCCAGCTTTGCGTCGGCTATTTCTTTTCCGACCGCCACATTTCCGCTGCTGTCCACATTTACTGCGGCGTTTCCGCTCTGTGTATGCAGGCTGCTGTGAGTATGTCCCGTTAAGGAAATATCTTTCAGATTGTCTTCAGTACCGGCCTGCCATACATCCTTAACCTCATCCCAGTAGAGTTTGGCATTTTTCTGGTTTATACTGCGGATCAGCTCAAATGAATCCCTGGCGGAGATTTTACCGCCGAACAGGCCGCTTCCTGAGGCCTCAACCGCACCCATAGCCGATACCTTTCCTTCAATCAGTGCATCTCCAAGGACATCCAGCTTTGCCTGCGGATTCACCGTACCTATGCCCACATATCCATTTGAGGCCGTACTCACGGATATTACATTCCCATCTTCGGTATAAAGCCTGTAATGCTTATGCTGTCCGCTTAGTATCAGCTCGCCCAGGTTGTCGCCAATACCGAATTTCCAGGTACCCTTGCTTTCATCCCACACTATCTTGGCTGCAGCGAGAGGATTTCCCTTTGAATCCACTCCTCTGTCCACTTCGAGACCATTAAACAGGGAAATGCCGCCGTTTACCTTGAGGCTGCCTTTAATCTCCGTACTTCCGGAAGTAAGCTGCCCCTGTATTACCGTATTGCCGTTTGTATACACATTTCCGCTTACGGCAACATTTCCGACCACATCCAGCTTTTCTTTCGGATCAGTATTTCCGATCCCCACATTTCCGTCCACTGTGGCGCTGATGTGTGATACATCATCAATACCCAGCTGCCACTGGTCCAATGTATTATCCCATTTTAAAAAGGGTGTTCCCTCATCGCACTGGCTGATCTCAATTCCGTCTTTTATTATTATGCTGCCCTCTATGTTCGCACTTTGCGAAATAAGCAGTCCATTGACCGTGGCCGAAGGAGCCGCAATACTTCCGTCGGTATACACTTTGAAAAACTGGTCGTCCGGGTGTTCGGCCGGAACCTGTGCCAGACCCATCTTCCAATATTTCCTGACCTCATCCCATAGCATAACGGCGCTGTTCTCGGTTGTTCCTCTAAAGACAGATAAACCGCTGTCAACTTTCGGCACTTCTCCCGTATCCACCCTGTTCATAACAATGGAATTTCCCACTATCTCAACATTTTTACTGCTTATTCTGGTCAGAGCTCCCCTTACGTCCAGATTTCCCAGCACTGCAAGATCCTGGCCCACCGTAAGGTCATGGACTACGTCTACATTTCCGGTGGCGCGGGTACTCACAGCCAGCACATCGCCTTTTTCGTTATAAAGCTGTCCGTGAATATGCAGGTCATCCGCATTATCCAGTTTCGTAAGCTGATCCCAGGCGTTGCCGTATGCAATTTCCCTGAGCTGATCCCCAACCCCGACTTTCCATTTTCCTGCTGCTTCATCCCACACCAGACGGGCTTTCGGCTCTTCGTCGCCGCGATAGATTTCAATTCCGCTTTCATCTATTGGAGGCGCCGCGCCTTCATATTTATTAAGAAGAATTACATTGTCCTCAACATGTAAATCAACCTTGTCAATGGAATCGATATTTATGGCGTGAAGCTCTCCCGTAACTGTTACAGAGCCCTCTACCACAAGTTCTCCGCTGACCTTTGTGTCTTTTGCAATATCTATATTTCCATCCTGATTGATATCAATGGCAGGTGCCCCTCCGGCATCACATATCCTGCCGTGGGTATGGAGCCGGTCCGCTGAAGCCAGATTTGTCAGAGTATCCCAGTCGTCACCGTAGGGGAGGTCCACCATGCTGTCGCCGGTGCCAACCTTCCACTTTTTCTCCGCCTCATTCCAAAGCACTTTTGCATTTGCCGCAACACCGCCCCGGTAGACTTCAAGGCCTGCCTCATTATTTATGGGAGCACTCTGTCCCGTATATTTATTTACCATTATAACACTGTCGTCAACCTCTATGGTTTTTGTGTTTATTATGGTTTGCGTACCGTCTACGGTCAGATCGCCTTTAATTGTCATAGAACCTTCCAGGGCAATATCGCCCTTGACCTGGGCATCGTTTTCTACGGATACATTCCCATTTACCGAAATATCTCCGAAAGCTCCTACGTTGCCATTGACATCAACTGCAACTACGGTATTCCCCTCCCGATCCGTAAGAGTGCTGTGTTTATGGAGTTCGTCCACAGGCTGTCCATGAGTAAGATATTCCCACTCTATGCCGCTGGGGATTTCAGACATGCTGCTTCCAGTTCCGATTTTCCAGCTGTCGCTGCCCTCGTCCCATATTATCCTGGCATTTGGCAGCCCGCCCCCCCGGTAGACCTCCAGTCCGCCTTCAGCCACAGGCGTTTGTCCGTCTTCAGGCTTGTTTACAAGGACTACGTTTTCGGTAACCACCTGCTGCATCTGTATATACTGGGTGGCAGTATCCAGTACTGTGAGTTTTCCTTCCACCAACAGATCCTTTCCCACCAGGAGGTTTGAACTGACACTTACATCACCGTTGGGGCTTGCGCTCATAGCCAGGCGGCCGTCGCTGTTATAAATCTCGCTGTGGGTATGGAGATGGTCCGCATTATTGCTGGCTGTCAGATCTATCCAATCCTGGCCGTATGGGATATTGTACATTTCCTTTCCCAGGCCTATCTGCCATTTCTTATCGCTTTCGCTCCATTCAAGCCTGGCTTCCGAATTCCCACTGGGAACCTTGATTCCGCCTTTTGCCACAACACTTCCGGAAACCTCAATATCCTTATCAATATTGACATTTCCATCGGAATCCACACTCAGAACCGTATTGTTGTCCGCATCGCTGATTACACTGTGCTTGTGCAGCGTGTCAACATTTACGCCCCCGTGCATTTTATCCCAGTCGGTTCCATATGCGACTCTGTACAGACCAGTATCCTCATTGCCCTCTCTTTTATCGGTTCCCGCCTTCCAGACCTTTTCCGATTCATCCCACAGGAATTTGGCATCCGGCTCCGCGCCGCCTCTGAAAATTTCAACACCGCTGCTTATCTTTTTGGGTTCCGTTTCCTCCGGCCCAGGGGTATATTTGTTCACGGTCAGCATGTTTCCGGTCAGCACAACATTGGAAGTATTAAGAATTGTGTTATCCCCGCTTATGTTCAGCCCTCCGGCGGAAGTTATCCCTCCCGTTACGGAAGCCGATTTGGCAACATAGACCTCTCCTTTTGAATCAACCTTTAAGGCGGCAATGTTATTCACATTTACGGCAAATGTCCCGTTCAGGTCGGTGATACCGTTTGTTTTCAATCCGCCGGTGATAACCGAACCTGAAAATTTTGTGTAGGGAGAATGTACTTCCAGGCCGTCGGTATTGCCGAGATTCTTATCCACAAATCCGTTGATATAGGGCAGGTACAGTTTGTCTTTTTCTCCGATGGATATCCTCTCAAATTCCTGAGCCGTCCCCTGTGTTACCGCATAGGTGCATATCTGTGTTACACCGTCGGCTTCCGTGGTAGTTATTTCGGCTACGGACTTATTTCCGCCTCCCAGATCCTTCAATCTGACCCGGGCGAGCACAATTTCCCTGCTTGGATCCGCAGGCATTCTCCGGCCATGGTTTATTCTGGAACGCTCCCATATGTGGATATTCCTGTCGCCGCCTTTTTTGTTGTCTACATCGGCCTCCGCTTCTTCATAGGTCACTGTTATGTATATATCTTCATCCGCATCATACTCTGATAGATTTACAGGATTGTCAGGGTGGTTTTCACATATCCAGATCTCCTGGCTGAATTTTTCGTTGGTTTCCTCTTTTGTTATCCTGTTAAGGGCAAAGCCCTGTGAAACCGTAATCTGGGGGTAGTTGCTCACGGATTCTACCCTGAGCCCGTCCACAATTCCCCAGTCATGAAAAAACCTGTTATGAAGCCTCTGAAGTTTCATGTGGTATTCCTGCTCAAGAGCAAGGTCTTCCTCTTTCAGCAGCAGGCCGTTGAAATACTTCATACGCTTGATTTCGTTTGACATTTTACCGCTCCTCCCCAATTCTCAATTTTTGAAACCTCTTGTAAATTATGATGCCGTTTCTCCGGCATCCTCATTTGCCAGCTCCTCCAGAGCCTGAATGGCGCCGCTGATACGTATAAGCGTCTGACTCAATGAAGAGCGCTTCATGTCCAGATCCTCCAACATTTTTTTACCATTTTCAAATTCCGCCTTTAATTCATTAAGGCGTGCTTCCATTTTTTCTTTCATTTCCTGTTCCCCCATTCGTTTTTTTAGTTTTTATTTGGCCTTCAGGGCCGCAACTTTTTTCTTTAATACCGCAAGCATTTTTTCCTGATCCTTCACTTCACTGATCAGAACAGTGATTATCTCCATTGGGCTTATTGCTTTTCCGTCATTTGCCGACAAAATTCCAGGCACATCTTCGGCGATAAAACCCATGGTCTCCTTGCCGTAATCGCCTTTAAAATTGAATGCAACCGGTTCAAGCCCGTCCAATGTGGTTTTTGCTGTAGTCTGTTTCAATTCTGAGATATTTTCCTTGTACTCGGCAGAGGAGGTGATGTAGAAGTTGCCGTCCACATAAGTGCCTCCGCTGGCATATAATCTGAGCCTGTCCCCTTTTGTACCGTGAACCGTAGTGGTGGTATTTCTCCAATAACCGCAGCCGTTTGGCAGATTCCAGGGACAGGTGGAAATCCAGATTCTCTCAGTGACAGTTTCCAGATTGGTGTCATTGGATATGCCGATTTCCAGCGTCATGTTTTCACCGCCGCCCCGCAATGTATCCGAATAATACCTTATCCATCCGGCATCTCCGCTTCCGCCGTAAGGATCCTTCTTCCACATGATTCCCTTTACATCGCAGTTTCCCACGCCCGGAACGATGGCTCCCCTGGCCTGCATGTTTCCTGTCACCACCAGTGAACCGTTTACATCCAGGTTATCGTATACCGAGACTTTTCTGCTCTGGCCGCCCGACCTGTTTCCAACGATCATCAGGGTTTTATAGCCTGATGTATCATTGCTGATTTCAGAATTTCTGGAAGACAGTTCTGTAAATCCGCTCCAGCCCGATGTAAACCGCAGGGGATTTGTCCCGCTTGTTACGCGGGCCGTACCGCTGACATCCAGGTTGTCGGCCGGCGTATAGGTACCCACTCCCGTTTTTCCGGATGGGAGCAGCGCTATATTGTCATCACCGTCATTGGAGGTCCCTATCTCCAAGGTGTAGGACGTACCTTTTCTGGGATAGTATTTGATCCATGCGCTGTCCGATGAACCGCCGCCTGGATCCGCCGGAAAAACAACACCGTTGCTTCCCGTACCAGGGCTCAACATCACCGACTGGGACAGCTGCATATTTCCGTAAACCAGCAGTTTGCCGTTTACGTCCAGCCTGTCCCATACCGCCACTTTTCTGCCCTGTCCCGCAGATTTGTTTCCGACGATCATAAGCGCTTTATAATTGGTTGTGTCGTTGCATATTTCGGCCTGATTGGCGGTAAGGTCGGGAAATGCCGTCCAGGCGGACGTCAATCTGACAGGATTTGAATTGTTCAGCAGTCTTACGCTGCCGGACACATCCAGCATGTCGGAGGGAGCCAGCGTTCCTATTCCCGCATTGCCGCTCACATTCCATGACAGTACGGCCTTCTGGCTGTCCATAAAGGTTCCCAGCAGCCCTCCCTTTTTACCGGACAATACAGGTCCGTCCGGAGGGTCTGAATACCAGGCCAGCTCTGCCGCGCCAGAAAGCCATAGCTTCCCGTTTTTCTCCATCCTGAGGTCAGAATTTACTGAAATATCACCTGTCCCATTGGTTTCCAGAACGGTTCCTTTTGCGGAGCTCAGCCTGCCGTGCTTGTGCTGCTCATCGGCATACGATTGGTTCCTGAGTGCCTCCCAGACAGGGCCGTGAGCTATTGTGCTCAGATCGTTTCCAAGCCCGGCCTTCCACACTCTATCAGCTTCCGACCAGACAATACGCGCATCCGGCGCGTTATCCGTCCCTCCCCGGTATACCTCCAGCCCGCCGTCTCTGGTTTTCCACAGTTCTGCGTCTTCATCGTCGTCACGGCTGTTGAGCTGCAATATATTTTCCACGGTCTTGAACTCAGGATCTACCGTGCCATCCCTTCGTTTTGAAACCAGCTGTCCTTTAAAGGTCAGATCATTGCTTACTTCCACATCTCCTGTAAATCTGACCGCCATGGAATTTACCAGCAGTTCAAGCTCCTTTTTCCCTTCGTCGTATATTTTTGTAAGATAGGGCATATCGGTGATTTCTTCGCCAAATCTGAAAATAAATCTTTCCAGCTGGAGAACACGGGCATAAGGTCCCGCATACACCCTCAGGGAAGAACCGTCGGTGTCGGTGTCATAGATGCACGTTGTGTCAATCACGGTTTCATCATAAAAAGTACTTGTACCATCGCTGTTTTTTACTTCCATCTGCACAGTCCGCGGTACGACTCTCGCCAGCAGAATATTTTTTCTGGTGTTGTCGGGCTTTGTACTGCCATGGCTTAAGCAGCCCCGTTCCCAGACGTGTATTTCCTCCCCCTGCCCCTTCTCATTGCTGCGGTCTGCGCTGGTCTCAAGGTAACTTACCCAAATATATATATTTTCTCCCGCAGGATATTCCGAAAGATCCAGCGGATTGTCGGGATGGCCTTCATAAATCAATATCTGTCTGCTGGTGACCTCATTTATATCCGTCCCATATCCCTCATCGGTGGAATCCAGCGCCGCTCCCTCTGTGACATATACCTCCATGCTGCCATCGGCCACAGACTTGACCTCAAGCCCTCCGGCAATTCCCCATGTGTGAAGGTATCGGTTATGGAAACCCTGAAGTCTTCTTTGATAATCCTTGTCCTGTCTATAGTCGTCAGCTTTTAAATAAAGGCCGTCAAAATAGTTCATTCTTTTAAGTAGTTTTTCCATCTGCCTCTTCCTCCGGCTTCAGTTCTTCCAGGACCTGTATGGCCCCGCTAATTCTCAGGAGCGCATATACTGTGTTGCTGCGCTGCACATCCAATTCCTCCATGGCCTTTTGACCTGTCTCCAGTTGCGATTTAAGTTCACTTATTCTTAACTCAATCTGTTCATTCATGCCATGACCTCCCATATATTTATTTACCTCTTTGAAGGTAGGGTATCTATTTGTTTCTGAAGATCAGCTATGGCTTTGCGCTGATCCTTTACCACACTTGTGAGGACAGCTATTATTTCAATTGGACTGATTGCCTTTTGATCCTTGGCAGCCACCGCCGCAGGCACTTCTTCCGCAATAAAGCCATAGGTGGTTTTTTCTGCATCCCCTCTAAAATTAAATGAAACAGGATTCATCCCATCCAGTATCTGCTTTGCTTTTTTTACTGAAAGAGCTGAAATATTCTCTTTTAAATCCCTGGATGAGCTGTAATAAAAATAGCCGTCTACATATACTCCGCCCGAGGCGTACAGGCGTATGCGGTCGCCGCCCCCATAATAGCCGCCTGTCCCCACATCATTGGAGATACCTATTTCCAGCGTCATATTTTCTCCGCCGCCCCGCCTGGTATCGGAGTAATATTTTATCCAGGCCGCATCGCCCGAACCGCCGTAATAATCCCGAGGGAACATGATGCCGTTATTTTCTCCGCTTCCCACGCTGGGTACTATGGCGCACAGGGTCTGGATATCCCCGTTTACATTCAGCAAGCCGTTAACATCCAGCCTGTCCCAGACGGATACTTTTCTGCCGCTGCCTCCCGATCTGTTTCCAACTATCATCAGAGACTTGTAATTTGCGGTATCGTTGCAGATTTCCGCCCTGTTGACTGCCTGATCCGGGAAACCGCTCCAGCCCGACGTAAACCGGATGGGATTTGTCCCGCTCAGGATGCGCATTCCGCCTTTTACATCCAGCTTGTCCTCCGGAGCCGCGGTTCCTATACCCACATTTCCAGAGGCCATCAATGCTATATTGTCGTCGGCGTCGTTGGAAGTCCCTATTTCAAGAGTACATGCTTCTCCGCTTCTGGCATAATACTTCAGCCATGCCGAATCTCCGGCTCCTCCTCCCGGATCGCCGGGAAAAATAATTCCGTTTTTGCCGTTGCCGGAACTTGGAGTCAGGGCCTGTGAAAGCTGCATATTCCCATTCACATACAAGAACCCGTTTACATCCAGCCTGTCCCAGATGGCCACTTTCCTGCCCTGGCCGGCAGATTGGTTGCCCACTATCATTAAAGCCTTATGGTAGCTTGTGTCATTGCTTATCTCCGCACAATTGGTATTTGAATCCGGGAAGCCTGACCAAACCGAAGTAAACCTCAAAGGATTCGACTGGCTTAATATCCGAAGCCCGTCCGCCACTTCAAGCTGGTCGTCCTTGGGATTCTGAACCCCGATTCCCACATTGCCCAGGCTGTTCCATGAGACAACGGACTTTTGCCCTCCATCCGTAGTTCCGAGAGCTCCTCCCTTGTGTCCGAACAATACCGGCCCATCCACATCCAGCCCTGCAAACAGCTTGTTTCCTCCGAACCAGCCCAAGCCGTTATTGACATTGTCCTGGCCCCTCAGCCATATGGTCCTGTCGTTCATGCCCAGGTTGCCGTATACAGCCAGATTTCCGGCTGTATCTGTCTCCAGGGCCACCTTGTCACCTGACCACAACATTTTATGCTTGTGCAGATCGTCTGCAAAATCCTTTTTTATCAATCTTTCCCACAAAGGTCCGTAAGCGATTTTCCAGATATCATTTCCAAAACCTACTTTCCACCAGCCCTCGGCTTCCGACCAGATAAGTCGCGCATCCGGAGATGTTTCTGTCTCTCCCCTGTATACTTCCAGACCTCCGTCCTGCCTGACCCATGGTACTTCATCGGATTTGCTGTT
This sequence comes from Bacillota bacterium, assembly GCA_023397905.1. GTDB lineage: Bacteria > Bacillota > Clostridia > Acetivibrionales > DSM-1351 > Ruminiclostridium. Next base: position 23,446 of record JAEWSZ010000216.1, on the reverse strand, counting down.
GACCTGTACAAAGCAATTTGAAACCAGAAGTTCCTGTTCGGCAGCTCCTTCGTTTTCAAGATTCCCATACACCACCAGATCTCCCTGGACATTGACGGACCCGATAAAATTTGTATTGGTGGAATTAATCTCCAGCCCCACGCCTTTTGCACCCTGATCCAGAGCTTTTATATATGGCATTCCGGTCAATTCCTCTTCCAATTTGAAAATTATTTTTTCCAGAGCCAGCACACGGCCTGCGGGACCTGCGTATGTTCTTACCGATGTGGTTTCATTTGCCTCATAATACTTGATACCGTCTGCATTCAGATGTTTTTTGTTATTAACCCATTCAAGCACTACTCTTGCCAGTACAATAAATTTCTTCTCATCGGCGGGTTTTACGTTGCTGTGACCTATCCTGCCCCGCTCCCATATATGTATTTCCTGGCCTTTGCCCTTTTCAAGATCATCCCTGTCCTGAAGGGCTTCTTCATAGCTGACAAAAATATAAATATTCTCACCGGCATCATACTGTGATAAATCGACAATACTGTCCGGATGCCCGTCATTTATATATATCTGCTGGCTGATACTCTCTCCGTTTTCCTCGGATGTTACCTGATTCAGGGCCAATCCTTCGGTAACAACCACTTTCAAGTCTTCTCCTGACGGCTTGACATCAAGTCCGGCTACAATGCCCCACGTATGCAGATAACGGCTATGAAGCTGCTGAAGCCGTTTTTGGTATTCCTGATCAAGCTTGTAGTCGTCCGCATTCAAAAAGAGTCCGTCAAAATAGCGCATTCTTTTAAATTCTTTTCCCATTTTGCCACTTCCTCCGGATATTCATATTCTTTCTTATCGTTTAAATACATCCCGCACCCCTATGGAGACGGGAGCCACTTTCCACCTCTTGTGCGCTAGTCCTCTACCATACCGCCTATGAGCGTTTCTCTTCCGATTTTTGAATAGACTCCCACCCTCATTGCCGGTACCTCCACATTAAACAAATAATTTGTGTGAAAGGGTTTTTCGCTTTCTATTACTCTCCGCAGCAATTCCACCTTGCTGTTCAGCGTGCTCCTGTTTTGCGCCGGAATAATCGCATGTACCGCAAAGAAACTGGGAGACGAGCCTCCCACCATGGTATTCAGCCCAATTACCCGTGAATTTCCGAGCCTTGCGGTATCCAGAAATTCATCAATTGCAATTGTGGTCTCTTCGCCTGCATAGAGCTGCAAGTATTCCAGCAGCCCGTTCAGGGTACCTCGTTTTTTGTATAGCTGCACCATTGCCCCGATCAATTTACGGTTGATTGTGGTCCTGTCCTGGGGCAAAGGCAGAATCTGGGGAGGGACGGCATTCTTTTGATTCTTGTCCTCTTCTCCGTAAAAGTCCGTCCCTTCCTCCAGAGTCAAAGCCACCCATCCGGCCAGCCATTGCAGGAATTGCGGCGGCGCTTGGTTGGGATCAAAATATAGCTCAAAGCTTCCCAGCAATTCTTCTATTCCGACTGTTTCCTTCTTCTCGGTCCCTCCGGTCAGTATCTGTTCAAAGGCCATGAGGAAACGCCCCAGAAAATACCCGTTGTCCGTTTCGTCACTGCCCTTTTGAAATATTCTGGGAAGATATTGGGTGTATTTGCTGTTTACCTGAATACTCATGCTTCCACCTCGATTATCAATTCTTTCAGTCTGATCAGCTGGTACGGTTTAAGTGCGGGAGCTTCCAGCTCTATCTGTTTTACATGGTCAATCCCGGCTATACCCTCCACCAGGTAGTACAGGTCGGAATTATAGAGATTTCTCCCCAGAGGCCAGCCCTTGCCGCTGTCGCCTCCGGTAATGGGATCGATGTATTTTTCTATAACCTCCCTTATGGTTCCGGCCAGCTTCTCATCCTTTGCGGCAACCTGCATGGCTATTCTGACTTCCTGATAATCGGGATCTATGACATGCACACGGTTGGTCAGGACCTTTCGCTCAGAAAGATACTGCCGGACGTATTCCCTGATATCAAATATTTCATTCATCAGATCCGTCTGATTCTGCGTGGTCATGACCAGTATGACGGAAACATGTCCGAACTGCCCGGCTTCCACGGTTTTGCTGTTTTCCATATCCCTGTTGGCCAGACAAATAGCCCGTACGGTCAGATCCGGATATTTTTCTCCTATATCCGGCCTTTCCAGCAGTGCCTGCTGGGCCAAAAGTTCATAATCCTCAACCGTAACCGCCCTGGTGCATTCCGAAAGCTTTCTGACGCCGCGCCGTATGCCCGAGGTCAGCACCTCTCCCTCTTCCAGCTGAATACCCAGCAGATTCAGAAATTTCAACAGATTTTTATCCGTTACCTGGTCAATACGGTAGATAATCATTTCGCAAAGCCAGGCAAACAGCTCTACCAGCATAATACCCGGATCGGATGGATTATGGTCTGTCCACTCGGACGCATATATGGGGATCAGGGATTTTGCTTCCTTTACCAGTTCCTCAAATCCAATGTCATCCAGATTTTGTATAGATATAGACATTTTATTCCTCCTCTCATATTTTTTTAACAGTCCGGCATACTACAGCAGGCTGTTATCCGCCGGAAAACAGGTCTTGCATTTTTCCGGCTCTGTGGCGTCCGATATTTTTTCCAGATACCTTCTGTCGACTTTTGATATTTCCTCAAGGCGGCACTCCGGTGTGATACTGCTCAAATCATGGATTTTACCGGTATCCGTGTTAAGAAGATACGGAAATTTCAAATCAGGCTTTTTATTAATGAGATGTACGCCGCTGTAAACCAGCTCATCCTCTTCCAGAAATATGTCTCCGGACAGCACCCCGCTGATTTTAAGCGGCGTGGTGTTGGTATATTCATCATTCCTGCTCAGGTATATAATGTCGCGGGCCTCAGGAACCGCAATCTTAATAAAGAAGGTTTCTGACTGTTCTTTTATTTCATTCAGAATAAATGACCGTATTGTCAGATCCTGTGTCACTTCGGCGGTAATATCGCTGCCTTCGGGATAATTCACCGTCAGCGGTTCTCCGTCGAAAGTCCGGCATTCCAGAATATCTCCGTCCACTGATAAAACAATCAGTTTTCTGGTGGGGCAATTCCTGTAAGTCAGCGTAAGTATGTGATTTTCTCTGAACCCTTTGATTCTCATGGCTCTTACGGCTTTATTCATAGGCAGGTTTTCTGCCAGGGCAAAAACAATCCTGTTATCTCCGGTTTTTACCGCGCTGTATGAAGGATACGGGACATCCGGTTTGAAGGGGCCGTCTTTCAGCAGCTCCAGGTTCAAGGTGTAGCACTGCACAGATCCCTTTACAGTGATATCCGATATATAATCCACACCGGCAGTATTTTTAATTACCGAGCATACCTCCGAAATATAAAGATTCTTTCCAAGTGTCCAGCCCGTCTTTTCCTGTCCGCCCCGAAGTGGATTCAGGAATTCTTTCAGATTGTCTATAATACGTCCTTCTATGATTTTCCCCGATTCCGGCGTAGTGTAGGCCACAGACGCCTCAACGCCCACGCTTATATAATCGGGACCTATCACATCCAGACAGGGAGCTCCTGTTATGTTCAGGACGGTTGATATCCGCTCAAGCAGGTACTTTTCTATTTCCCCCAACAGTTCCTGACTGGGCATTGGCTTTGGAACATCCTTTTCAGGAACCAAGATAACCGTGGCCTTACCCGGAGTAAAATCCAGTTCCCGGTTCATGGTGGGGAAGCACTTTACCAGAGCTATCTGAGGCGCAGCCTCACGGACCAGCCATTCAACATCCTCACAGGTTATGCCCCTGTTGCTGTTTTTCAGAGTATGAGGCCCGCGTACCTTGGCGTCCTCATTATCTTCCTGGTCAAAGCCTCCGTCGGCAGGAACCGGATTTGTCACAGAATCTATTCCAGCGTGGTTGTCCCACGTTTTTTTAATGGTGTCTGCCTGGACATTTCCCTGTGTTCCGCCGCCATACCTGTAATCGCAGATGATATTGTCATTCCCCGCTGGAGGGACCATTCCGTTTCTGCCGTCGCCGAATATGAGGCTGCCGCTGCTGGAATCCAGCATGTAGTGCCGGCTGTCCGTGCCGGACAGGGAAAAAGTCTGTACTTCCTCCCATATAGCAGGTTCACTCTGTCCGAAGGTTTCACGGACTTTTACCGCCTGTCCCGGCAAAACCGGCGTCCGTGCGAACTGGAAGGTCTGGCTTGGCTCCCCGTTGCTGGAGCCCAGGATCTCCTCCTGTATCGTATTGGAATTTCCGACCCATACGGCATTGGAATAAACGGCGTTGAGCCTGGGATAAGTGATGTAGCCGCCCTCCTCAAGCCTTGCGCGAATCCAGTATTGTTCGCTTCCAAAAAGCGGGGATTTTTTCATGTCTCCGGGAATGGTAAACTGTTGTATTTCCCTTCTGGTAAAATCCCTGACCGCATCGTTTACACTGAGGGTAAGCCACTTTCTACCGTTCCAGTATTCCCATGCCACCACCGGGCTGTCCCCTTCCTGCTCTCCCGTCAATGGGAAAAACAGCGAGACCGGCAAATTGCTTATATCCCTGTCAAACCCCAGGTAAAAAGCGGGATCCGCATCCGCCGCCGCTGAAAAAAGTTTAAATGTTTTTCCGGGGGATGAACATTCCAAAGTCCTGTCCGCCATTACAAAACAGTTTTCAGTAACCACCGCAGCGGGGAATACCTCGGCGGAAGTATATGTATAATCTATTTTTAATTCCTTTATTGAGGGCGGCTTATAGGTGGGTTTTACATATACGGACTGGCTGAGTCTGACTGTTTCACCCTGTACGGTGGTTGTCTCATCGGTGTAATCCACATAGCCGTCCTTGCCGTAATCCCCTCCTATGATCCTGAGCCTGATCCAATAGTTTTCCTGGCCGTTGACCTGGGAGGATATTATTTCAGGGCACTTGAACTTTATCCGGCCGCTTTGGGTCAATGCCTTTGTGGTATCCGAACTGACGGTTCCTGCCGCCGCGGTCTTGCTGATCCTGGCAAACTCTCCCCATTTCGTTCCGTTCCAGTATTCCAGCGCCAATAATATATTCCCTGTATCGGGCGCTTCTTTACCGTCCGACAGTGTTATGTCCAGAGTTACAAGGGAATCCTTCTTGGAAAAAGCCCCGCTTGAAGCGAAACAGAATGAATCGTTAAATACGGGCCTTTCCCCGAAGGGGTAAAAATCTTTTGTCAGATCAATGGGCGCATAATTAAAAATAGCCGTCTCAGGTATCAATCCGCCGGCCGATATATCCACACTGGCCTTGATTTCATCAATATCCGGCATGAGGTCCACATCTGTCAGCGGAGACTTCAGCTCGGCATATATCCAGTGTTGTGTCCAGCTCTTATAGGCATTGTCTATATCATATCCGGATATGGTCCCGGATGAAATTTCCTTCTCAGCTTTTGAAAAGGATATGTCTCCGCTCTGGGAAAAGGCCGACTGTCTCATGCCTTCTCTCACCTTCAGAGGCTCAGGCTTTCCCTCCTTGTTGAAGTAGAACCATTCGATGCCGGACTCCACCGGGCCATTTTGCTTCAGATTCATTTTCAGATTTATGGAGGCGTCTTTTAAGGCAAACAACTCATGGCCTATATAGATCCTGTGCAGTATTGGAAGCTCTCCTCTGAACAATTCGGCCTCTTCACCGGTGAGCTGCGGCAGCAGCAGAAAATCCTGGTTGCTCCACTTATCCGTGGAGGGATCTACGCTGGCCGCCTTTATAAGCCCGGGCCTTATTACGGTGAGGTCGTTTTCCGTTTCAAAAACCACTTCCTGCTGGTTTTCAGCCTGCGCCGAAACCTTGGAACCTGCCGGAATGAAGCCGTCCTTATCCCAATCATCCTTCAATTTAAACACCAGTGCGGCTTTTGCCACCCTGGGAGCCGTAGGGCTCACTCCTATTAAATTAAGAAATGCAGTAAAATTTTTTTCGGGCGCTTTATTCAATGCATCAATAACGTGTCCCGTCATGTTTGCAAAAATATTGATCAATGCATCAGCCTGACTATCCGAAACTATCTCATCAATACTTTCAAATTCCGGGCAATAGTACAGCATTAAACGCCTGATTTCGCCAGCCAAATCCTGTTGGCTGCGTTGGTCAATTTTCGGTAAAATATCAGTCATCATTATGTCCATGCTCCACATTCGCACAATGCATCATAAAATAATGTGCATGGACCCGGCCCCCTTTACTATTTCTTAAATTTCTTTCAGCCTTTTCCCACGCTTTCCAGATAAAATGGATAAACCAGGTTGTCCTTGCTATTGCTGGATTTGATAATATACTCGATATTTATTTCAATAACAGGCTCCTCCATGCTCATGACCGCCGTCACGTTCTGTACCTCTATCCTGGGCTCCCAGTTCAGCAGAGCTTCATCCACATATGTCTGGATCAATGTCGCAGTTCCCAGATCATTGGAAGCAAACAGCATATCATTGAGCCGGCAGCCAAAATCCGGGCGCATTACACGCTCACCCTTGGAAGTCCCTAAAATGAGCATAATAGATTCTTTTATTGACTCCTCCCCAACTGAAGTACGCAATTTTGCTTTTTTAACCGATATGGGATATTTCAGTCCCTTTCCCAAAAAATCTATTACTTCCATACCAACCTCCATTCTCTCGTGCCTGGCACGCTGTCAAATATAAAGTCAATTACCACGGTTTGAAGGGCTAAAGCTCCAGCCACAACCGGCTTTATGAAATCATCCGCCAATAAAAACAGTTCCCGCCGCCACCACTTTTCCTGCGGGAAGGTCCGACGGATCGTTGCAGGTCATGGCCGTGTCGCCGTTTCTGGCAGCCATTTTGCCGTTTATTTTCACAGTGGCGCTTCCCATTTTGATAGTTCCCTTATTTGAAGGGGATTTCTGGAATTGACCTCCCTGGGGAACATGGGACGGAGTGTTGGTAGCAGTGGAATCCACTGTTGCGGCCGGCTTGCCCATGATCTTCACATCGCTGCTCAGCCCGCCGTCTATAACCCCCGCGAAGGGGTGCGGTATAGGTGTGGGAACTGTGCCCGAGCCCACCGGCACCAATATGATGTGCGTGTCCGTCGCCATAACCCGATCTCCTTGTTTTGCTGCAGGTTGTCCCATACATACCCTCCTTAATTGATGTTGACTGTGGCTCCCTTTATATTCATATTTGCGGAAGCCTTGAGGTCTATACCGGCCGAAGCCTCTATCTTTGTATCAGCGGAAGACTTTATTTCAATGTTTTTTGCATTGATTGAAAACTTTCCGTTGGGTGCGGCAAACTCTATGTCCTTGTCCGAGCTTATGGTTATCTTATTGTCCTTGGTGCTGATAATTATTTTGTTATTGCCTGATTTGTCTATGATTTTGAAGCTCTCATCGCCGTTTTTGTCATCCAACTCCATACTGTGGCCTTTTGCGGACTTCAGCAGGATCTTTTCCTCATCTGCCTTGTCAATAAACTGCAAGATATGGCCGCTGCGGGATTTGATTACTCTTATGTCATTTTTTCCGTCGCTGTTGGTGTCAGGCGGCGCATCCTTTCCGTTCCAGAGCGCTCCGATTATAAAGGGCTTATTGACGTCACCGTTTTCAAAAGCTACCAGCACCTCGTCCCCCACCTCAGGCAGGAAAAAAGCCCCCCGCTCCTTACCGGCCATAAATGCCGCCACTCTGGCCCAATTTGACTCTTCCATGCCCAGCAGAGGTATTTGCACCTTTACCAGGCCGGGCCCCGGCTTTTCCGAATCGTTGGAGGAATCATTGTTTATGACTGTCCCGATCATCACGCCGGTAATTTTGACATCATTTTTTATGTAATCCGTAAAATTTGATATACTAATAGCCTCGCTCATATTCCCGTCCTCTTTACCTTGAATATAGTTGTATAGCCTTCGCTGTCTATATTGTGAATAGTTGAAACAATATAGTAGCTGCCGCTGAAGCGTTCATCCATACCCATCAGCCTGACAGATTTCCCTGCCCGCAGCAGCGGGTTGCCCCAACACTTTCCCCGGCCGGATATGAATTCTCTCAGCAGGCTGTTGTAAACTGCCGCCGCAACACTTTTCGCCTCATTCAAGTCCACAAGGTTTTCAACCCAGACGGCCACCGGTGTTTCTTCAATACCTTTTGAAGATATTTCATAGCCCGATTCTTTTCCGCCCATTTTAGTTGTTTCATCGCCTTTTTGAGCTGTTGCTTCTATTTCCTTCTTTTCTTTAACATCCCAGCCGCGCACGGAGACCTTGCTGCCCCGGGTCAGCGCCTTCAGCTCCAGGTCCAGTTCCTCAAAGTCCTTTTTAAATGTAAAATCAGGCAGTTCAGGAGCTTTTGCGGCACGTGATTTTACAAAATACATTTTTTTGTCATCCGCATATAATTCGTAGTCCAGATACGCGGCTCTTTTCAATAAAAATTCATAATCGCTCTGGTTGTTCTGAAAAACATAGGGATAAACTGTCTTTGTATCATCCGCCTGGGAGGTCAGTCCGTGTTCCTTGGCAATCTCTCCGGCTATTTCGCTGTCCTTTTTCTTGGTATAAACCTTGTTTTTAGTACCCATGCGGAGCCGGTGAAGCAAATCGTAACCTCTTAGCTCCAGAAGCGAATGCTCTCCTATTTTAAGCTCCAGCGAAGTAATCTCACCGCTGATCATGGTTTCAAGCTTGTCTATGCCCATGGATACGGTGATTTTATCGCCGGGTTTGAAGGTTTTCAGGTCGATTCCCCTCCATTTGCCGTTTTTGCCGTCCACCATGTTCAATTGAATCCGGAACATGGACGGCAAATTGACCTCGTCTTCCACCGTAACTACCTCCACGGCACTGTTCAGCTCCCCGGAAAAGTCGGTGCCGTTCAGCTTGATCCTGTAATTTGCAACGCTAGTACCCATAACATGCTCACCTTAATCCGGTATGACCAGAGTCCTTCCAAAATCACTTTTATCAGGGAAACCAAAGGGATTTACAATATTATTGGCCTCCGCGATGGTCTTCCACTTCAGAGGGTCCTTCAGGGCTTCATTTGCAATCAGATCCAGCCTGTCTCCGCTTTTGACTATCCACAGCTTTCTGCAGGCCTCCATGCCCTTGGCAAGTTCAACCTTTTTATCCGGTTCATCCGATATAAATGTCACATCCATCAACGATCTGACGGGGGTCCCATTTTCCAGGAACATGGTAAATTTCTGCTCTATTTTGCTCAGAACGCCACGGTAGGTAAATCCACCCCATACAAACAGGCATACCGTGGGCTTTCTTGTACTTTTCCCGCTGACTTTGGGATCCAGCAGCGATGTGAGCTTCAAGGTCTCAAGCCGGACATCCTTGCGTTTTTCATATGTATCGTAAAACAGGGAAACTTTGAATTCAGGTGTTTCTGCAATCAGAAACTGTTTCTTGTCATTTTCCCCCGTGTATTTCGCTTCAAATGAAACGGTGTATTCGTTTGGATTAAACATTACAGAAATGGGTCCAACCCCAACTAAATCAAGCGGTATGATTTTTGCTTTTTCTGCCATTGTTAGAGACCCCTCCGATCCTTTTGAATTTCCATCTTCTTTTCTATGATGGCATATACTTTTTCTGCAATCCTTCTGACCTCTTCATTTCCAATGGGTTCAGGCTTTCTGGAGGTTTTGGACGCGGTAAATACTTTTGCGTATACATCTCTGTCGGCGGTCAGAACGTCCTTCTGCGGCACCTGCACCGCCGCCGGAGCTTGCTTTATATCCTGCGGCTTTCTGAAAACCAGCCCCGTATTCATCTCCTGCCGGAGCTCCGGCATTCCGCCTCCTGCGGGAGAAACCGGCAGCTGCTTCAAGTTACTTTTTAAATAGGTGTTCAGGTAAGTTTCCCTCTGATGTACATCCCTGTGTTCAAAGCGCGCTGTTTCCTTTGTGAGGGTTTCGCTTGCCCTTTCAATCCGGTCTATAACATATTGCTGCCGGACTGCCGTTGTCCTTAAAATACCGCCTGCTCTCCGGGATAAGGACCTCAGTTCAGCCAATTCTCCTGCCGCCGCGGGAGCCTCATTCCTGACGGATCCCGGCTGTTCCTCCTGCCCGGGCTGCCATTGCCGCTGTTGCTGTTGGTGCTGCTGTTTCCAGGTCTGCAGCGGTGGATTCCCGTATGCCTCTTCAAAACCGGCATTGTGCCGGTCATGAGCGTGATTGTAGTCAATGCTGCGGTGGTTATTACTGTTGTTATGGACATGGTTAAGGGTTTGATTGCTGTTGTAATTTGAGACATGGTATACATTTTCTATATCAGCAGTATCTTTTTCGGATACTGATTTATCATTTTTTACAAATGTCCGGTTGAATAAACGGACTCCTGTGACCGTCCTGTGTATGGCAGGTTCCTTTATTTCCCTTTGCGTTCCTCTGACTATGCTGCCGTTGATCATTCCGTTGATGGAATGCTCCCGCTCCATGAATTTCCCGTATTTTAGCCAAATCCTTTCACCGCTTGCTTTCAGGCTTTTATAAACAGGATTGCCCTGATATATATTTTTGTATATAAAATAAGCAACCGGCTTATCTGCCGCGGTTCCGTGATATACAGAATATACATTCTGCGTCAGGAGGCGGATAACGGATTTACTTGATTTTTCGGTTTTCCACATCGGCGCCGGTCTCAGGCGGAAAATCAATCCTGCCGGTTGGCTTTTCCATCTGCTCATACCGTATTTATCCGTTATTTTTTTCGTAAAGCATATATTTGGCCGATTTATAATCAGACCGGATTTTATGGTTATCTTCATATGTTTCAACCCTTTAGCCGTCATCTGTGCATATATATACCGTTATGGGTCAATACCAGACTTTCCGCAGCCACCGAACTGCTGCCGGCGCTGAAGGCCGGTCCTTCCCATTTTATGGGGCAGGCCTCTAAAAAATCCCACCATACCGTTGGATTCCCGGAGTGATCCAGTAAACATATGGATCCGTTTTTTCTGGTTATCTGCCCGTTGATTACCAACTGGTACCAGTTCCACAGAAAGTCGTCGCTTGTCACTCCGTGCTTCAGGGTAATATCACTGTATTTGGTCTGAGTCAGGAATGTGTACTCCTTGTGATTTTCACCGCCGAAGGTTTTCCTCTCCACCTGAGTTTCTATACTCAGCCCCGAGACATCTGTAAATCCCGCTACGGCAATACCGTCGATCTCCACAACAAAGTTAAATGCAAGGTACGGATCTTTTCTTATTCCGGGAACCCAATTTCTTCTTTCCCCCAGGTTCACAATATTTTGCTTCATGGCATCCTCCTAAACATCAAATAAGTCCTTATCATTCCCGGCTTCATTGAGCTTTTTGTTAATTTGGCTGACCTCGCTGCACCAGCGTTCCCTTTCCGGGTGTTCCAGGTCCATGACCGTTTTGTAGTCCCAGTGCAGGTGATAGGACAAAAAGGCTACCTCCTCGTAGAGGCGGTCGAGCGGGTAGCCGGTTATTCCCCCAAAGTCTCGGCCTCAATGTCAAAAGTATGCTCACATTTAGGACATTGGGCCTTTATAATATTTGAACCGTTCTGGTTTATCCTGTTATACAACTCCTGCAAATAGGAAAAATCCGAGGTATACATTTCTTCTATTACCCTGGGAGTGATCATTTTCAGCGTGCCCAGGCTTGTTACAACCCTTGAAAGCAGGATCACCGACAAATAGGCCGGATTTTGCTGGACCCGGGCGTCGCGCATGGGCATAATCTCATCAGCGGCAGTTGCCAGCCGCATGATTCCCTGTTTATGCACTGTTCCTGTCTCATCCACATACCCTTTGGGCAATGTGAAATTAAACTCTGTCTGTAAAATTTCCATTAGTATATAACCTCTCTTTATCATGAATAACTTTGATTTTGCAGAGCCCTCCATGGTTGCCCCGGAGGGCTGGCAAACTATCCTGCTACAAAATCACTGTAAATGGATTAACTGACCCTTGAAATACTTTCATGCGTGAGTTCAAGAGATTCGACACTGACTTCGTTTCCTTTTGCACTCAGTGCGCTGACTTCATATTTAACCGGCCATGCCTCAACGATATCCCATTGGGCTTTGTCATTGCCTTCCTCATCCACCAGTATGATCGAAAGACTTTTTCTATTGTTGAGGGCGCCTTTCTGAACAACCGCTTTACGCCAGTTGTACAGATCCATGGAATCGGTAAGTCCTCTCTTTAAAGTCACATTGCCGTATTTGGTAAGCCCTGAAAGCTTTCTGGATTGGGGAGCATCGGTCCCCTCTCTGTATTCGACGGCTTCCGTGGATATATCCGGGATGGTGGCATCGGAAAATGCCGCTATCTGGATACCGTCAATTACAATTCTGAATCTGAAATTCCTGTATGGATCATTTCTTTTACCTGTTGCCATTTTTTATTCTCCTCTCTGGACATTTTATTTAGAAAGCGTCTTCTGGCTGACTTTGATTATTACAAATTCAGCAGGTTTTACAGGAGCCACGCCGACCTCTATGACCAGCTGGCCTGCATCTCTTGTGGCAGGAGGATTGTTTTCCTCGTCCACCTTTACAAAAAATGCTTCTTCCTGGGTAGATCCATATAGAGCGCCGTCTCTCCAGACCCTTGTCAGAAATGCGGACAGGTTTCTCTTAACCTTGCCCCACAAGGTGGGTTCATTGGGTTCGAATACCACCCACTGGCTTCCCCTGTCTACCGACTCTTCGATATACATCATCAAACGCCTGATATTGATATATCTCCATTCCGAATCGGAGGAAAGTGTTCTTGCTCCCCAAATGCATATGCCTTCCGGTAAAGAGCGGATAACATTTATTCCTATGGGGTTCAGCAGCTCCTGCTCGACTTTGGTAACAATCTTTTCAACTCCCACAACGGTATCAAGATATCCGTCTGTGGTTCCGGCCGGAGCCTTGTGAACACCGCGGGTGGAATCCACATAAGCATATGTACCCACAACGGAGCCTGATGGCGGGATCAGTTTTTTCCTGCCTGTCAGCGGATCATTAATGAATACCCATGGGTAATACAATGCGCCGTAGGATGAATTGAAGGAGTTTCCGACATAGGTTCCGGCTCCTTCTTTGAAATCTTTTACCTCGCTTGGTGAAAGCCCATGAGGCGGATCTGCCACAAAGAAGCAATCCTTTCTCAGTCTACAGTAATTGAGCATTTCAAGTATGATATCCCGGCTTCCTGTCATATCTGCAATATCAGGCGCTGCCAGGATATTGATTTCGTCGATGATGTCAAATGCGTGGATACCTATTTTCTGGTTTATCTTGTCAAGGTATTCAACCGATGATATTCCGTTTATACCTTCGGCCAGTGATATAAATTCCGTAATAAGTTCCGGAGATTTGTCCATATTCTCCAAAATGGTCAGATCTACAAGGGGTACTACATTGACAAAGGACGATACTTCATTGATTTTTTCCACAAAGTTGAAGATAAGCAGGTTATCAAATGTCTCAGCTATCTGGCTGCCTTCCTCATCTTCTCCTACATATTCATCATTGAAGGAACTGGTGTACTTGATGGTCAGTTTAAAACCTCCCACCTGTCCGTTGGATGAACTTCCTATCTGGAAGGATATCCGGTTGCCCCACTCGCCTTCCGAGCGGGCTGTTATCTGGAATAAAGGCGCACCCTCCGTGTCGTCCACCGTGGCGACTGCTTTCTTTGCGTCACTGGAAGCGGCTCTTACCACATAGCAGGTCGTACCTCCCTCCGCAAAGAAATTATATACGGCGTAGGCTAAATATGCGTTTGGAATGAACCCGCCGAATTCATTCACATACTGGCTCCAATTAGTAACCAATACTGCTTTACCGATCACACCTTTTTCCGCAAGTCCGATGAAAGCGCCTACAGCAGTGCCCACACCCGCTATTGGTTTGACTCCGCTGGAAACTTCCTCTACGTAAACTCCTGGTGATAAATAATTTGGCATTTCAAATCCTCCTCGTTATAACTGATTTTTTGATCCTGAATTTCAGGACCTATATGCCTCGCAATCCGGGTAAACTGTTTTGCGAAATCATATCCTCTGATAATGCATTACTTCCTGATCAATCTGACCGGAACTATATGCGATGAACTCCAAGATCTTTTTCCAAAACTCTCGGTATTGTCAATATCTTTTCAGCCGGCAACCTCACGGGAGAAACCAGATAGGACAAACTGAGCTTGGCGGGCTTTCCCGGAAAAACCTCCCACAATTGTTTTATATCCTGCAAAGACAGGTTATTGTATGATATCCTTATTTTTTCGTTGCCGCAGGCGCTCAGATTCCCTTTCAGATCGTCGCCGCTGAGTACCGCATGTTCATGGAACAGCTGAAATATCCTCCCCAAAATCAGCAGCTCCGTTTCCCTGTCCCTGGCATATGGCGTCATTAAATAAAAAAGATCAAGATATGAAGGCGGATCGTAAAATTGGTTTGACTCCGCAATCGGATCCTTTTCACTGTTTCTCATACTCGGACTTTCAGTCAGGTAATACAGGCACATGGAGAGATTCATTGTCGCCGTATCAATATCGCTGGGTGAGCCGAAGGTTATTGTAGTGTCATCGCTCAGTTCCGGAACACTTGTCCTGATCAGCTCCTTCAGGCTTGTACTGACATCTCTTATTACTGTACGGGTTTCCAATGGCATTATTTCATCTCCTCAATCAATTGATAATATGGTGCAAAATCCGATTTCAAAAAGATCTTGCCAAGCTTTTTGTATTCGCGTTTTGCAGCAAGCATGATCTGCTTTATTCCGATATTGCATGAAGCCTGGGCGGCGTAAAAAGCTGCGTTTACCGCAATATTTTTGATATTCCCCCCTGCCAGGATGAATTTTTCCGAAAGAAAGTCCATATCCAGATTTTCATCCACCGGAGCCGTCGCCGGAAAAATCCCCTGCCATATAAGTTTTCTCTGTTCCCTGTCCGGGAAGGGAAATGCGACGTTAAAATGCAGCCTCCGCAAAAAAGCTTCATCTATGTTCTGGCTCAGATTTGTGGCCAGAATCACCATTCCCGTATATTCCTCCATCCTCTGGAGCAGATAGCCGGTTTCCACATTTGCATAACGGTCATGAGCGTCTTTTACTTCCGAACGTTTTCCGAATAAAGCATCCGCTTCGTCAAAAAACAGTATTGCATTGGAGGTCTCAGCCTCCTCAAATATCCCGGAAAGGTTCTTTTCAGTTTCACCTATGTATTTGCTCACAACCTGGGAGACATCAATTTTATATATTTCCAGACCTATTTCATTGGCTATGACCTCTGCTGCCATGGTCTTCCCGCTGCCCGGCGGGCCTGAAAAAAGGATGTTCAGCCCTTTTCCCAATGCGAGCCTCTTCTCGAACCCCCACTTTTCATAGACCAGCGAACGGTATCTTACCTGATGGCATATCTCATGCATTTGCAGCATTTGTTCCTCCGGCAGCACCAGCATGTCCATGGTGTAGGTGGTATTTATCCTGGCGGCAAGAGCGGAAAGCTTTCTGTTTGACTGGGAATAACATGAGCTGTTGAGTTCATCCTTCCCGATCAGGTCATTACCGGTCCCCTTTAATATTGAAATGTTTTCTCCAAGGCTTAACGCGTTTTCGATCTGTCCCCTGGTAAACCTGAAATTCTCAGATAAATAATCCAGGTCCACGTTTTCCGCCAGGTTGTATCCACGGCTTAAATCACTCCAAAAAGCCTTTCGTTGGACCGCAGTTGGATATGGGAACTCCACCGATACAAAGTTAAACTGTTTATGGGTATTTGAAGGTTCCCACCCGTATTTCCCCAGAATGAATGTCAGATCCGCACAGGTGTGAAGCATATTCAAAATGCTGTTTATTTTTTGCTCATGGCCTGCTTCCGGTTTTGCAAAAGAATCTGCATTATCCAGGCAAAGTGCCGCTTTTTCCACCATGACCTGACGTCCGAGATATAACAGCAGTTCACCGAAATTTTCTTCGGAAGCAAGAAGCTTTTCAACGTCGGCTATGACAAGAGGTAATCCCAAGCTGTCACATATGGCCGATACATGCTCTTTTTTTGCAGTCCGGTCCGGTCCGTAAAAATAAAGTATCCTGCCAAGGCCATTCCCGGCTTTGCCTCCGTAATAATTGATAAAGTGCAGTATCCTGCCTTTCAGTCCTGAAAGGCTGTTTCCCTTGAAGTTTTCCTCCGCCCGAACCATTTCCGCCACCTGCATTAAACGTGAATCCAGCAGGTGGACATCCAGCAGGTAATCCACCACCCAGTCATCCAGCTTCACATGGCGTGAGATCAGCGGTATCCTGGGATCTGTGAGATCGTTTCTGGGTTCCATTAAATACCTGACCAGAGGGGCCTGCGGATTAAATACTTTGCGAGCCGCTATTCTCTCCTCTTCTTTTGCTGTCATTATTTTCATCAACATGTCTATGCCCGGACTTATTGCCATGGGGTCATTCTGCAGAAAGCTGTAAATCCTTTCATACTTTTTGCTTATCTCGGGTGCCAGACAGGCAATGATGCAGTGTTTTTCGAATATTCCCAGATTAAAAAGCCTGCATATGTAAGGAATGGAAAGCAGGATGTTTTCCTGCCTGCTTGACTCAAGTCTTTCGGCAATACGCCGGTCCAGCAGCTCCATCCGGTTTTCCATCTGAAGCCTATCCTGTCCCTCGATACCGCCGATACCCAGCAAATCTGCTATCTCCTCCGCCGGTGGATTTACTCCGCTATATGGATTCGCCATACTGTTTTGCATGTTGTCCAGCAGGTATGTTCCCAGCTTTAAATCCCATAGCTCAAGTTCGTCCTTCAGATACTCCAGGCTTGAATTATATGCTCTTGCCGTGCTAAACCGTTCAATATGATACACATTTTCAATTACGCCTGCCCTGCTGTTCTCTGTATTTTCCATATGCCCAGTCCTTTGAGCTCATTTTGTACTGCAATTTATGCTTGGCAAAACCGCATATCTTGTTTTATGCGAAGCATTTTATCTATATGTTGTGGTTTCAACCTCTTCATTATATATGGAAATTTCCGGTATCACTTTACAACTGGATTTAAAAAGAATTTTTCAAATTTTTAGTTTTTCCGGCAGCCCGCTAGTTCCCTTTCCACCGCTTCCAGCAGCCCTATGGCATTTTTTAATTTGAAATCCGCCAGCCAAAGGGCCTGGTACAGGTTCTCGTATTCCATATCCTGCTGCAGCTTGTCATCACTGCAGGAATCAAGGACAGCAGTATTTTTGCTGTTGATCTTTTTCAAAAGGTCTATAATGCTTTTAATCTGTTCCATGAGAATTCTCCTTTTGTTAAACTTTTTTGATAAAAAAGCTGCTCGCTCATTAATAAAGTAAATTACAATGGCATATAAACAACCGGAAAACAAAAAAGGACCGTTACAAAAGTCAATTACTATCGGCTTAAAGCCGATAGTTTGGGTTTGAGGCTGAAGCCTCCTGAAGTATAAAAAAATCATACAACAAACCCAAACTGCGTTGAAAGCCAGCTTAAAAGCAATATTCGCACGAACGGCGAAGGCTTTCAACCATAATTGACTTTGGTAACAAATCCTTATGGCTCTTATAAATATTAATATAATTTTATTAACTATTCCCTATTTCCGCCTGCAAACTCTTTGTCGGGGTTTATAGCGATAACTCTTTGGGGATTAATTCTTTTCTTTCAAACATATTAATAAGTTCTCTTGCAGTATATTTACCTGCTTTCAGATCCAAATCCGCTCCATTTTTAATTAAGTATTTTGCTATTTCATAAAGCCTCGGATCTTTTCTGTTTACGGCGTAAATTAGAGGTGTGTTTTTATTATTATCAACACAATCTATTTCTGCTCCTGCCTCAATTAATAGTTTTGTAATTTCTAAGTCAAAATTAATAACTGCAACATGTAAATACGTACTTCCATCTCCGTCTCTATAGTTTACATCATACCCTTCCTTTATTGCTTCTTTTACACTCTCAATATTATGATGAGCTATTTCATAGATCAGTTTTTCTTTCTTGTCCATTATTATTTCCTCCTGCTGTTCATGTACATCTTCATTTTTATGAGATCTATTGGAGAACTAGCAGCTTCCAATTAAATTCATCTACATGTATTTAACCTGTTGATATTTATAATATCATTAATGTTATTGATATCAAATTTATCCAATAACTTTCCATATCCATTTTTAAGTTTAAACTCCATCTCTTCTTTGTAAATAGGAACAACAACTAAAAATCTTATTGTTTTCTCATTATTTATTTTCAACTCAAAAAAATCTTCATCTTCTTGTATTGGCGGTAGAAGAAGCATGCAGCACAAGTCAGTATTTGAAGCAAACGGCACTGGCATTTCGCCATTTGGAATAGTATCTCCCCAGCAGAACCATGTTTTATTTTCATGTGGAAACTTACTAAGTTTTCTTAACCAACCAATGGGCCAATATTCTTCAAAGTTTTTTATTGATTCTTTTGAAACTGGCCAAGATTCAGGTAAATAAATCATAAGCTCCGTATACTTCCACACAGATTGATCTTCTGGTACCAGTGTTGGTAATCCGCTCATTCCTGCTGTTATCAATGTATGGTACCTTCTTTTATTATTTGCTAAAAGTGTATATAAATTTACGTCTACATCATCAGTCATTGTATCAATATTGATATAATCAGGTCTGCCAATGTACTTTTCAATATGCTTGTACATTTTGCCTATTTCATAATCTTTCTTAAATTTATAATCCATATAAATCCTCTCTTCTCGCATAATACAAAACATTTTAAAGATTTTGACAATATAATATTAATAAATCAACAATTTTCCATCCGGCCATTTACCTATCCACCCACATGGAAAATAACCCATTTCATAAATTCTCAATAGTTTTGTATAAAATCCTGGATCTACATAAGGACTATATACATGTTCCATAATCGCAGCAAGTATATCCCATTCCACATTTTGTAATATTGAAATGTCCAGCTCTTTACTTTCCAAGCATTTAGCAATATTCGGAATTAAACCAGATTTTAATAATTCCTTTGCCTTGTCAGTGATGTCATTCCACATCCTATATTCAGCTCGCCAATTCATATGAAGATCAATAGTTAATAAATTGCGCGCTTCCAGTTCCATATTACCCCATGTGCTGCTTCTACTTTTTCTAATAGCTTCGCTGCGACTTTTTGTTTGTTGATAGCTAATATCTATATTAACAATATCAGCACCACAATTCTCAAACCAACTTATTTTCAGAATTCGTTCATATATATCTTGTATTGATTCCATTTTTACACTCCTAACGCTTGATGTTTTTAGAAAGATTAAACAAAAGTTCTCTTACAATTCAAACCATTTTATTTGCCCGATACTTTAAAATCCATAAAATCATCTTTATCATCATAATACAGAATTGCTTTAAGAATTTCTTCATCCGTAGCTGCTGCTTTCTGACGTAACACATTATGAACAACATCTTGAACAAGTTCTTCTCTAAAAAGTAAGTCTAATGAATTATGTACTGCAAATTCTGAAAATATTTCCTCATCTTCGTCAGTAATTTCCGGATAATCATCAATATAACAAATTGTATCTAACTTCAAATAATTTGAATCTGATATTTTTGAGTAAATACAATATGAGACACCTTCATCCACATTTTCTTTAACAATTTTTATAATGTCTTGAAATTCAATAGGTTCACGAAACCTCATAGTATCATCCTTTTCCAAACAGTTCGATTCTCGCTCTATACATATCTATTAAGTTATTCAATAATACCTTTTTTGAAGAATTTAAGATACTGCCCATCACGTTCAGAAAAAATTCTTCCATTAGATTTCTGACTTGCTACTTCAAAATACTTTTTTGCTTGCTCGAAATCTCCCAATTCATAATTAACTTTGCCAACTAAAAACTCTCTTTCACCAATATCAGCTCTTTTTCTATCACACTCAAAAATCTTCATCGACCATTCTTTTGCATTACAAAAATCTTTAAGTATCAAATGTATTTCAGTAATAAATTCTACAATATGAAAACTCTCCATTTGTTCATTCTTAGGCTCCGGTAATTCGTTCCACTCATTTTCTAAAAATTTTAATGCTTCAATATAATCACCTTCAGCACAATATTTACTATACATTGAAAAAATCATGGGAAATCTGTCCATTATGTTATATCTCCTATTTGATATCTATTATTAGATCCTTATATTTATCGGCTTCATTACTGAAAATTTGATATGCTAACCTCTATTGATGGTTTTACCAGAGACACCAGTTAATATCTTTTTAAAACCTATTTGAACATATCAGTCATTTCTTCCCATTCAACTACTGCGGGAAAATAATCACCCTCCATAAAAGCCTCAAACAACTGCACTACCATATTTTTATCCAGTACCTGATTTGATCTTACTCTAACTACTGATCCTGAAATAACAATATTTCTATCTCCATTATTTTTTGAGTTAAGCAATCCCGCTTTCCAATGTGTAAATTTTTCTTCCGGAGTCATTTTTCTGACCTCCGCAGTAAATTCCACAGGCCCTCCGCCAACCTGTATGTAGCTCTCGCTGTCGTCTTCTAACGCCATGTAAGAATTACTTACTCCATCCAGTTTTGATATTTCAGCAAATACTTGATGTTTTGTTGGATTTATAAGTTTTTGGCCATTCTCCAATTCAATAATCACTTAATATCACCCTTTTCGTTTTTCATTTTTGCAATTATCAAAAGAGCTTGTTCCAACACATCCTGGCATGGTTTGAGCGCTCTGTACCGCTCCCATTTTCTCAACAAATCAATTGCAGCTTCGTGCCTTCCTGTTAAACAGTATGCGGCTGCCATACGCCAATTATAATTTCCTGATATTGCTAAACGTGGGGCATTCTTTTCGTAACCCCCAATCAATCCTGCGACTGTAGAAAATTGCTCCCAAAATGGCACGGCATAATCTTCAATACTACAGTTTATTACTTCACTAAGGGCTAATATGTTTGTAGTAGTGGTTAAAGGCCATTCGATAAACTCTTCTTTAGGTTTGAAATTCCCTACATTTGCCGCTGCAATTGGCCAGCCTTTTCTTGGCTCTACACCCTCTAATTCAGATGCTATGCTATTTAATTCATCATATACAATTCCAGGATAAACCGATACATATCCCGCATCTTGACCTGATATTTTCCTTAATTGAACATTTAATACAAACTTGAACTCATGGACCTTTTTTTGAAATGTTTTTTTGCTGTATAATCTAAACCCCAACTGTTCAAGCTTTGGATTCAATCCCTCAATAATTAATTTATTTAAGGTTTCATCTATTAATGACATAGCCAATAAATCACCCCTTAATTTATTTTACATTTAGCAACCTGTAATAAACCTTATTCCATCCAGTAGTTAATTCCAGGATTCATTCTTGCGCCTATAATACTTTCTTTATCAATATCATAATCAAGGTATCTTTCAGAATCAAGGAAATATACTCCCTGCGTATAAAACTCACATATAGTTTCTAGAAATTTGCAAGGTGAATTATACATTAAAATTAATTCACCACTGTCGTTCATTAAAATACAGATTTTTTCTTCTCCGTTGTTATTCATGCAGTAACAAATAAAATCGCTTGAGTAATTCACTAATAAAGGAAACACTATTTCATTCGCTGCTAATTGTTGATTCTCCAATATACTATCAAGAGTATCCTTCTCTCCTATCAACTCCGAAATATGTATCAGTCTATATCCTGGAACAAAATCCATTAACTGCTGCTCTTCTACTGACCTCTTTGTTCCAGAGACATTATTATATATTGCTGCAAATAGTTCAGGAATAGGGAAGTTCAAGTTTTTAAAAATATCTTCCCATTTACCATATTTCAAACCAAGACTTTGCGGATACTCAGGTCTTAATTTTGAAGACAAATTGAGTGACTTCTTGAATATATCTTCTAACATAAACACAACTCCTTTTTAATCTTAGCCTTTGATATAAGCTGTCTATTGTACTACATAGTATATAGAATAAAAAATGTGGTTAAAAGCGTTTAAAGCATGGCGGCTAAGGCTTTAAAAAGTTCTACAGGCCCTCCGCCAGCCTGTATATAGCTCTCGCTGTCGTCTTCTAACGCCATGTAAGAATTACTTACTCCATCCAGTTTTGATATTTCAGCAAATACTTGATGTTTTGTCGGATTTATAAGTTTTTGGCCATTCTCAGATTCAATAATCACTCAATTTCACCCTTTTCTTTTTTCATTTCTGCAATTATCAAAATAGCTTGTTCCAACACATCCTTGTGTGGTTTGCGCGCTTTGTACCGCTCCCAGTACTTCCGACAGCAACATAGCCTTTCGCATACTCAGCAACTTCATATGTCCTGTTTCTTTCAACGATAATATCAGTTTCCCCAAATAACTCCGCCATCATCTGATACAAGTCCATTTGTATAATAATCCATCATCAATCATTTTAAAAGCTATTTCTATTTGTGGATAATCGCCTTTAGCTTCACTATCATTCGTAATATCACTAATATTAAAATTATCTATATTGTTTTTACCTTTTTCAGTCAACCTAGAATATTGTAAAACTCTCTTTTCTTTTGTTACTATAACACCATATTCCATTTCCTCCTCATCTTCATGAAAGGCTATTAATAGAATTTCGGCTAAATCAAATCCCTTCTCAATAAATATGTTTGATAAATCAGCCCAATCCTTTTCATTTCGGATATAATTCGTTAAGCGTTCAATATCTTCTCTAAAGTATATTTCATCAGTGTTTAACATTGTTTTTCCTCCAATTTGTTTATACTTTCCTTACCCTCTAAAAAACCCGCTCTATATGAAGCCTCCTTACAGAAACTTATTTACATTTTTTACAATTCTATTTTAACATAATGATGGTTCTAAATAACATTAATCTACCAACTTTTCAAATGGTTTGTATTCTGTTTTTGTCCTCATCATGCCGTAAATAATCCTTACAGCTCTTCTGGTTATGCAGACAAGGGCTTGCGGCTTTGTTTTGCCTTCCTTGAGCTTACTTTCAAAATATTCTCTAAATACCGGATGTCTTGCCTTACCGTTTGGATTTACCCGCACCAATTGGATTGCAAGAAAGTGGAATATTGCGTTGAGAACCCTGTTGCCCTGTCTACTTCGCTGGTCTTTGCCCTTTCCGGCAGAGCTGAAATTCACAGGAGCAATACCGCTGAACCGAGCCAGCTTGTCTGAGTTCGAGAACCTTTCAATATTTCCAATCTCAGAGATAATGCCTGCCGCTGTGATAAGGTTAATACCCGGCATGATATGAAGCTTGTAACCTGTGAGTTGTATCAGTCTTTCCAATTCCCTGTCAATATCCTCGTTCTCCTGCTTCCTGAACTTCAATTCCCGTACAAGGCTCCTGATAACAAGGTCACGCTCATTCTGATAGTCCTTCTCCTCCGGGCTGTTTCTTTCTGAAA
>JAEWSZ010000186.1 GCA_023397905.1 Bacillota bacterium | reverse complement strand
TAGCGCCAGTAGGTCCCGTAGCGCCAGTGGGTCCGGTAGCACCGGTAGGTCCGGTAGCGCCGGTAGGTCCAGTAGCGCCAGTGGGTCCGGTAGCACCGGTAGGTCCGGTAGCGCCAGTAGGTCCGGTAGCACCGGTAGGTCCGGTAGCACCGGTAGGTCCGGTAGCACCGGTAGGTCCGGTAGCGCCAGTGGGTCCGGTAGCACCGGTAGGTCCGGTAGCGCCAGTTGCGCCAGTAGCACCAGTGGGTCCGGTAGGTCCGGTAGCGCCAGTTGCGCCAGTTGCACCGGTAGGTCCGGTGGCGCCAGTTGCACCAGTAGCGCCGGTAGCACCAGTCGGGCCGGCAGGTCCGGTAGGCCCGAATATTACGTCAATATTCTTCTCTACATCATTACCAATTACATTAGTACTCAAAACCGAAATATCTATAAGTCTGTCTGAGGGAGATACATCGTCAACAAGTACATTGGCAGCTCCGGGATCAGATTGCTTACTGATGGAAACAACAGCTCTGGTAGTACCGGCAGGCGCCGGAGTTGTAGTTCCGAAGAACTGCTTCCAGTTGCCTGTGGCCGCATCGGGAAGACTGTTGGGCGGTATGCTGATAATAAGTCCATTACCCAGGAAGTTATACGCATCGTCAAAATAAGCGATGTTGACAGTTGTAAATGGATTGGGAAGGGGGCCCAGTTTAGCCAGATAAGCAGAAAATTCAGTTATCTGGGCAAAATCACCTTTGACGATTTGATAAATAACGGATATTCCATCGAGCAATTGCGCCGAATAAGCTCCGGCATGGCTGTACAAAGATGATATTGCTGCGTTATAGTTTATCCATGAAGAAAAACTACCCGTCTCAAAATCACCGTTAACAACAAAATTTGTGGGCATTTTTTTATTCGCCTCCTTAAATAGTGATAAATAAGCATATTTTACAAAATAAACCAAACTATGCTATGTAAACATTATATGAGTTGACAGATGTTTATGTTAACACTAATTCTTCTGCGGCATATATATATTATTAGTGGAATCGGCATCCGGAAATTTTAATAAAAAATATGTACGCCGGTTTTTTATTATATATCAAGCAAAAATTCTATAAGTGCTGAAAGCGGGGGAATATGGGAAACACAGGGAAGAAAATCGCGTTTTTTTCAAAGGGAGATGATAAATTTTTAGAGGAGCTGGTCAAAGAGCTGTCTTTGCACTATGAAACCAGAAAAATCACAGTCGTATCAACGCAGGAAATGAAGCTTATAGACCAGTGGATGGAATGGGCGGATGTTTGCTGGTTCGAATGGTGTGATGAACTGATAGTATACGCAAGCAAACTGGAAGCCGCCAGAAACAAAAATATAATTTGCAGGCTGCATAGCTATGAAGCCTTTGCCGGATACCCTTTCCAGGTGAATTGGGAATATGTGGACCTGCTTGTCTTTGTATCTGAAAACATACGTAAATATGTCATTGATAGCTTCGGCATCCGCAGGGAAATTACCGCGGTAATACCAAACGGCATCGATATGGCAAAATGGAGCTTTAGACAGAGAGAGGCAGGATTTAAGGCCGCCTATGTGGGATACATCAATTACAAAAAGGGTCCAATGCTTCTTTTGCATACCTTTAAGGCCATTTACGACAGGGATAACAGGTATATGCTTTATATTGCGGGTCAGTTCCAGGATCCCAGATTTTCCATGTATTTTAACCATATGATACGGGAGATGGGGCTTGAAAACAACTTTTTCTTTGAGGGCTGGCAGACTGATATGGATAAATGGCTGGAAGATAAAAATTACATACTGTGCTCGAGTGTTCTGGAATCCCAGAATATGAGCGTAATGCAGGCTATGGCAAAAGGTATAAAGCCAGTCGTGCACAATTTTGTCGGAGCGGACTCGGTATATGAAAGAAAATACCTGTGGAATACGCTTGAAGAAGCAGTCTCCATGGTCTCAGACGGATATTATGACTCAAGTGAATACAGAAAATTTATAGAGGATAACTATTCTTCCGAAAAGCAGTATGAAGCCACTGTCAATGTTATAGAAAGAATATCGCTTCCAGGTAAAAATTCAGGTAAAAACACAGATGAAAATGCGGATAAATATCCGGATAAAAATAATGGGGGATTTGATTATAAAGCATACTGGAACAGGCGGTTAAATTCAAATTTTAATATTGAAGGCGTAGGTTATATAGGATTAGGCGAGAAATATAATAAATTATTATACCGGAACAGAATGGAATTGCTGGATAGAGTAATAACTAAAGCCTTTGAGGATATAAGCGGTAAGAGGGTCCTGGAGCTTGGCCCAGGGATCGGGGTTTTCACGGAGTATTTTTCTAATAAGAAGGTTCAGGCTTACGAAGCAATTGATATCGCTTTCAAATCGGTCTGCGAATTGAAGAAAAAATATCCGGATTATTGTTTCAGCCAGGGAGATATCAGCAGCAGCAATCACTATGAAGGGAAGTACGACCTGATATTTGCGGCTGATGTACTGCTTCATATTACGGATGAAAGCCAGTACGAAAGGGCCATTGCCAATATTGCGGACCATCTTGGACCGGAGGGCTACTGCATGTTGCTTGATCCTGTGAGCGTCATCAACGCAAAAAGCGTGTCTCCTCACGTGATCATACGGGACAGAAATTATGTGGAAAAGGTCCTGAAATATAATGGATTGGAATTGACAGCCATGTTTCCGGTGGCATATTTTATGAACTATCCCTTTGACAGGGAGATAACAGGCGATAAAGGAAACAAAGCGCTGGAATTGTTCAATTTACTTCAGGAACTCTTCAGAAGTGAGACAATACAGGAGGAAGATAAGGAAAATATAGGCGAATATTTGCTTTTGAAAGAGAAGGAATTATTATACCGCAAGGGATACGGGCTGTCAGAAAAGCTGCTTGTCGTACGGAAGCAGGGAAGCGGCGGAAGCATGGAGTTTGCCCCGGAGGACATGTACGGTCTGAGCGGTATCAAGAGTGGTATCGGCAAAGCATGTGAAAAGCTTGCGCAAAGCGGAATTGCCGGGAACGATCTGTTCGGGAAGGCCGGCCGGCTTCTGAAATACCTGGAGAAGGATGAAGTCTTGCAGGCGGAGTATGTCCGGGAAAGGATAAATGATTTTATATCCTATAAAACAGAAGACTTTGACGCCTATGACTTCAGTACCGCAAGTATAATGCTGGGAAAAAGGGAAAGGACGCTAAGCGGCTATGAGCTGATAGAGTTCATATTAAATAATAAACAGGATGTCAGGCTGGCGGTAAATAATATCTGGTATGACTTTTCCAGGAATATGTTTATTTTGCCGGGACAAATGCAAGACAGCGTAAACTCAAAGGAAATACTCAGGCTGGCCCGGGAGATATTCGGCAGTGATATTGAATTCAAAAAAAATATTGCCGGTTTTATATACGACCAGGAGATCAAAGAGGATGTGAGGAAAAACTTTTTGGCCTATATGTGGGAGAGAGGCATCCCCGCGTCCGAATTTCTGCCGGTTTTCGGGTATCTGAAAATAGCACAGCGTTATTTATTTGCAGCCGGCTTTATCAAGGAAGATCACAAGGTCCTTGAAGCTCCCTGCGGTTTCGGCTATGGCGCCGCGTATTTTTCAAAGCTGTGCAGGCAGGTTGAGGCAATAGACATTGCAGAGGACAATCTCACTTTTGCCAAAGGAGTTTTCCGGCATGAAAATATATACTGGACTCAAGGGGATGTTACGGAGCTTCCCTATGAAAATGAGGAATTTGATGTATATGCTTCCTTTGAGGTATTTGAGCATTTGCCGGTTGAAACCGCCGTCAGGCATATAGAAGAAGCGCACAGGGTGCTGAAGGAATGCGGAAGGTTTATAGTATCCACTCCGAACAGGGAGATGAGAAAGCATGTTAAAAATCCTTTTCATATAAAGGAATACTGCTATGACGAATTTTATGAAATTTTAAAAAATGTATTTCAGAAGGTCGATTTTTATTCAATGAACGGTTACCGGATAGAAAAGGGAATGAATCCTACGACAGATAATATGATCGTCGTATGCGAGAAGTCAATCACTGACGGCTGAAAACCGGCAGTCAGGGTCGGAGAATCAAGCCTCCCGGCAAAATTTCAGGACGTAATTGGCTTTATGGGATAATGCAATTGAATGTAGCGGAATGGGGGAAAGAAGTAATGAAGGCGGATCTTCTTGATAAAATAGAAAACGGAACTGCAGTCATAGGAATAGTAGGGCTTGGTTATGTGGGATTGCCTCTGGCGGTTGAAACAGCTAAAACCGGTTTTAAGGTCATAGGCTTTGACGTCCAGGAGAAAATTGTTTTTTCGGTCAATGCGGGTAATAACTATATAGACGATGTCACAGACGGAGATTTGAGAGAAGCCGTTAAAAGAGGAAAGCTTCATGCCACCGCAGATTTCAGTTTTGTCAGGGAGGCCGACTGTATTGTCATATGTGTGCCGACTCCGCTGGATATAAACAAGCAGCCTGATATGAGCTATATTAAAGCCGCGACCGGCAGTATCGGGGCACATCTGAGGAAGGATACCCTTGTCGTACTTGAAAGCACCACTTATCCGGGCACTACGCAGGAACTTGTCCGGCCGATACTTGAAAATAAGTCCAGGCTGGTATGCGAACAGGATTTTTTCCTGGCTTTTTCTCCTGAACGGGTCGATCCGGGAAACTCGGTCTTTAAAACAAGAAATACGCCAAAGGTTGTGGGAGGAGTAGGGAAAGAAAGCCTGGAGGCAGCCTCGGCATTTTACAGAAAAGTGCTGGAGAGTGATGTCCACGAAGTATCCAGCCCCGCTGTGGCCGAAATGGAAAAGCTACTGGAGAATACTTACCGTAATATTAACATTGCTTTGATAAATGAAATGGCAATCATATGCGACCAGATGGGAATAAACGTATGGGAGGTAATAGATTCCGCAAAGACAAAGCCTTACGGCTTCCAGGCATTTTATCCCGGACCGGGCATAGGAGGTCACTGTATACCTCTGGACCCCTTTTACCTGACCTGGAAGGCCAGAGAATACGATTACCATACAAGGCTGATCGAACTGTCGGGCGAAATAAATCAATATATGCCCCAATATGTGGTCGAAAGGATATACAGGATTCTAAACAGGCTGAAAAAACCGGTAAACGGTTCGGAAATATTGGTACTGGGTGTTGCCTACAAGCCTGATATCGGCGATTACAGGGAAAGCCCAGCGTTGAAGGTAATTGAGCTTCTTGAAAAGGAGGGGGCCATAATCCGGTATAACGATCCCCATGTGTCCTGCTTTATGAATAAAAGCAGGGAATATATAAATACCGAGCTGTCCGAGGAGATCCTGAACCAGGCGGATCTGACCGTAATAATCACAAATCATGACGAGTACAACTATAACTTCATCCAGGCAAATTCGGCATTTGTATTCGACACCAGGAATGCGATGAAAGAGCTGAAAAGCAGAGATAACATTGAGCTGTTGTAACACTACGGAAAGCATTTCAAAATAAATTGAATTCAATATATGAAAAAGATACCTTTTGACAGGTCCTCAGATATAAATTATTTCAATGGGAAGCACGGTAAGGTATGGCGTGCATCAATAGCTGAGCGCATTGTAGGATTTGATATTAGCTGTTGGCGAAGAAGTGGTATTTTAGCTGTAAAACAGACGGGATGTCTGTTTTAGCGAACTATGAGGCCACGGATGGCGAATGTAAGCGACAGCTAAAATACCAGGTATGAGCCATTACAGATAATTCAAATAATACACTAAGCTAAGCTATTGATGTACGGTGTACCGTGTGCTGCACATTGCTGCAATTAACAGGTGAGGACCATGCACAGTTGGTTTTCCATATATTGAATTTGTTATTTTGCGATGCTTTCCTTCATCCCGTGAACATATTCGAAAAGCGGTGCGGAAGAGTTGCTCCCGTGTTCTTCGATGATTTTGACTATGGCGCTTCCCACTATTATTCCGTCGGCGTATTTGCTTATCTCCGCGGCCTGCTGGGGAGTGGAAATGCCGAAGCCTACGGCGGCAGGCACCTTTGTGGCGGACCGCACCGCCGACAGTATGGAACTGAGGTCGGTTTTTATCTCATTCCTCACGCCTGTGACACCCATGGAGGAAACACAATATACAAATCCCTTTGCACAGCTTGCGATCTCGGCAATGCGGGCTTCCGAAGTGGGAGCGATCAAGGATATGATATCTACGCCGTATTTTTCACTGAAGGGCAGAAGCTCGCCCTTTTCTTCAAAGGGGATATCCGGTATGATAACGCCGTCTATTCCGGCTTCATTGCACTCTCTGAAAAAGTGGTCGTAGCCGTAGGTGAAAACAGGATTCAGGTATGTGAGGAAAACCAGAGGCACCTGAGTTTTTTTGCGGACAGACCTGACAGTTTTAAATATCTTTTCAATAGTAGTACCCACGGAAAGAGCCCGTATATTCGCCCTCTGGATCACATCGCCCTCTGCGATGGGATCTGAAAAGGGTATGCCTATTTCCACCAGGTCCGCACCGGCATCCGCCATTGCAAGTATGAATTCCTGGGTCTTGTCAAGGCTGGGATCTCCCGCGGTCAAAAACCCGATAAAGGCCTTTCCGTTTTTAAATGCATTTTCAATCTTACTCATTTACATCCACCCCCATATATCTGGCAATAGCAGCCACATCCTTGTCTCCCCGTCCCGACAGGCAGATCACTATCACTTTATCCTTTTCCATTTCAGGCGCCAGCTTCATGGCATGAGCCACTGCGTGGGAGCTTTCGATGGCAGGGATGATGCCTTCGGTTTTTGAAAGATATTCAAAGGCGTTTATAGCTTCGGCATCTGTTACGGGTACATATTCCGCGCGTTTGGTGTCATGCAGGTGAGCATGCTCGGGGCCTATCCCAGGATAGTCCAGACCGGCGGATATGGAGTAGACCGGCGCGATCTGGCCGTGCCCGTCCTGGCAGAAGTATGATTTCATCCCATGGAATATGCCCAGTTGGCCTTTGGCGATGGTAGCCGCGTGATATCCGGTGTCAATACCCTTTCCGGCGGCTTCACAGCCTATGAGCCGGACGGAAGGGTCGTTTATAAAATCATAGAAAAGCCCTATGGCATTGCTGCCGCCTCCCACACATGCCATGGCAACGTCGGGCAGCCGGCCTTCCTTTTCCAGCATTTGCTCCCGGACTTCTTTCCCTATGACACTCTGAAAATCCCTGACCATTTTGGGGAAGGGGTGAGGGCCCATTACCGAACCCAGCACATAATGGGTGTCCTCCACCCGGGAAGCCCATTCGCGCATGGTCTCGTTGACGGCGTCCTTCAGGGTCTGGGTGCCGCTGGTGACAGGGTGGACTTTTGCCCCGAGAAGCTCCATTCGAAACACATTAAGGGCCTGGCGCCTGGTGTCTTCAAGGCCCATGAATATTTCACATTCCATGCCCATCAGAGCCGCCGCGGTGGCGGTGGCAACACCGTGCTGTCCGGCGCCGGTTTCTGCGATTATACGGGTTTTCCCCATTTTTTTTGCAAGGAGTACCTGCCCCAGTACATTGTTTATTTTATGGGAACCCGTATGGTTCAGATCCTCTCTTTTCAAATAAATTTTTGCCCCTCCAAGCTCCTCGGTCATTTTTTTAGCGTAGTAAAGAAGGGAAGGCCTTCCCGCATACTCCTTCAGGAGCGTTGTCAGCTCCTGATTAAAGCTGTAGTCGTTCCTGTAGAAATTGTAGCTGTCCTCCAGCTCGATTATTGTATTCATCAGTATCTCAGGTATATATTGTCCTCCGTGCTTGCCATACCTGCCTTTAACCATATTTTTCACACTCCTCTGATCATATTTACCAATTTAATTATTTTATCTTTGTCCTTGAAGCCCCCGGTTTCAACGCCGCTGCTCACGTCCAGACAGTAAGGCCTGACGGCGTCAACGGCTGAAATGACATTTTCCGGGTTCAGGCCTCCCGCAAGAAAGAAGGGTTTGCGGACATTTCTGCAAAGCTCCCAGTCAAATGTCCTGCCGGTTCCGCCGTATTCTGCGCCGGAGTGAGCGTCCAGCAGCAGATAATCGCAGCGGTATTGCTCCGATGACTTTACGGATTCCGCATCCCTGACCCTGACGGCTTTTATTATGGGCCTGAGGCAGTTCCTTTTCAAAAGACTTTCTCTCAGCCCTGCGATGTATTCACTGTTTTCGTCCCCGTGAAGCTGGATAAAATCAATGACCCCGCCACCGCATAAATCAGAGACGGCCGGTATGTCCTCATTTACAAAGACACCAACTGCCTTAATACGGCAATCCAGAAGGCTCTTTAGCTCCGCCGCCTCTCGGGGGCCCACCTGCCGGCGGCTCTTTGCAAAAACGAACCCTATATAATCGGGCAGGGCTTCATTTACATATTGCATATCCTGTGCCCGGGTCAGGCCGCATATCTTTATTTTTATATCAGACATGTTATTGGTCTCCATTCTTTAAGCAGTGTGGTACTCAGCCGGGCAAAGCCTGCTTACCTGCACCTGGCTGAATTCTACTCATAACTCCGCTTAATCTGCCCTTCAGGGGTTGTTGCCTCCACCTCTGAGGCGGCTTAGCTCCTCAGGGATGTTTCCGCTTCTCATGAGGGTCTCGCCTATCAGCACCGCATCTGTTCCGTTCCGGCGCAGTTCTGCAATGTCTCCGGCGGTCTTGATCCCGCTTTCCGAGACAAATACCCTGTCGGAGGGGACCAGTTCCCTGAGCCTTGCGCTGGTGGTTATATCCACTTCAAAGGTCTTAAGGTTGCGGTTGTTGACGCCGATCACCCTGGCTCCGGCCTCCAGTGCACTATGGATCTCCTTCTCGTCATGCGCCTCCACCAGGCTTGAAAGTCCAAGGCTGTGGGCGGTTTTTATATACTCCCTTAACTGCATGGTATCCAGCAGGGCGCATATGAGCAGTACCGCGTCGGCGCCCAGCAGCTTTGCCTCGTATATCTGGTACGGATCAATGGTGAAGTCCTTCCTGAGCACCGGAAGCTTTACGGTTTGCTTTATTTCCTTCAGATACTCATCGCTTCCCAGAAAGAAATGGGGCTCAGTCAGCACCGAGATGGCGTTGGCGCCTGCACTCTCGTATTGCCGGGCGATCTCGGCGTAGGGAAAATGCTCTGCGATGATGCCCTTTGAAGGAGAAGCCTTCTTGACCTCGCATATAAATGCCATATCCGCGGTCTTCAGAGCATTTTCAAAAGCAAAGTCGCCGCCGCCCGGCGGCAGGGCCAGAGCGGCAGTTTTCACTGCCTCATAGGGCTTGACGGCCTTTAACTCCTCCAGCCTTATTTTTGTCTTTGCTGCGATTTTATCCAGTATCATGTGATCTACCTCAATTAAATGAATTTGACGCTTCCAGAAATCTATCCAGCTGCAACCGCGCAGAACCACTGTCAATAAGGTCTTCTGCCATCCTGACACAATCCCTGAGCGTCACTTGGTTGTGGGACATGTACAGGCAGAGTGCGGAGTTGAGTACCACCACGTCTCTTTTGGGACCTTTGCCGCCTGCCAGTATGTCAAGGGCGATTTTGGCATTTTCTTCGGGGCCGCCTCCCACAAGCTGGCCGGACAGGCATTTCTCCAGTCCCAGTTGTTCTGGGGAGAGCACAAAGCTGTTCAGTTTTCCGTTGTTCACCTCGCATACGGTAGTGGTGTCGCAAAGCGTCACTTCGTCAAGGCCGTCATGTCCGTGAACCACCATGGCCCGCTTGACGCCGAGATTTGCCAGGACTCTGGCAAGGGGTTCCACCAGGTTTTCGTCATACACGCCCAACAGCTGCATATTGGCGCCCGCGGGATTGGACAGTGGGCCAAGTATGTTGAAAATAGTCCTCACAGACAATTCCTTGCGGACAGGGGCGGCATATTTCATGGAGGCGTGATAGGTGGGGGCAAACATGAAGCACATGCCGGTTTTATCCAGTACCTGGGCGCTTTGCTCCGCAGTTAATGCAATATTTATCCCCAGCGCTTCCAGCAGGTCGGCGCTGCCGCATTTGCTGGATACGGAACGGTTGCCGTGCTTTGCCACGGGTACTCCGCCCGCCGACACCACAAAGGAAGACACGGTGGAGATATTAAAGGTATATGCTTCGTCTCCGCCTGTGCCTACTATGTCGAGCACATCCATCTTCGGGCGTATTTTAGTGCATTTCTCCCTCATAACTGTTGCGCAGGCCGTGATCTCGTCGATGGTTTCGCCCTTCATTCTAAGGCCTGTCAGAAAAGAACCTATCTGTGCGCCGGTGGCGCGGCCTTCCATTATTTCCTCCATGGCCTGCTTTGTCTGTTCAAGGCTTAAATCCTGTTTATTTATTATTTGCCGTATGGCCTCTTGAATCATAATAACCCTCCATTTCAGCGTATTGGAAACGCAATTGAATTATATTCTTAAAAAGTTTTCCAGTATTGTTTTGCCGTTGGGAGTCAATATGGATTCGGGGTGGAATTGGACCCCGTATACGTCATGCTCCCTGTGTTTTACGCCCATGACCTCACCGGCGCTGTCTTCCGCTATGATCAGCAGCTGGTCGGGCAGGGTCTCGCGGACCATCGCCAGAGAATGGTATCTGGCGCCGTCAATAATGGGGGAGAGCCCCCTGAACAGCTGGCTGCCGTTTGCGATGTGTATGGAGCTCTTCTTGCCGTGCATAAGCTCTTTTGCATAGGATACGGTTGCGCCGAACACTTCACAGATGGCCTGATGCCCCAGGCATACCCCCAGGATGGGTACTTTTCCGCTGAAATGCTTTATGACCTCCTCGCAGATCCCCGCATCTGCAGGCCGCCCGGGACCGGGGGAAATGATTATGTGGGAAGGCCTCAACGCTTCAATTCCGGAAACGGTGAGCTCATCATTTCTTATTACCCTGATGTCGCTGTTGATTATTCCGACCAGTTGGAACAGGTTATAGGAAAAACTGTCATAGTTATCAATAAGTAAAATCATTTTAATCAATCCCCTTTCCCGACAGCTCAAGAGCGTTTATAATTGCCCTGGCTTTGTTTTCCGTCTCCGTGAATTCATTTTCAGGAATGCTGTCTGCTACCACGCCGCCGCCTGACTGCACATATACGGTGTTATCCTTTAGCACTGCCATTCGGATGCCTATACAGGTGTCCATATTGCCGGTAAAATCGATATAGCCTATGGCGCCTCCGTATATGCCGCGCCTGTGCCCTTCAACGGCGTTTATTATCTGGCAGGCGCGTATCTTGGGAGCTCCGGAAAGCGTTCCGGCGGGGAGCAGGGAGGATATGGCGTCCAACTGGTCGCAACCCTTCCGGAGATTGCCCGTGACCTTTGACTCTATGTGGATCACATGTGAGAATTTGCGGATACTCAGATAATCCTTTACTTCCACGCTTCCGAATTCGCTTATCCTTCCAAGGTCGTTGCGGCCCAGATCCACAAGCATGTTGTGCTCGGCCAGTTCCTTTTCATCTCCCAGCAGTTGTCCGGCCAGCTGGGAATCTTCTTCATCGCTGTTTCCCCTGGGCCGGGTGCCGGCTATGGGAAAGGTGGACAGCTTGCCGTCTACCAGTTTTATAAGTGTTTCAGGCGAGGAGCCCGTGATTTCCAGGTCGCCGAACTTCAGAAAGAACATGTACGGCGACGGATTGGTGGTCCGGAGAGCCCTGTAGGTGTCGAAAAGACTTCCCTCAAACTGTGCCGAGCGCCTGTTTGAAGGGACGGCCTGAAAAATGTCGCCTTCAAAAATATGCTCCTTGACCCGGTTGACTATATTGCAGTACTCTTCCTTGCTGAAAAGGGCCTTGAAGGGCGAACGCAGCCCTGATGGGGAAGATGGGGCCGGTGCCTGGGATTTGATAAGCTTTTTAATGTCCTCCAGCTCTGCAATGGCTTTATTATAATTGGTTTCAAGCTCGTCTGTTTTTATATTTATCATAATGATGATTTTCTGCCTGAAGTGGTCAAAAGCGATGACCCTGTCAAACAGCATCAGATCTACGTCGTAGAATCTGGTGTCATCGATTCCTTCCAGCTTCAATGTGGGTTCGCTGTATTTGATGTAATCGTAGGCGAAATATCCCACAAATCCGCCGGTGAAGGGAGGGAGAAAGCTGAGCTTGGGACTTCTGTAGTTTTTCAGGATGTCTCTGATGTGGCTGTTAGGATCGCCGGTTTGGGTTTTGAAACCGGATTCTCCCTTTACCTCCAGAAGACCGTCCTTGCACCTGAGTTCAACAACGGGATTAAAACCCAGAAAGGAGTAGCGCCCCCATTTTTCTCCGCTTTCGACGCTCTCCAGAAGATAATATTGATCGCTGATTGCCCTGATACTCTGCAGTACCGCAATCGGCGTTTTGATGTCGGCAAAGATTTCGCAGCTCACAGGTATTACGGTATAGCCCTCCGCCAATGCCCTTGCCTCTTTCAGATCCGGTTTATACATACCTACCACTCCTTTTTAGAATATAAGTTTTGTAAGCTGCTTTACGCAGCGTCACTGATCTACCGCTTTTTTTGCAAATAAAAACACCCGCCCATGACTGAAATATTAAGTCAAGGACGGGTGTATAATTCACCCGCGGTGCCACCTTGTTTTGTAAGATGTATAAACCAGATCTTACACTCTTTACAGAAATACCAACATATTTCCCACATATAACGCATGTGTGCGTCGCAGAATACTTTGAAGGAAAACCTTCATTTGGCTGCGCCCTCAGTGGTCCATTTGATGTACTGCGTTCTGCGGGGCTCTCAGCTTCCCCCGCTCTCTGTAAGTGCACATATCACCGTTATCTCCACTTCAACGGTTTAAAGGGCAGATATTTAATTAATATTAGATTACCTCGGTTATAAAATTTTGTCAATAAGGAAATTTAAGTAATCGACCTTGGTAAAAAAGCCGGTTGCACACCTGACCCCACGCTTCTGGCATTTGATTCCTTTGTGTGATATACTTGATCTGACCAAGAAACAGGAGGTTATTTTTTTGAGCAACAATAATTTTAACTCTCTGAAAGAAGAGCTGATGGATTTTTCAAATACTTTAGGTTCCCACAGAACAGAGGATTGGAGCCAATTTCCCGGCATAGATCTGTATATGGACCAGGTGGTGACCTATCTGGAAAAATTATTGAATATAGTGGGTGCCGAGGATACGGGCAAGATCATTACTTCAAGTATGGTAAACAATTATGTCAAGGAAGGCTATATGAAACGTCCGGTTAACAAAAAATATGACAGGGGTCACCTGGTTACGCTTTATATTATGTCAATGCTGAAACCCATACTGCCCATACCGCTTATAGCCCATTCATTGAATAATTTCAATGACGAACAGGAATACCGGAGCTTTTTTGAAGAGCTTGCAAAGCTTCAGGACCAGGCTTTCAATACGGTATCTCAAAAGCTTTCGGCCGCTTTGGACCAGCTGAATGAGGAGGACTATGAGAAAGCTCTCCGTCTTTTTGCCCTGCAGCTTACCAGCGAGGCCAATGCTTACAGAATAGTTGCGGAAAAAATATTGAATTCCATTGACAGCAAAAACCGCATTAAAGTCAAGGCGGCAGATAAAGATAAAGGCAAGTGAACACGTTTTAACCTGAAACCCGGCCGGCAAATATGCGGCGGCATATTTGAGCCGGGACTGGCACTATTTCCTCACAAGGCGAATATACTAGCCGGGTGAGGTGATTTATACGTGGTTTACTTTCTGTCCGTATTTCTTCTATGTTTAGCACCAAATCTCGACAACATGGCAATCGGCCTGGCCTACGGCGCCAGGAAAATAAATGTTCCCTTCAGATCAAATTTAGCTATCGCGTTATTTTCAGGCATTGCAACCTTAACAGCCAGCCTTGCGGGCAACCTTCTGGCCAGATATATTCCCGGCTTTCCAGGCAATATCATAGGCGGTTCCATAGTGAGCGCCATGGGTTTATACACTATAATCAGCTACATATACAATAAACGCAAGACAAAGGACATTTCCCAGAACAACCGGCAATACATAGACGAATTAAGGGCGGTGATGGATGATCCGGGCATTGCGGACCGGGATTACTCCGGCGATATTTCCCTGAAGGAATCCATCCTGCTGGGTATAGCTCTGGCTGTAAACTGTCTGGGAACGGGTTTCGGTGCGGGAATGACAGGTGTGAATGTGGCGGTCCTCACCATAGCAGTAATCATATTCAGCCTCATTACCATATCCCTGGGAACACTGATAGGAAAGCGGTTCGCAGCCAAATTTCTGGGCGACAGGGCCACCGTGGTTTCAGGCTTTCTGCTGATCGCAGTGGGTATATATCAGATGATAATTTGATTTATAGTAATTGACTTTTAATATATCGATTATCTAATAAACACAGATTGCCTGACAAGCATTGACTTATTTACCGAAAGTACATATAATACATACGATGCACATTATATGTGTATCAGTAATAAATTTTTAATGAAGCACACAATTTCAAAACCAAATGAAATATGAAGTTTTCTAGGGTTCCGCAGCATAGCTGGCCTGTGACCAAGAGAAAACTCACAGCTTTAAGCTGTGTCACGGAAGGATAAAAGCCTGGGAGGTATCAAAATGATATCTTTCAGGCTTTATTTTGTTTAAAGGAGGTGAAAACATGGCCTGGGCCTATTTAATAATTGCAGGGGTTTTTGAGGTGATTTGGGCAATGGGACTTAAATACTCCCATGGATTTACAAGGTTATACCCGTCATTGATTACATTGGTGGGTATGGCAATCAGTTTTTATTTATTGTCACTTGCGGCCAAATCACTCCCAATTGGCACAGCCTATGCCATTTGGACCGGAATCGGAGCTTTTGGCGCGGTATTGCTGGGGATTTTACTTTTTAATGAACCGTTTAATATCTTGCGGGTTGTATTTCTTTGCTTAATACTGATAGGAATTTTGGGATTAAAACTTACTTCTGCATAATTTATATTTTAGTAATAAGCGGTTAAAGTCTGAAAAGAAAGTCTATTCAGACTTTTTTTTCCACAGTGCGTACCTTTTATATGAAGTAATAATGAATAACAGCGTTTTTTACAATTAGTATACAATAGTGTAAAAAGGATTTATTTATACGGATGGTTGTGATACTATTTCCATAGATAGCAAAATAATTTACTATCATATAGTTATAATAAATTCTTGACAAACCACATAGAAATATGTAACATAGTATTAAATACTAGATGATATAAAAAAGAGATATATTTACGTGAAATTATAGATGAGCAATTGCTTAAATTTGCAAAATAATATGGTCTGTTAATGGCGATAATATAAGAGTAGAAGAAATGATGTATATACGACACTTTCCGGAGGTACACGAATATGGAACTAACCGATAAAAATGTAACAATATGGGGTGACTCAATTTTAAAAGGAGTCATATGGGATGAACAGGACAAAAAGTATAAAGTTATGAAGAATAGCTGTATCAACAGCTTTGCAGAACTAACCGGATGTACGGTCAAAAACAACGCTTATTTCGGAATGACTTCAACCAAAGCTCTTGACCGGATAACGGCAGCCATTGAAAGACAGCCGGCCGGTAAAAACGATATTGTCATACTGGAGTTCGGGGGAAACGACTGTGATTTTAAATGGAGTGAAGTTGCCAATGCCCCTGACAGCATTCACCAGCCAAACACGCCTATTTCCGGCTTTAAAAATTCCATTCAGAAAATGATCGATATATTCAAGCAGAAAGGCGTTACGCCCATACTGATGAATCTGCCTCCGCTTGAGCCTGAAAGATATTTCAATTGGGTTTCAAAAGGCCTCAACAAAGAGAATATACTGCACTGGCTGGGCGACGTAGCCAAGATATACCGCTGGCAGGAGGCATATAACAGCGCAGTGGAGTGGATTGCGCTTCAAAATGGCTGCAAGCTGATAAATGTGAGGGAAAATTTTCTGATCAGCAGCAATTACAGCTCGCAATTCTGCGCAGACGGCATTCATCCAAATGAAAAAGGGCATAAAAAGATACTGGAATCCATGCTGGAATTTGCCTTCTAATGGATTTAGACGGCAATTATTGAGTTTTTTCTGCCTCTTCGAGCTTTTTCTCCATCTCCTCGGCAGTGACGGCTGAAAGGTAATTGGGTTTATACAGCAGTGCGGTTTTGAGCTTTTCGATACATTTTTCCCGGTCTCCCATTTTTTCCAGGACCAGTGCATAGTCATAAAAGGCCTCCGGAAACTTTGGGTTCATGTCCATGAGTTTTTTGAAGATCTCACAGGCTTTTTCATAATCGCCCATCAGATAATAAGTCTGGCCCAGATTATCCAGAATAATGGCGCCGGAGCTGTTGTAATCGTACGCCTCAAGATTGAATTTCAGAGCTCTTTCAAGGTCTCCTGCAAGATTGTAAAGGTAGCCCAGACTGCCATAAATATTAGTGTTTTTATAATATGGCAAGATTTCTTCAAAGGTGGCAATTGCCTCGTCAAGCAGACCTTTCTTCCACAATACCAGGGCGTAGTTGGACTTGGCGTTGAAACGGTCGTTGTTAGCCAGTTTTGAGGAAGCAAGCTGTTCCTTCAGCACCTTTTCGGCTTCCTCCGGATTTCCGTATTTTAAAAGTATATATCCGTATGTGGTGACCACATTGGCTTTGGCGCTCCCGGTATCATGAGCTTTTTTCAGCCATGCGGTGGTCTCTTCTATATTTCCGCTGCGAAATGCGTTGTTGGCCTTCATGGCATACATTTGTGATGTAAATTTTCCAAATAACATTATCTTTCCTCCAAAAATAAATTTCTGATTTCTGCACTGTTTTTTTATATTATATCATGAATTTGGACGGATTCATGATATAATTGCCAATGTGGTTTCCGCCCAGGCCGAAAACTTTGCCAAGGCGGCTGATTCCCGCGGAGCTATATAATAGACCATTTAATTAAAAATACTATTATTTTGTCCGGTCATTTTGTTATAATAAGGAGTGGCCGGCTTAAGGTTTTATTTTCAATAAAGCCGGACATATCTGAACGGAGTGGATTATTTTTATGGAATACGATATTCATGTAAAAAAGGCTGTACTGCATATCCTGGACACAAGCATCAATTTCCCGGTTTTGTCAAACAGCGAGCTTGAACTGGACGGCGAAATTTCTGAATTTCTGGAAAAGCATTTAAGCAGGATACTGGAGGACGCCAATCTTAAAAAGGCTCAATTCATGGGAGATGTGAATACTGCAAGGGACCTGTGTGCTGCGGTAAAGGCTGATGAAAGCTGTTTTCTTGAAACCAGCGGAGTGCTGGGAGGCAGAATTTTTGAAATAATGCTGCAAAATGTGGATATTACGCCGGGAGACTTGATTTGCTGCCTGTTTTACATAAACAATGAACAATATATGGGTATACTTAAATTAAATTATAAAACAGGCTTTACACACTATGTCAATCAAATGGAGGAGGGCGCCGCCAATTCCATTATCAGGCATAAAACACTGCTTCCGTCGGAAGGACAGAAGATAGACGAAGCTGTTCTGATCTGCCTGGAATCGGGTGAAATAAAGCTTCTGGAAAAGTTATATGAAATAAACGGCACAAAAGAGTTCTACCTGTCGCAGTATCTTATGAACTGCTCCACGGACCTGTCAGATAACCAGAAGCTGAAAATAATAGATAAAGTCACTCAGAAAATAAACAAAAAGTATTATGAAGAGGACTTTGACAAGGCTGCCAAGCTGAAGAAGGTGGTTTCCGAGAACCTTGAAGAGAATAACGAAATACGCGTGGAAGCCATTGCCGAGGAGATGTACGAGACAAACCTGGCCGTAAGGCAGGAATATATCCAGGAGATACAGAAGGCCGGCCTTACGGAGGAAGCTATACGGGTGCCTGAAAAGCTTGCGGAAAAGAAGTTTAAAACCCACAAAATAAAAACGGACACGGGTATAGAAATAAACTTTCCCCTGAGCTATTATGACAACCGGGACATGATAGAGTTTTCCAATAATCCCGACGGCTCAATATCAATTATTATTAAAAATGTCAACAAAATAACCAACCGCCAATAGCCACATTTTATTTATGCCGCTCGATCAGGCTGGAGGAAATGAAGGACGGCAGGTATTTATACCACAGGGGCTCTTCCTGGTCGTATTTGCTTGTGGACACTTTCTGGTACAGCCATGCCCTGTCAAAGTAACCGCCCTTTAAAGGCAATTTCCCGAGAGGTTCGCCGCTCAGCAGGTTTGTACCGTCAGAAAGCACGGTATATGGTATATTTGAGGCTGACAGTACGGTGGGTGCTATATCCAGGAATGATGCGGCCTTTGAGCTCTCCATGTGCTTCTGCTTATCAGGAGTTATGATAAACAGGGGTACGAACTCAAAATACCTGTTTCCGTCTATAAATGAAGCCTGATGGTAATCTTCGTTGTTTATGTTTGGAGTATGGTCTCCATAAATAATAAAATAGGTGTTTTTAAATTTGGACTGGACCTCGGTGACAAACTGCTCTATGGACCGGTCCACATAGTTGAAGGAATTAAAATAGTTTCTCACTATTTCATCCTCAATATCGTCATAATTTTCATTGTTGTAGTAGTTCCTTGCACTTTCAAAGGGGCCGTGGCTGGTCATGGTGATGACCTGTACCATGAAGGGCGCCGCTGTGCTCTGCATTTTGCCGAAGGCAAAAGAAAAGACCTTGTCGTCCGGAGCTCCCCAGCCTTCATCCTCATAATTCATTGAGCTTATGTCATAAAATTTATTGTAGCCCATTTTGGACAGGGCGATATTTCTGTTGTAGAAGGTGCCCACATTGCCGTGGAATGCCATTGTTGAATAGGAAGCCTTTGCAAGCCTTGAAACAAAGGAATTCGGATAGTTGTACGAACTCAGCTTGATGGCGGGAAAGGCGTCGAGAGGCTGGATACTGTTGATAATTGAAAATTCGGCGTCCGAGGTCCCTCCGCCCTGATGGTAGCTGAGGGTATAGGGATAGTAAATGGAGTTTTCGCGCATGGAGCTTAAAAACGGCATGACGTAAGAGCCGTTGTGCTGCTGTTTTACAATATTGGCGTCCATGGATTCAACCTGTATGACCACGATATTGGGCCTGGACTCTTCTATGACCGCACCGTCTGACGGTGAAGGCTTGCCGATGGTATTTTCTTCGGTCTGCTTGCGCCCGTATGACAGCTGGGCGATGAGCTTTGTTTCACTATAGTTCTGCAATATATTTACAACGCTGTTGACAAGCGTCCCGTATCTTGCCACAATCTCTGTCTCGCCCGTATATCTGTCGTCCATATACTGCACCAGGGACTTGCCCTGCTGAAAATTGACGGTCTCAACTACAATGAGGATCACCAGGGACACGGCCAGAACAGGGTATTTTAAAAGGGAAAGAGAATACTTCCTGAACTCTTTTTTGAAGGACTTGAAGAAAATATAAAGAGCCAGCGGGGCGTCAATAAACACGATCACAAGCTGCAGGCTTTTAGGATTGGCCAGATGGGTGGCCGAAATAAGGGCTTCCTTGAAAAGGGAAATCCATTGCAAAAAATGAAGATAACTGTGATAGTAGAGGTAGTAGGATATATTGGTAAAGCAGTATATTCCCTGGATGACCATGAATATCAGAAACAGGTATCTGGATCTGAAGCTGAACACTATGGTGAGGACGATGATGCAGTAAATCAGAGTAAACCAGAATTTATATGAAAATATATCCCTTGTAGCCTGAGGTATCAAAAAATAGTTGTACAGACTGAGCTTCAGAACATTTATAATTAAAAACAGAACAACGGCTATGAAGGATTTTCTGAAAGCCTTGTCCTTAAAAGCCGTTTGGATATTCATCAAGTTTTTTGTTAAAAAATCCTTAAACATTTTATAACCTCGGTTAAACCTTACGGTATAATTTTTTATTTCATCTTTGACATTATACTCATAGTATTTTTATATGACTGTTTTATAAACGGCCTGTTGTAATCAGTCACATAAGAGCCTGAAATATCCGGGGTGGGTATGGGTATAATCTTGAACACCGGCCTGTTGTTCACATAGTATTTATCCACCCAGGTGGGCACATAGTCCACATTCTTTAATATTGTGCCCTTTGAATCCTTTTCAATCTGGAGATTTACTATGACGCCGTCCTCGGTGTATATTTTATTGGGTCTGTCGGACTTATCTATCCTTCTGTAGCCGGAAATAAAATTACCCATAGAATATATCACAAATTTGTCTTTACCGTCTACTTTTGTGATTTCGGATTTCTGAATCACATGGGGATGGGAGCCCAGGATTATGTCCGCACCCCAGGACAGTATCTTTTTTGAAAGTGCCGTCTGGGATGCTGCGGGTTCTCTTTGGTATTCGGTTCCCCAGTGGAGAAACACAATTACAGCATCCGACCCCGCGGCCTTTACCGCATTTATATCCTTCCGGATCTGCGCCTCATTCAAGGGGCTCAGATATGTGGCCTTCTGCGCTGCCGTCAGCTTTTTGTCATTTCCGTTATAGAAGGCCGAATAAGACAGTATGCTTACTTTAATTCCATTGATATCCTTTGTTATGTACTTGTTTTTTCCATTGGTTGAGCTGCCGACATTTATCATCTTGTTCTGGGTTATCTTTTCAATAGTTCTGGTCAGGCCGCTGATCCCTCTGTCCAGACTATGGTTGTTTGCCGTTGAC
The DNA here is from genome assembly GCA_023397905.1 of Bacillota bacterium. Lineage (GTDB taxonomy): Bacteria > Bacillota > Clostridia > Acetivibrionales > DSM-1351 > Ruminiclostridium. The sequence goes on along the minus strand of JAEWSZ010000186.1, from coordinate 137,949 downwards.
AATAAATCGAAGCCGGCTCCCGATAACGCAGTTAATATCGCATCCGGCGTATTAAAGGAAGGATAGGTTGTGTAGCCTGTGGCGGGACCTGCGGTAACAGTTTCCAGATTGGCGATGGTCAGGTCCGATTTTTCCAGATAGGGCTTTACATACTCCAGGAAACCGGTGAAATCATATTTGCCGGTTTTGGGTGAATAGGCGTTGTTGAGGTTTCCCTGGTGGGCCATTATATCTCCCACAGCCGAAATGGTTATTGAAACCGGAGGAGCGGTCTGCTCAGGTCCGGTTTTGGAATCGGAGGCGTCATTTTGTACGGTGGGCTCGGAAGGCTGATTGCCAGGGGCCTCGCCGGAGGATTCCCCGGCCGAATTGCCTGACTTGCCTGTCTGCTCCGGTTGGACGGAGGCTGATGCGGTGGAGACCGATGGCTCCGAAGCCGTAACCGGGGCTGAAGTCTGGGAAGCTTTGCCGTTTGAGGAGGAGCCGGTCAATGCGTATATTATGGATGTACTTCCAAGTAAAAGGCAACAGAGTATACTCAATATCATAAAGGTATGTTTAAAAAGACGTAATTTAATTTTCATTCGTATGTACCTATCTTTCTTAAAACTATGTACGGGCTGACAGCAGGCAAAATATAATTTTAATGCTGAAAACCCCAATAAGACTATACCACAATTTGGGAAACAAATGTATATTTTGGACAAAATTAATAAAATTATCGGACCGGAAAGGTTCCATATTGTTTGAAAATATGCAAAAATGGTATTACTATAGTATCGGCCGCCGGATGAACGGCATTGTCGCAGACGTGACGGCGCATTTAAAATGAATTATAATTAGATAATCATGGGGAGTATAAAGGCAATCACGGTTGAACCCCTTGCCTTAAGTCTATAGTAATTTACGGGAAAAGAGGTATGGATTTATGTCTGAGATAAATAGAATTATTCTGATAGTGCTGGACAGCGTGGGAGTGGGAGAGCTTCCGGACAGCGCGGATTACGGAGATGTGGGAAGCAATACGGTGGGAAATATCGTAAAGGCCGGCGGAGGAATTTCGCTGCCCAATATGACCGCACTGGGCATGGGCAAGATCAACGGGATAGATTACCTTCCGGTGCCCGGGGAAATCACAGGCAGCTATGGGAAAATGGCCGAGGTGTCGAAGGGAAAGGATACCATTACAGGTCATTGGGAAATAGCGGGACTGCAGCTGAAATATCCCTTCCCCACATATCCGCAGGGATTTTCCGCCGGCATACTGGAAAGGTTTGAAAAGCTGGCGGGCCGCGGAGTACTGGCAAATTGCGTAGCCTCCGGCACTGAAATAATAAAGGAGTACGGGGAAGAGCACATGAAAACAGGCAAGCTCATAGTGTACACTTCCGCCGACAGCGTCTTCCAGATAGCGGCCCATGAAGAAATAGTCCCATTGGAGGAGCTTTACAGGATCTGCCGCATAGCAAGGGAAATGCTGCAGGGCGAAAATATGGTTGGGAGAGTTATAGCCCGCCCGTTTGTGGGACAGCCGGGCAGCTTCTCGCGTACGTCAAACAGAAGGGATTTTTCTGCGGAGCCCACTTCCGATACCATTCTTGACAAGCTGCAGCAAAAGGGCCTGGATGTCATAGCGGTGGGAAAGATAGAGGATATATTTTCCGGAAGGGGCATTACGCAGGCAGAGCACACAAAGAACAACACCCACGGAGTGGATGTGACCCTGAAATATATGAAGCAGCAGAATAAAGGTATCATTTTCACAAATCTGGTGGACTTTGATATGCTTTATGGCCACAGGAACAATGTAGAAGGTTACAGACAGGCTCTGGAGGAATTTGACGCAAGACTGCCTGAAATAATGTCGGCGATGAAGGAGGACGATCTCCTGGTAATCACGGCCGACCATGGCTGCGACCCCACCACGCCCAGCACAGACCATTCAAGGGAATACATCCCCCTGCTGCTGTACGGGCAAAATATAAAGAAGGATGTAAATCTGGGGATAAGAAAAACCTATGCGGATATTGCAAGCACTATTGCGGAGATATTTGGAATTGAGAATGTCTTCGAGGGGGAAAGCTTTTTCGAATTAATTGCAGGAGTTTGAGATATAAAACGCTTTTATCATCAGATAATACAGCGGGGTACAGGAATGATTATATCAGTGGGCAATCGTAAATTTGCAGTTGGTGAGACAAACAATATATATTTTTTAAATTTAAATGATCACAATTTATATATACAAAATGATGATTTGATTTCAAAAATATTGTTCAAAAATAAAATCAGTATTAAAGAATTGATTGCTAAAACCGGAGATTATATTTTATTTACCGATGGGTGCGCTATTTTCAAATTAAATATAATTGATAACCATTTAACGAAAATATACGGGGATTTCCCTGAAGACTATTACGAATATTATGACGGAGATTTAATCAATATAACAAAGGTAATTCTTAATAATAATACCCTGTACTTTTCAGAATTTTATGGTGAAGTACTTAAAACAGTTGATATCGACGGTAATGCTCCGGAGGAGCTCATTGGGGGAGTTATTTCGGATTTTGCAATAACCAACAACAATTTATATGTAATGGAAACACCGGAGTGCATTTATTGTGTTTATAAAACAAAGTATACCGGGCAGGGAGTCTGTCTGGATCAAATATGGACTATATCTGACGGTTTAGCTTTTGATATGGATGAAGATAAAGTGTACTATCTGACAAATGAGGCAGAAAACTTCGGAAGTGATTGCCAATTCAGCGGAAGCAAGATCCATTGCCTGGATTTGGCGGCTAAGGATAGTTACATTTTTTTTTGACGGTACGGTAAAATCATTTATAATATCCGGAAATGATATGTATTATATAGATAGCAGGGATAATTTTAAACTTTACCATTATAGTATTGCCGGTAAAGCAAAGAGAAAAATGTGTGATGCTGCAAATCTTATAAGCATAAATTTAGTAGATGAATGGATATATTTTTGCTCAAAGGACAATAACATATATAAGATCAAAGAGAACGGAGAAGGATATTTGAAAGTGGTTTAAAGCCTGCTGTTTAACAAAAAAACCAATATCGAAGCGGTTAAAATTCATTTGCTTTTTTACATTTACTGTATTATCATTAGGATAGTATTTATGTATACCGGTAACGGTCTTATGAAAATTGAATAGCAAGGTGCAGATATCGGAAGCAGGTCAGAGTCCTGCGCGGTCCCGCCGCTGTGATGGAAGAGTTCTTCATGTACGCCACTGGCAGATATGCCGGGAAGGTTTGGAGAGCGATGACGCCTGAGCCAGAATACCTATCTGCGTCAAGGGAACGGCCCGACTGTTCCCGGCACTGTTTACTCTACGAGAGATAGGGGGAGTGGCTTAAAATATAAGTTGCTGCTTTGAGTCTTTTTAAGAAAATTATATTAAAAGACCGGCGGTTGTTCCAAAGGATAGAAAATCTTTCAGCTAATATATTTGACCTCTTAAACATTGTGTTTAAGAGGTTTTTTACAGGGAGGACAATTATGAAGGGAATATTTAAAATATCAAGGATTGTATCATTTATACTGGTGCTTATATTGGCGCTGGGCATGTTTGCAGGCTGCGGGCAGCAGAATGCACAGGCGCCGCAGTCCGCAGGCACTTCAACCGCTGCCGGTACTGCCGTACAGTCCGGTGCATCGCAGTCCGCCGACACAACAGGGGCAAACACCGCGGAGACCAGGTATCCGCTGACCCTGACCGATGCAAAGAACGCACAGGTCACTATTCCCCAAAAACCGGCGAAAATAGTCAGTATGCCGCTGGGAACCAGCGAAATGCTGCTTTCGCTGGTTGATAAAAGTGCAATTGCAGCTATGACTTATTACGTTGACGATCCAAATGTGTCAAATGTGACGGACGAAGCAAAGGGAGTCGGGCAGAGGCTTGACGCAAATGCAGAAAAAATTATTGCCCTGCAGCCGGACCTGGTTTTTATGGATACCTGGACCGATGAAGGAATTATAAAACAGCTGAGGGATGCTAAAATCAATGTCATGGTTTTAAATGTGCCGTCAAATATCGATCAGGAAAAGGAAATGCTTAAGACCTTGGGAGAGATAACCGGTGAAACTGCCAAAGCAGAAGCTGTCATTGACCAGATGGATCAGAAGCTGAAAGAAATCTCAGATAAGCTTGCAGGCCTTAAAGAGGATCAAAAACTGTCTATGCTGGATTACAGCGAGATGGCTTCCACAAGCGGCAAGGGAACAAATTTTGATGATATAGTTACCAGAGCCGGGCTCGTAAATCCCGTATCCAAAGATGGCCTTGAGGGATGGCCTCAGCTGTCAAAGGAAATGGTGGTCAAATACAATCCGGATATCATAAGCCTTCCATCCTGGTATTATGACAGCAAGAACAGCTTTGACTCATTGACAAAGACCATAAAAGGGGATAAAGCTCTTGCCGGGGTCAAGGCCGTTAAGAATAACAGGCTGATAGCGGTGCCCTATAACCATATCAGCACTACCTCGCAGTATTCGGTACTGGCTGTGGAAGACATGGCAAAAGCCGCATATCCGGAGTTATTTAAATAAAATGTGGAGCACCATACAGTGCGTACATCGAGGGTCTCCACATATCAAAAAGCCGCAGGCGGCTTTTTGCAGGTTTTGTGATACAGAAAAAAGTAAGCACCATCTGGTGCGTTTATCGAAGGTCTTTGTGCAGCAATACAGAAAGCAGGCAGCGTTTATGGAGGCAAGCAGATGAAAAGAGTGGGCATGATACCGGCGATGCTGGTGATACTGCTGATAGTAATGGTAGCCGGCACCGCGGTCGGAGCCGTATATGTGCCGTTTTTTGATACCTTGAAAATAATATTGAAAAATATCGGGCTATTGAGAAATGCCACCTTTTCGGAGGGGCAGGAATCCATCATTTTTCTTGTCAGATTTCCGAGAGTCCTGGTCGCCGCTCTTTCAGGCACAGCGCTGGCGGCTTCCGGCGCGGTCATGCAGGGAATGTTCAGAAATCCCATGGCCGACCCGGGAATACTGGGAATATCAAGCGGGGCCGGCCTCGGCGCCGTACTGGCCTTGAAGCTGGGCGTGGCCGCCATAGGTATTTTCATGATGCCCTTATTCGCCTTCAGCGGGGCATTTCTGGCAATACTGGCCATATACCTGCTTTCATACAGAAAAGGGAAGGTGCCGGTTCTGACGCTGATTCTGTCCGGTATTGCCATAAGCACCTTCCTTGGGGCTATAACAAATATTATCCTGACCCTTTCCTATGATTATCAGGTGAAGGAATTTCTGTTCTGGTCCACCGGGGGACTTGAGGGAAGGCGCTGGGAACACGTAAACCTGGTGGTCTTGCCGGTGATAATCAGCGTCGCGCTGATGTTTGTGTTTTCCAGGGACCTGAATGTGCTGCTGATGGGTGAGGAAGAGGCCAAGTCCGTGGGCCTCAACGCCGGAAAAACCAGAACCGTTCTGCTCATACTTGTTTCGGTAGCCACAGCCAGCGCCGTGTGCGTCAGCGGTTCAATAAGCTTTGTGGGCCTGATCGTGCCCCATATTATGAGACTTCTGGTAGGGCCGGATAATAAAAAGCTGCTGCCTGCCAGCGCAATCGGAGGAGGCATATTCCTGGTGGTGTGCGATCTTATTTCAAGAGTAGTGGTGATTCCATATGAGCTGGGAGTCGGCATTATAACCGCACTGTTGGGGGCGCCGTATTTTCTGTACCTTCTGCTTCGGACAAAGAAGGAAGGGGGTATGGTTATTTAAACATGGACAGTGTTATTGAAATAAAAAACCTGAATTTCAGAATAAATAATAAAGACATATTGAAAAATGTGAATTTGAGCATTGGAGCAGGTGAATTCGTGGGCCTTATCGGACCCAACGGAGCCGGGAAGACCACTCTTTTAAAGTGTATGAACGGCATTAACAGTGCCGAAGGTGAAATAACAATAAAGGGAAGAAATATTCATGGTCTGGCGGATAAAAAGCTGGCAAGGGAGATATCCCTGATGCACCAGAACACTTCCATCGGGTTCCCGTTTCCGGCCATTGACATAGTCATGAACGGCAGATACCCGTATCTCAAGCGGCTGCAGCGGGAGAGCAGGGAGGATTACAATATTGCAAAGCAAAATATGATATATACCGACACCGACAGGTTTGAAAATAGTCCTGTTACCCAAATGTCGGGAGGTGAAAGGCAGAGAGTGCTGTTCGCCAAGGTCCTGACCCAGGAAACGGATATCATACTGCTGGACGAGCCCACGGCAAGTCTCGACATAACCTATCAGGAGCAGATATTTAAGTATTCCAGGGATTTATCCGGCGGGGGGAAAACTGTAATAGCCGCCATCCATGACCTCAAAACCGCCGCGAGGTACTGTACCAGGCTCGTACTTATGAATGCGGGGGAAATCGTGGCCGACGGCAGCCCCGAAGAGGTTCTCACCTCTGATAACCTTTCTGGGGTATACTGTGTAAATGCCCTTGTTTACAAAAACAGGATCACGGGCTTGCTTGATGTGTATATCCATGGGGACGGCAACAGGAACACCTCCATGAGGCTACATGTGATAGGTGGAGGCGGCTCCGCTTCGGGAGTTTTAAGACAGCTTTACGAACATGGCTACGTGGCTACGGCGGGGGTTTTTTCCCACGGGGACAGCGATATTGGCAGCGCTGAGGTTTTCGGCATGAAATATCTTGTGGAAAAGCCCTTCAGTGAAATATCGGACCAGCTGTATCAGGAGAATATATCAAATATAAAAAATTCCCATATAACCATCTTGTGCAATATGCCCTTCGGCGTTCAGAACCTCAGGAACCTGGAAGCTGCAAAATATTCGCCAAAGCTGGTTATCATTGAGGATGATGCGCCTGAAACAAGGGATTTTACAGACGGCAAGGCCACAATGTTATATAATGATCTTAAAAAAGATGCGGCGGCAGTTATTACCTCGGCTCAACTTCATGAGGTGTTATATTAAGAGGAAGGTAAAGAAACTCGAAAAAATTGTAAAGGAGGACCGAGCCCATGCACACTTTCATGTTGTTTTGTGCGGGATGCGGGGCATAGATATGGCTAAATTAATTCTGGTGACCGGAGGGGCCAGATCCGGGAAAAGTACTTTTGCTGAAAACAGGGCAAAGGAATTTGGGGGCGACGTGCTTTATGTGGCAACCGCAAAGCAGTTGGACGACGAAATGAAGCAGAGGATTGCCAAGCACAGGGCACAAAGACCGTCTGAATGGGAGACCTTTGAGGGCTACAAAAACCTTGATACGGAACTGCATGGAATAATAGAGGGAAAAAAATCCGCAGTGCTTCTGGACTGCGTTACCATAATGGTGACAAATCTCATGCTGGACGAGGCCATGGAATGGGATGGCCTGCCCAGAGACAGGGTTGCGGAAATAGAGCTGGGCATACAGCATCAGATCGAAAGGCTCATAAGCCTGGCAAAAATGGGCAATGTACCGTTTATCCTGGTCACAAATGAGGTGGGGCTGGGAGTTGTTCCGCCGTATGCCATCGGAAGGGATTTCCGGGATATTGCGGGCAGGATGAACCAGATATTGGCCGCAACGGCGGATGAGGTTTACTTCTGCGTCTCGGGAATACCTATGAAAATAAAAGGATGAGACGCGAAGTAAACAAATTGGCAGCTGCATAGTGCCAAGTATGGGCACATCCGGCATGGAGGATAATAATGAAAGTTTTAAAAAAAATGGTTTTAATGCTGCAATTTCTTACGAGGATTCCAATAAAAATAAACATTCCGGCGGGCAACGAGGATTTTGGAAAGGGGCTCATATTTGCGCCTTTTATAGGGCTTGTGATAGGAGCTATCCTGGCGGTTGCAGCATACGGGCTAGGGTTTATTTTTCCTCAGACTGTGGTTTCCGCCATGGTTATTGTACTTTACATAATTATCACCGGAGGGCTTCACCTGGACGGGCTGGGCGACACCTTTGACGGAATTTTCTCCAACCGTTCCAAGGAGAGGATACTTGAGATCATGAGGGACAGCCGTGTGGGGACAAATGCCGTTCTGGCGGTGGCAAGCGTGCTGCTGCTCAATTTTGCCGCTCTGTCCCAATTCAACAGCGCATATTTTCTGAAAGCGGTTTTGCTGATGCCGGTTGCGGGCCGTGTGGGTTCCATTGTAGGCGCGGCGGTTTCAGGCTATGCCAGGCAGGGAGAAGGGCTGGGTAAGTCATTTATTGATTTCTGCGGGAAAAAGGAACTTTTCTGGGGATTGTTGATCTATACTGTGATTTGTTTGCTCACTTTTGACTATAAACTGTGGATTATTATGCTGATACCGCCGGTAACCGCTTTTCTCACCGTGAAATATTTCAGCGGCAAAATAGGCGGTGCAACCGGAGATATACTGGGAGCAGTCTGCGAGTTGAACCAGTGTATCTATCTGCTGGTTGCCTGCGGGGTACTGAGGGTCTGAGTATGCCTTGTTCCTACCGGTATTTTTATCCCGTCTTCCGGCTGAAGGCATTAAGTGACGGCACCCAGGGCTGAAAGAATTAAGCCCTATCTATAATTTCAATATAAAAAAAAATATAAAAACTGATATTGACAATTATTTAACAATGGCGTACAATAATATTGTTAAATAATTAACATTAATTAATGCTTAAAAATAAATGAGCCTGGGTAAGTGTCTTTATGGTATTGCGGCTTATATTTTTTAAGGGTTATTGTTAAAAAAATAACAATAATTGTTGTTTAAAACACAGGAGAATTTATAATTTACATTGGTATGGAGGGTGATTGATTATGGCAAAGAAAAATCTGGTAGTAAACAGCGTGGATACTCTGCTGGAGAAAATAGCGGAAATCAAACAGGCTCAGGAAGTATTTGCGGCATATACCCAGGAACAGGTGGATAAAATATTTCTGGCGGCGGCGCTGGCGGCCAACAAAAATAGGATCCCGCTTGCAAAAATGGCACAGGCCGAGACAGGCATGGGTGTGGTAGAGGACAAGGTTATAAAAAATCACTATGCATCGGAATATATCTACAACGCTTACAAGGATGCAAAGACCTGCGGAGTTCTGGAAAGAGACGAGGCCTTCGGAATAACCAAGATCGCGGAACCGCTGGGAGTCATCGCAGCTATAGTTCCGACTACAAATCCGACTTCTACGGCCATATTCAAAGCGCTGCTGGCTTTGAAAACCAGAAACGGCATAATTTTTTCACCTCACCCAAGGGCCAAAAAATCAACAATAGAAGCCGCGGGTATAATTCTGGAAGCGGCAGTGGCAGCCGGAGCTCCGAAAGGGATAATCGGCTGGATAGACGAACCTACTATTGAGCTTTCGGAAAGGGTTATGAAAGAGGCAAATATCATCTTGGCCACCGGAGGACCCGGAATGGTCCGGGCCGCATACTCATCCGGAAAACCTGCTATCGGCGTGGGAGCGGGCAATACCCCTGCCATAATAGACGACAGCGCGGATATCAAAATGGCGGTGAGTTCCATCCTGCTTTCAAAGACCTTTGACAACGGCATGATCTGCGCCTCGGAGCAATCCGTAATAGTAATGGACAAAGTTTATAACGAAGTCAAAAAAGAATTTGCCTTACGGGGCGCTTATATATTAAATAAAGCAGAGACACAGAAAATAAGGGAAGTAATCCTGGTAAACGGGGCATTGAATGCCAAGATGGTAGGACAGACAGCCCAGGCAATAGCAAAGCTGGCGGGCTTTGACGTACCCGCCGAAACCAAAATACTCATAGGCGAGGTCGAATCCGTGGAGCTTTCGGAAGCCTTTGCCCATGAAAAACTGTCTCCGGTACTGGCGATGTACAAAGCCAAGACTTTTGAGGAAGCAATGGGAAAGGCGGAAAGGCTTGTTGCCGACGGAGGTTTCGGGCACACTTCGGCAATATATGCGGATGCCGTAAACCAGAAGGAGAAGATAGATAAATACGCGGCTGCCATGAAAACCTGCAGAATCCTTGTAAATTCCCCTTCATCCCATGGCGGGATAGGCGATCTCTACAACTTTAAATTGGCTCCTTCGCTGACTCTGGGCTGCGGTTCCTGGGGCGGCAACTCCGTATCTGAAAATGTAGGGGTTAAACACCTGATCAATATAAAGACTGTTGCGGAGAGGAGAGAAAATATGCTTTGGTTCAGATCACCTGAAAAGCTCTATTTCAAAAAAGGATGCCTGGGAGTGGCATTAAAGGAACTGAAGGACGTTATGAACAAGAAAAGGGCCTTTATCGTCACCGACTCCTTCCTGTACAACAACGGATATACAAAAGCTGTTACCGGCTTACTGGATGAAATGGATATCAAACACCATACCTTCTTCGACGTAGCTCCAGATCCGACTCTTGCCTGCGCAAAAACGGGCGCCGAGGCCATGAGGGAATTCAAGCCGGATGTGATAATCGCCATAGGCGGCGGCTCCGCAATGGATGCTGGCAAGATCATGTGGACACTGTATGAACATCCGGAAGTCGATTTCCACGACCTCGCCATGAGGTTTATGGATATCAGGAAAAGGGTGTACACCTTCCCTAAAATGGGTGAAAAAGCGTATTTTGTGGCAATTCCGACTTCAGCAGGCACCGGCTCCGAGGTTACGCCGTTCGCGGTTATTACTGATGAGCAGACAGGCGTAAAATATCCTCTTGCGGACTACGAGCTGATGCCAAAGATGGCCATAGTGGATGCCGACCTGATGATGAACATGCCCAAGGGTTTGACTTCCGCCTCGGGTATCGATGCGCTGACCCATGCGGTGGAAGCGTATGCTTCAATGCTGGCAACCGACTATACAAACGGACTTGCCCTGCAGGCGCTGAAAAATATATTTGAATATCTGCCTTCGGCATATGAAAGGGGCGCCGGAGACCCTGGGGCAAGGGAGAAAATGGCCGACGCTTCCACCATGGCCGGTATGGCGTTTGCAAATGCGTTTCTGGGTATATGCCACTCCATGGCCCACAAGCTGGGAGCCTTCCACCACCTGCCTCACGGTATTGCAAATGCGCTTTTGATAAACGAGGTAATGAAATTCAATATAGCCGAAGCGCCTGTAAAAATGGGTACTTTCCCACAGTACAAGTATCCGGAGATATTAAAGAGATACGCTGAAATGGCTTCTTTTGTGGGAATTGAAGGCGGCAGCGACCAGGAGAAATTCCAGAAGCTGCTTGTAAAAATAGATGAACTAAAAGCCAGTATCGGAATACCAAAAACCATTCAGGCGGCCGGAGTAGATGAAAAGAAATTCCTCGGCACTCTTGACGAAATGGTGGAACAGGCCTTTGACGACCAGTGCACAGGTGCAAATCCAAGGTATCCGTTAATGAGCGAACTCAAGGAAATGTATCTGAGAGCCTACTACGGGGCTTAATCGCCGGGAGGCTTGAACAAAGGGTACTGCGAAATAACAAGTATTGAATCTTACTTTATTTCGCAGTACTTTTTGTTATATTTCATTTTTTGCGCAAATAAGCCACATTGTTTAAAAAATCTGATAAAATATGTATAACGTATGTAAACGACGGAGAAGTAAATTGACGAGAGAGGCATTATGAGATTTATAAACAAGTGGTCTTACGCATGTGCAAAAGGCCTGGCCCAGGCTTTGAACGAAAATCATCAGAGGCGTTTTGAATACTACTACGGCTTCCAGATCCTTATAGGGGAGTTTGTCAAAACAGCTATACTTATAGGAACCTCGCTGATACTGGGCGTATTTTTGCCCATGCTTATAGTATCCGTTGCATTTATAGCGCTCAGGATGATTGCAGGGGGATATCACATGGACACACAGGGCAAATGCCTGCTGGTCTCTCTGATAATGTTTATTGCGGCAGCGCTGCTTGCAAAATATACATATGCATACTGGAGCACTTTACAGCTTGCGGTACTCATCGCGGTAACCTTTTTATCAGGCCTTTACGTTGTGATAAAATATGCTCCCAAGGACAATCCGAACAAGCCTATTACAGACCCCGGGGAAATCCTCAAATTTAAAAAGCTGTCGGTCGCTTATCTGCTTTTGTGGCTGGCGGCAGCGGTAATTCTGACATTGTTTAAATTAAATATTTTTGTGGTTTCGTCCGGATTTGGCGTTTTACTGGAGCTTTTCATTGTCACGCCTGTGGGGCACAGGTTTTTTGACAGGGTAAAGTACGGATTGCGGGGCAGGGGTGCGGGAAATCAATAAGCCATTGCAAAAATGGCTTATTTCAACTTGCGGTAATGAGGCAATATGGTTCTGGTCATATCCGTAAGGAGCAGTATCTCATCCTGTGAGCACCTGTCAATGAGCTTATGGAGCCTGTTCAACGGGAGCTGGTTTTCGGTATTTCCTTTGATCAGATAGTCAAGGGATATGCGAAGACAGTCGGATATCGTCACAAGAGTCTCAAGGCTCATTTTCTTTTCCCCCCGCTCGAGCTGGCCTACAAAATTGGTGGATAGTTCAAGCGCTTCAGCAAATTTATCCCTGGTCAATCCCAGGCTTTCTCTTTCGTATCTGATCCGCCTGCCAATTTCCTTGTAATTCATATATGTTTACTCACCCCATTAATAACTTTACAGTGAACAACTGTATTCTGTCAACTCTTAAAAACATGATACATTACATTAGCGTTAAAAAAATGACGCCATTAGGGTATAAAAAATTTGTAATAAATTGTAATAAATTTTATTTTTTTAATATATTCTTCCAAATATTTGTTTACTTTGACGAATTTTTATAATAGAATAGGTTTGAGGAACAGAAGCTTGAGAGGGGGGAGTAATAATGGTTATGAATATATACATATTGATGCTTGTATCCCTGCCGGAGGCATTTTTGAATTTGATATTGTTCCTGCTTTTTTCAGGAAACAAGGACAGGCTCAAGGTAAATAAACCAAACGTAATCAGATTTATTGCTACCCTTGTTTTGATGTTGGTGGCAACAAACTTTATCAGACCTGCAGCGCCGAATGTTGCCGTTAATATGGTATTGCATATACTGGCATACTTTGTGATAATACTGATCATCTACAGGATAAATATCCGGTATGCTTTATTGGGCATCTGCTTTACAATGTTGATTTACTCAACAGTGGAAAACGCCTATGTCCCATATATTATGATCTATACAAAAGGTATAGCGAAATTTGCAGGGCACTACATGATGTATCCGGTCTATTCCCTGCCAACCCGTATTTGCCAGTTGCTGGCCATTTGCCTTTTGTATAAATATGAAATACTTCTGGTTACTAAAATAAGCAAGAAGTTTCATACACTCTTTATTTTGAATACGCTTGTCCTCACTGTAATAGAATATTCTTTACTGTTTTTGTACCTGACATATTTTGATAAAATGCTTCTTGCACATCAGATTGCATTTTCGGCCACTATTTTTATAATGGTGACAGGTTTGAACTTTTTGGTGTTTTCATTGATATATAATGCCGTAACTGTACTGGTGCAGAGGGGGTACGACAAATATGCGGAATTGGAAGAGGACGCCATATTTGCACTCAATACAATAAAGGGAATGCTGAGAAATAAAGAAGTCGATGAGGCCGTTAATCTTATTGACAAGCTTACTGGTAATGACAAAATATAATAATAAATGAAGATGGAGGTGAAACTGATGAAGACAAAGAATTACAGACTGTTTTCAATGGTGTCCAGCCTTGTATTGGCAGTAGGAATACTTGTTGGCATTAAGCCTGCTTGCGCCGGTTGGATGTATCAGGTAAAAGCACCGAAGCATTTGTCCGTAAAATAAATAGGGCTGATGACAAACACACCCTTGAGTGATTTTTACTCAGGGGTGCGTTTGTTTTCGTATTTGACGTATTAAACTATTTACGAACTTTTCAACCTTTGCTATATCGACATTATTTTCTTTAATTTTTATGGCCAATCTCAAATGAGGGATAAAATCTTTGTCTTTTAAGTATTTTTCATAGGGGCCCTGGGATTTCCGTCTGCCGTTTATCAATTCCGAATCATCTGTAATACCTATTATGTAATCGGCGGTGACATCGAAATATTTTGCCAAAGCGGCGATTACTACCAGATCCGGTTCGTGTTCGCCGACTTCATATTTTGATATGGCTTCTCTGCTTTTTCCAATGACTTTTCCGATTGCATCCTGTGTAAGTCCTTGAGTGTCTCTTAATTCTCTGATTCTTTCTGCAAAAACCGACAAATAATTCACCCCCTTAAATAATTATATGATAAATACATAAGATAAGGCAATGTTTTTAGGCTAAATAGTCTCATAAAATGCAGATTGAATATATCTTATGCCATTTATGTAAAAATCTGTTTATAATATTGACTATTGGGAAAAAAAAGAATATAATCAAATGGTACTAACAGTACCAAAAAATAAAAACGAGATATTTTGATAAAAGACATGTATCCATTGAAAATAGCCATTTGTGAGGATGTGAGTGCGAAAAATATATCAGATGCTTTTTAACGGCATTAATATCTATGATCGTTAATCTGCTTACGCTGACGGACTTATATTTATTTGTTGAATTTCGGCAGAATAATGGGTAATAGAGGAATTATTGACGTATCATGTAAATTGAATAGCAGTTAGTATTATATTTGGCATTCATGTATGCGGATTTTGATTATACTGATTTTATTATTATTTTTATAAAATAAACCGGAATTTTTCAAAAGATAAATCCATCGTGGAAGGGTAGGGGTGTATGGCATGGTGTTGGATAAAAAAACTACGGATAAGATAGATGCTTTGAAGCAGCGTTTAGATAAAGTTCTGATTCTTGAAAATCTGCACTCCGAGGAAGTTCTCGAAGTAAGCAGGGAGCTGGATACCCTGATTATTGAAATTCAAAAAAAACAATTAAGCCAATAACTTGATTGTTCTTTTTTTTATAAAAAATTCCCGGATGAAAGTACCCGGCCCGGAAGGTGGGTATATGTGTTTATTGTGAGAAAAAATGGGGTATAACTCATTTGCGGTCTGATGCTATAATAATGAATATACATTAATACTTCAGAAAGTTAATTACTATCGGCTGAAAGCCGGATTAAAAGCAGTATTTGCCTGGAAGGCAAGGGTTTCAACCATAATTGACTTTGGTGATATGCAAGCAATATTATTGACAGCAATATGATTTGGCAGTTATATTAAAAGCAATATAGCTTGGAAGTTAATATTAAATGAAGTATTATACTGAAATTAAACTAAAAGCAGTAATAAAGGAATGATATTGATTTGCAGCATTTTAAAAGCAGATTTACACGTAAAAAATTGAACTGGGAAAAGATCAGCTTCTGGTTTGTTTTTATTACTCTTGTGGGCTCGGCGGTTTTTTCGCTTGTAAATGTTATAACCTCACATTCGGGTCCAATACAGCAGAATAAATTTGAAAAGCTGAGAAGCGATTACGTTCTGATGCTGGTACAGTGTATACTGGGCATGGTGTTGATGTTTCTTCCATCGATGCTTGAAAGAAACTGGAAGTTACATATTCCAGGCTTTATGCACATAGTATTCGTATTCTTTTTGTATGCGGCCATTTACCTGGGGGAGGTCAGGAGCTTTTATTATCACATACCCCACTGGGATACCATTTTACACACCTTTAGCGGCGCCATGATAGGTGCGCTGGGATTTTCGGTGGTAAAGCTTCTCAATGACTCGGAAAAGGTCCAGATCAATTTAAGCCCGTTGTTTGTGGCTATATTCGCCTTTTCCTTTGCCCTGGCCATAGGGGCTTTATGGGAGATATATGAATTTTCCTTTGACAATCTATGGGGTCTGAATATGCAGAAGTTTGCCTTTGAAGACGGAAGTCTCAGGATGGGAAAAGACGCATTGTCCGATACGATGAAGGACCTTATAGTTGACGCCCTGGGAGCTCTTGCAACCAGTGTGGTGGGATATATATCGCTGAAATTCAAAAAGGGCTGGCTTGAAAAATTCGAAGTCACAAGGGAGAGATTTACGGAGAAAGACAGGAATCCCGACAAAACCGGCCTGGGCTTATAAAAAATAGTCGGGATACTTCTCCTTCATGGCTTCCGCATGATTCAAGCCGGAAAAATGGTGCTCCTTCAAAATAGTTTCAAGAGCGGGTTTGTCGCCGGACTCTATAAGCTCTATAAGCCGGCAGTGCTCGTCAAATACCTTTTTAAGCATTTCAAGCTCGTACATGGTCAAAACCCTGTACCTGTTGTAATGTATCCTTGTAGTGCTGATAATGTCCCAGATAGTCTCATGGCCCACAGCGCTGAAAATTATTTTATGAAATTCATTGTCCAGCTCGAGGAATTCCTCCACGGCGCCGTCATTTTCCACCAGGTCCTTTTGCAGTCTCAGGTTCCTTTTTATATCCTGGGGCAGCTGGCGGATACCTTTATCCAGTATTTCACCGATGATATTATGTTCCAGCAGGCTTCTCATATAGACACTTTCTCCTACAAACGGCAGGTCGATGAGGGATACAAAGGTGCCTTTCTGGGGGTATATGTTTATAAGCTTCTCGTAGGACAGCCGTATAAAGACCTCTCTGACGGGAGTTCTGCTGACTTTGAGCAGCTCGGATATTTCAGTCTCGCTGATCATCTGGCCCGGTTTGTATTCCAGGTTCAGTATTTTATTTTTCACTTCCATATAGATAATTTCCTTCATGGGAAGGACACTTTTGTCAAAACGGTTCATAGCCGGTCTCCTGTAATTGTTTCTCGGGTACTCCGCGGATCCTGGACCTCACGATATTGAGGTGTTGGGAGTACCAATATATTTTAACACAAGTATATCAATAATAATATGAATTTGGGCTAAGGGATATTGACAATTAAACTTGTATACTAGTATATTAATATATAAGAGGATGGTGTTCAAGGGTATTTGTAAAAATGTTCTTGAAGCCTGAATTTCTTTTAAAACATTTTAAAAAGGGATATGGAGGTTATCATGAATAAAAATGAGGTTTTGCAGAAGATTTGCGATTGCGGAGTGGTTGCCGTGGTAAGGGCGGAAAGTCCGGAGCAGGCTTTGAAAATAGCCGATTCCTGTGCACAGGCCGGAATCAATGCAATCGAAATTACCTTTACGGTAAACGGTGCGGCAGATGTTATAAAAAAACTGGCGGAGTCAAACAAAGACGGTAAAATGATCATCGGAGCGGGTACGATCCTTGACCCTGAGACGGCGAGAACTGCCATTCTGGCAGGGGCAAGCTTTATTGTGAGCCCCTATCTCAACACCGAGGTCGTTAAGCTGTGCAACAGGTATCAGATAGCATGCATGCCGGGGGCAATGACTGTTAAAGAGGCTATTGAAGCTGTGGAAGCAGGCGGAGACATAGTAAAGATATTCCCGGGAGAGCTGTTCGGACCGGCGATTATAAAAGCCTTCAAAGGACCGCTGCCCCAGCTCAGACTGATGCCCACAGGCGGTGTAAACCTGGATAATGTGGCCGAGTGGATAAAGGCCGGAAGCGTTGCGGTGGGAGTAGGAGGAAATCTGACTGCCGGAGCCAAAAAGGGCGATTATGATTCTATCGTTACAATAGGGAAGCAGTTTGTGGAAAAAGTAAAGCAAGCCAGAGGCTAACCGGCGGCAATATACTGTAAATGGATATACCGGAGCGGATGTGTCCGGATCAACCCCAAAATTTTTTTCAATATGGAGGGCAACTATGTCAATCCTTGATTTAAAGCCGAAAGGCAGCTATAAATACGATTGTATATCACTCGGGGAGGTAATGCTGAGACTGGACCCGGGAGACGGCAGAATAAAGAATACCAGAGAATTCAAGGCTTGGGAAGGCGGCGGAGAATACAATGTCTCCAGAGGCCTGCGCAAGTGTTTTGGAATGAATTGCGCGGTTGTTACGGCTTTTGCCGAAAACGATATCGGAAGGTTGGTGGAAGACCTGATATTGCAGGGCGGCGTGGATACGTCGCTGGTAAAATGGATGCCCTTTGACGGAATAGGCAGGGCTGTGAGAAACGGTTTGAATTTTACCGAGAAGGGTTTCGGCATAAGAGCCGCCCTGGGAGTATCAGACAGGGCCAATACCGCGGCCTCCCAGCTAAAATCCGGAGATGTGGACTGGGAATATATATTTGGACAGTTGGGTGCCAGGTGGTTCCATACGGGAGGAATATTTGCAGCCCTGTCCGAAACTACGCCTGAGGTGGTGCTGGAGGCGGTCAGAACCGCCAAAAAATACAATACCATAGTTTCCTATGACCTGAATTACAGGCCGTCCCTGTGGAATTATATAGGCGGGAGCAAAAAGGCCCAGGAGGTCAACAGGGAAATAGCAAAATATATCGACGTAATGATCGGAAACGAAGAGGATTTTACCCAGTGCCTGGGCTTCGAGGTGGAAGGCAATGACAGTAACCTGAAGGAACTGGATATTGAGGGCTATAAGAAAATGATAGATAAAGTTGTCGTCGAATATCCTAACATGAAAGTAGTCGCCACAACCCTGAGAGGTGTGAAAACAGCCACCGTCAATGACTGGAGCGCAATATGCTGGGCCCAGGGCAATATTTACAGGTCTATTGAGTTCCCGGCCCTTGAGATATACGACAGGGTCGGAGGCGGCGACAGCTTTGCCTCGGGATTGGTGTACGGCCTGATGACTTCGGATGACGCTCAGAAGGCGGTAAATTACGGAGTGGCCCATGGAGCCCTTGCCATGACCACGCCCGGAGACACCTCCATGGCCAGCCTTAAAGAGGTGGAAAGCGTCATGAAGGGACTTGGCGCAAGGGTAGTGAGATAGAGCTGAACATACATTTGAGAGGCTGTTGCAAAAAAATGTATTCAATATATGCGAAGAGTTTTTACTGGTCCTCAGGTACAACTTATTCAATGTGAAGCACGGATAAAGGTATGGCGTGCATCAATAGCGGCGCGCATTGCAGGATTTGATTTTAGCTGCTGGCAAGGAATGGGTATTTTAGCTGTAAAACGGACAGGAGGTCTGTTTTAGCGAACTATGAGCCCGGATGGCGAATGTAAGCGACAGCTAAAATATCGAGGCCGAGCCATTACAGATAATTCAAATACTGCACTAAGACGAAGCTATTGATGTGCGGTGTACCTTGTGCTGCACATTGGCTACGGGTTGGTACGGGAAGGACCAGTTATAATTGGAACTTTACATATATTGAATTTTATTTTACAACAGCCTCTTTTCGTTAAAGCACACTATTGCGCAAGTCCTTGTAAGAGACAAAGCCATGCAGGGATTCTGCACTTTTTACACCGTCAATAATGGCTGCCTCTACGGCTCTTGCCGCCAGGATGCCTATTGAATCGAAGTTGGCGTCGATCTCGCCTGTACTCAGGGTGAAAACCGTATCGCCGTCAAATATAGAATGGGCGGGCCTCACAGTCCTTGCTATGCCGTTCTGGCCTATGGAGGCCAGCTTGGTGGCCTGTGCCTTTGTCAGTTTTGCATTGGTAATCACGCAGCCGATGACAGTATTTTCGCTGAAAAAATCCCTGTCGCTTTTGTAATTGGCAAGCATTAATTCCTCGGTAGATCCAAGTTTTATAGAATTATAGGCCGCCGTGCTGCCGGACAGCACTCCGGCAATGAGCTTTCCTTCACCGGGGTCATAGATATCTCCGACGCAGTTGACCGCCATAACCGCTCCCACCATCAGATCGCCTATTCGGAAAGCGGTACTTCCGATTCCGCCCTTCATGGCATGAATGCTTCCGCTTATTTTTCCTATAAGGGCTCCGGTGCCGGCGCCTACGCTTCCGCTTCTGAAAGCCGGCTCTGAAAATGCGTTTACACAGGCGGCATAGCCCATTTCCTTATCAGGACGGACCCTGTGGTCGCCGCATTTCAGATCGAACAGGATGGCACCGCATACATTGGGCACAAGGGTCCTGCCCACATCTCTTCCTATGCTGTTCTCTTCCAGATACTGCATGACGCCTCCTGCGGCGTCCAGCCCAAAGGAGCTTCCGCCCGCCAGCAAAATGCCGTGAACGCACTTCCTGTTGTTTATTGGGTTCAGTGCGTCCGTATCACGGGTCCCGGGCGATCCGCCGCGGACGTCGACGCCGCAGACAGCGCCTTCGGGGCACAGTATGACCGTGCAGCCCGTACCGGCCTTTATATTCTGGGCATGTCCAATATGGATGCCCTGAAATTCATTTATATTAATTTTCTCCAAAACAGCCTCCTCGGTTTACAGGGTTATTTTTCCGCTATACCTTGAAATATTCTTCCACGGCGGAAATTATTGTATCCACGTCGGCAAGAGCGCCTTTTCCAAGGTCGCCGCAGGCCAGAACAGATTCTCTGGGATCTACGAAACGGTATCCGTACCGGGAAAGCGCCTCAATATTATGCTGTACGACAGGGTTATTGTACATGTTGGTATTCATGGCAGGGCAGATAAATATGGGGGTACTGTCCATTGCCATAACCACTGTGGAAAGCATGTCGTCGGCAATGCCGCTTGCCAGCTTGCCTATGATGTTGGCCGTGGCAGGGGCGATCAGGCAGAGATCGGCCTTCTTTGCCAGTGAAATATGCTTGATTTCACTGGGAGTGATCTCCTCAAACATATGGGTGTAAACCTTGTTTTTAGTGAGAGATTGAAATGTGAGGGGCGTTATAAATTCACAGGCGCTTGCGGTCATTATCACATCCACGTTGTACCCCTTTTTGGTTAATATATTTGAAATATCCGCGGCTTTATAAGCTGCAATACTTCCTGTGACACCTAAAATAATATTTTTCAGAATAATTCACTTCCTTTCTTTGTTCCGCTCCGAGAGCAGAACGGTTACCCGGTTTACTACGGCCAGGGCTATCTCTTCCTTTGTCTCAAGCCTTTCGTAAGACTTGTCCTCCGAAATCAGATACCCGGTGTGGCGGTCCTTTGTGATCTGTGCCAGATCGTTGGCAAGGACCAGATCGCAGCTGTTCTTTTTGAGCAGGTCATAGGCCACGTCTATCAGGGTTTCCCTGTCAACGCTGCTCAAAAGCTTAAATCCCACAAGCAGGACTTGGGGACAGAGCTTCTTGATCATCCCGATCACTTTCGGAGTTCTTTTCATCTCAATGATCAGATCCTCCATGTCTGAACTGATTTTGCCGGAGGAGTTCAAGGGGCTTGTCCCGTCAAAAGCAGCAGAGAGGATCCCGGCCGCCAGTTCGCCGGAGGAATCCTGCCTATGGCCATATCCGCCGCTGGCCTTACCGTCGAAAAATGATTTTATGGAATCCTGGATGCGGTTTTTAGTGGTAACTGATTTAACCGTATAATCGCTGACTGCCATGGAGTGGATGAATATATCTATCTCTTCTGCTGCCATTATATTTTCAATTTGTGATACAAGTTCGCCCACACCGCCTATCCTGATAGGGGTGATCTTATCCGACGGGGGCACTACGGCATTCTGGCCGCATATGTAATATATCGTGCAGCCGGAAAAATTATCCGACTTGATAAAGGCTTGTGCTATCGCAGAGCCCAATCTTCCGGTGGAACTGTTTGAGATGGACCTGACGTCGTCTATTTTTTCTGTTGTGCCCCCTGCGGTTATTATGATATTCAAAATTCTTCACTCCCTGAAAAATTAAATGCTCCGTATTTTATTTTAACATTAAAAAAGGCAGAAGCAAGCTTTTAGCTCAACTTCTGCCTTGAAAAAGGACCGGCTGTTTAATTATTCTGAAAATAAAGGAGTGGAGAGATATCTTTCACCTGTGTCAGGCAATAAAACAACAATAGTCTTTCCGGCATTTTCAGGGCGCTTTGCAATCTGGGTTGCAGCCCAGGCTGCGGCGCCGGAGGATATGCCTATCAGCAGTCCTTCAACCTTTGACAGCTCTCTGCCTGTGGCAAATGCGTCTTCGTTTTCAACAACAATGATCTCATCATAAATCTTTGTATTGAGAGTGTCGGGAACGAAACCTGCTCCGATACCCTGTATTTTATGAGGACCCGGAGTTCCTTTTGAAAGAACCGGAGAACTTGCGGGTTCAACAGCTATTATTTTTACATTTGGATTTTTGGATTTCAAGAATTCTCCAACACCGCTTATTGTTCCGCCGGTTCCGATTCCGGAAACAAAGATGTCCACCTTTCCGTCGGTATCATCCCAGATCTCAGGACCTGTTGTAGACTTATGAACGGCAGGATTGGCCGGATTTACAAACTGGCCGGGAATAAAGCTGTTGGGAGTGGACTGGGCCAACTCTTCAGCCTTGGCGATAGCGCCTTTCATACCTTTTGCGCCTTCGGTCAGAACCAGCTCCGCACCATAAGCCTTTAAAAGGTTTCTGCGTTCTATACTCATTGTCTCAGGCATTGTGAGGATAATCTTATAACCTCTTGCAGCAGCCACAGACGCAAGTCCTATACCGGTGTTTCCGCTGGTCGGCTCAATTATTACCGAACCCTCTTTAAGGAGTCCTTTTGCTTCGGCATCATCAATCATGGATTTGGCAATTCTGTCCTTAACGCTTCCGGCGGGATTGTAATATTCCAGTTTTCCAACAAGAGTAGCTTTCAAATCATGCTTTTTTTCATAATTTGATAATTCAAGAAGAGGGGTTTTCCCTATTAAATCCGTGAGGCTCTTATAAATTTTTGGCATGTTAATACACTCCTTTATTTTAATTATTTATTTATACTTGTATATTTATACGGTTTAATACTGTTTACAAATATCTCATACATTTCATATAAACTTAGTATGATTTGATTATAATTCAACTGCTGTCAATTGTCAACAGGTTTAAGAAAAAAATGTTATATAAATCATATATGTTTAGTATGATATTGACTTTGAAAGATCAGGAGGGTAATATATATTGATAGAAGCCGGATGTGAGAGATTAAATACAGGATGTTTAATATTGGAGATTAGAGTTTGGGTGTTGGATATAAGATAATTGCAGATCAGATATCGGGGATTGAATGTTGGAGATAGGATACAGGACACAGCGTATAAGATAGGAGACAGGATATGAAATATGATTTCGATGAAATTATCGACAGGCGGAATACCAATTCACTGAAATATGATTTTGCCAGGCAGCGGGGCAAGCCGGAGGATGTTATTCCGCTGTGGGTGGCCGATATGGATTTCAGAACTCCTCCTCAGGTGACAGAAGCCCTTGAGGCTGTCTCCGGGCACGGTATTTTCGGATATTCCGAGGTGAATCAGGAGTATTTTAACGCATTGTATAGCTGGTATGCCGAAAATTATGACTGGAGTATAAAACCCCAGTGGCTTGTAAAAACGCCGGGGATAGTTTTTGCCGTTGCAATGGCCGTCAGGGCATTCAGCAGAGAAGGAGAGGGCGTATTGATCCAGCAGCCGGTATACTATCCATTTTCCGAGACAATACTGGCAAATGGGCGGGTGCTTGTCAATAATCCTCTTGTTTATGAAAATGGCGCTTATCATATGGATTTTGAAGATTTTGAAGATAAAATAGTAAAGAACAGAGTGAAGCTTTTTATACTGTGCAATCCCCATAATCCGGTGGGACGGGTATGGACAAAAGAGGAACTTGTGACTATTGGGGATATATGCGTCAGGCACGGTGTTATCGTGGTATCGGATGAAATCCATTCCGACTTTGTTTTTGAGGGCCACAAGCACAGGATATTTGCCAATCTCAAGCCGGAGTACGCAGATATTGCCATAACCTGCACGGCTCCGAGCAAGACCTTTAATCTTGCGGGACTTCAGGTTTCAAATATAATAATAAAAAACAGCGGTATCAAGGAAAGAATTGAGAAAGAGATAGTGAAAAGCGGTTACAGCCAACTGAATATAATGGGGCTTGTGGCTTGCAGGGCGGCATATGAGCACGGAAGGGAGTGGCTTGCCCAGCTTAAGGAATACCTGGCCGGAAATCTGGATTTTACCAGGGAGTTCCTGGTTGAAAGACTCCCGCAGGTAAAACTGGTTGAGCCACAGGGCACTTATCTCCTATGGCTGGATTTTAAAGCTCTGGGCTTGTCCGACGAGGCCCTTGAAGCGCTGGTTACAGACAAGGCGAGACTGTGGCTGGACGGAGGACTTATGTTCGGCGCCGAGGGCAGCGGCTTCCAGCGCATAAATATGGCGTGCCCGCGGCAAATTCTGAAAAAGGCGCTTTTACAGCTGGAGGAAGCGGTGAAGGGACGGATTCAGAATTCAGAATAAAACCCTAAAGGCGGAATTATGTGGTCAGAAAGCAGAATTCAGAATAAAATCGTAAGAACCATGAAAAACCTGGAAATCATGTTTTCGGGAGCCGTAAGACGGCAGGAGAATTCAAATAATTATAATTTATATATAATGAAAGAGGTGTTTCTGATGAGTCAAATTACACGGGATGAGGCGTGGGCGCTGCTCACGGAATACAATAAGGAGGCCTTTCACTTAAAACATGCCCTTATTGTGGAGGGGACCATGCGTTATTTTGCAAATAAGCTGGGGTATGAAGCGGAAGAGGATTTCTGGGGGATAGTTGGGCTGCTGCACGATCTGGATTTTGAACAGTATCCGGAACAGCACTGTATCAAACAGCAGGAGATTATGGCAGAGAGAGGTATAGACCCGGCGATCATTCATGCCACTGCCAGCCACGGCTATGCTCTCACGGTGGATATTGAACCACAGCATCAAATGGAGAAGGTGTTGTATGCCGTAGACGAACTGACCGGTCTCATCGGAGCGGTCGCTCTCATGCGCCCGTCAAAGAGCGTATCCGATCTGGAAGTCAAGTCGGTCAGGAAAAAATATAAGACCGCAAATTTTGCCGCCGGATGCTCCAGAGAGGTAATAGAACGGGGGGCTCAAATGCTGGGCTGGGAACTGGACCACCTGATAGAACAGACCATTCTGGCCATGCGTACCTGTGAAGCTGCAGAGTGACACCGCCGCAGGGCGTAACCTGAGATTTGCAGAAAAAATATCAGAGACGTGTAGATTTCTCTACGGAGGATTTTCCAGCTGCTCTGATATTTTTTTGTCTATTGCTGTCTTGAAAGTGCTGCAGGCGTTTGGGGTTCCTTTTTTTAACGATCTGCCTCTTATGGGCGCTTTTTTATTGCCATATATAAAAATGATTTGTATATAAGTGTCATTTACTAATACGCCATGTTTGTATATACTTTTTGTAGATTGTATTTATTGCATGATATTTTAATTACAATAAATGTTTTTTCGAAAGGTTTCATCGGCAAACGGGAAACGGGGTGACACAGATGGATTTATTAAAAGCGTCAAATAAACTGTCAGCGTTGAATTTAAAAATTCCTTTTGAAAATTATATGGCGGATATTCTGTGGTTCAGGGCCATGCGGCAGGATGGAGAGGATTGGCGCATCAACAGGCATACCCACTCCTCATTTGAATTTCATTTTGTGGCGGCGGGAAGATGCCGCGTAATTTTGGACGGCGGTATGTTCGCCGCCGGAGCCGGTACTTTTTATATAACGGCTCCCGGGGTTTTTCATGAGCAAATACCGGAATCAGGTGCGGAATATGTGGAGTACAGCCTGAACTGTGATTTTCACGAAACGGACATCCAGGGATTAAAAACAGAATACACGGGAGAGGTCAGAACGGAGACGGATCTGATCCTTGAAACACTGAAGCTGGCCCCATGCCGCGCATATTCCGACGAATACGGAATTATCCCGCTGTTTGAGGAGGCCTTGAAAGAGGCCTATGAAGAAAAAGTGGGTTTTTACAATACTATAAAAAGCCTGGCAGCCTTTATGATCATAAAAGCCGCGCGTACGGTATATACTAAAAACGATACTCTGATACCGGCAGTTCCGAAAAAATTAAAGGAAAATGACGCCAGGTTCAGGATAATTAAACAATTTATCGAGGACAATATCCAGAATGTGACCCATACCTCAGATGTTGCCCAATACATGCATCTGAGCGACAAGCAGGTGGGGCGCATCGTAAAAAGCAAGAGCAATTGCGCCACAAAGGAACTTATTATATCCATCAAGCTGAAAAAGGCAAAGGAATTGCTGAAAAAATCCAGCATGACCCAGAAGGAAATTGCCGGAGCACTGTGGTTTACCAGTGAACATTACTTCAATCAGTTCTTCAAGAGAGAGGAAGGGGATTCCCCGGGCAGCTTCAGGTCGAATACGCAGTACGATGTCTGAAAATATTAAAAGTGAGTCTGGAATTAGTATTTTGTTTAACCGGCCGCAAAGCTATAATGAATTTAATCAGAGGCGGTTTCGGCGAAGCAGGGCGCATTATGTCCGGAAAGGAATCTAAGGATGAATTTTATTGAAAAATATTGGGAAGACCCGGATACGCTGCATGTGAATTGTATCAGTCCCCGGGCGTATTTTATACCCTATGAGTCAAAAGAAAGGGCCATAAAAGGCATCAGAGGCACTTCAAAATTTTATAAG
The DNA here is from genome assembly GCA_023397905.1 of Bacillota bacterium. GTDB lineage: Bacteria > Bacillota > Clostridia > Acetivibrionales > DSM-1351 > Ruminiclostridium. The sequence continues at coordinate 111,497 of JAEWSZ010000186.1, read as the reverse complement.
TCCCTGAACGGCACATGGCATTTTAAATATTATCCGTCAGTTGAAACTGTTGAGGACGGCTTTTATGAAAAGGATTTTCAATGCTCTGGCTGGGATTCCTTGAATGTGCCCTCAAACTGGCAATTGACGGGCTTGTACGACAAGCCTAATTATACAAATCTGGATTATCCCATCGCTCTGGATCCGCCGTATGTTCCAAATGAAAATCCGGCAGGGCTATATTGCAGGGATTTCTATGTGAAGGCTCCGTCTCCGGAAACCAGGCTGGTATTTGAAGGCGTCGATTCATGCTTCTATGTTTGGGTCAACGGGCAATTTGTGGGATACAGCCAGGTCAGCCACATGACCAGCGAATTTGATATAACCTCCCGCGTATGCAAAGGGCGCAACCGTATAGCGGTAATGGTGCTCAAATGGTGTGACGGAACTTATCTGGAGGATCAGGACAAATGGCGGCTGTCGGGAATTTTCAGGGACGTTTATCTGCTGCAGCAGAGTGAACGGCATGTTGAGGATGTTTTTGTAAAGACGGATGTGGACCTGTCCGGAAATAATGGAGTCCTGTCCTGCGACGTGAAAATATCAAAAGCAACGGAAGCAGATGTGCGGATCACACTGGAGGATGCCTCGGGCGGCAGGGTATTTGAAAGAAATGAAAAAATTACAGGCGAAAGCAGCTTTATATATGAATTAAAACCGGTACGGCTATGGTCTGCCGAGGATCCGTATTTATACCGGCTGTTCCTTCAGCTTGGAGATGAAACTGTTCTGCTGAAGGTAGGTTTCCGGAAAATAGAGGTAAAGGACTCGGCAGTCTGCTTAAATGGTGTCCCTGTAAAATTCAAAGGTGTGAACCGCCATGATTCACATCCGGTTCTGGGGTTTACCATACCGGTGGAGCATATGAAACAGGACCTGCTGCTTATGAAGCAGCACAACATAAATGCCGTGCGCACCTCGCACTATCCCAATGATCCGCGTTTTATGGAGTTGTGTGATGAAATGGGCTTTTATGTTATGGATGAAGCCGATTATGAGAGCCACGGTGCCGGAAATGAATACAATCTGATAAGCGGAAACCCGGATTTTCTGAAAGCCTGCCTGGACAGGATGGAGCGTATGGTGGAAAGGGACAAGAACCATGCTTCGGTTGTCATATGGTCCCTTGGGAATGAATCCTCCTATGGTGAAAATCACCTGGCAATGGCGGCCTGGACACGGGAAAGGGACAACAGCCGTTTACTGCACTATGAACGGGCCTTTGACCAGACCAGGCTGGATACGGGGTGCCTGGATATGTACAGCCGCATGTATCCTTCGGCGGAATGGATACGGGAGGATTTTCTTAAAAATGAAAATGAGGACAGGCCCTTAATTCTCTGTGAATACTGCCATGCTATGGGCAACGGACCCGGCGATTTAAAGGAATACTGGGAGCTCTTTTATTCCGATTCACGTCTGGCGGGCGGCTTTGTGTGGGAATGGTGCGACCACGGGCTGTTTAACCGCTTTTACGGAGGGGATTTCGGCGATGAACCGAATGACAGGCATTTTTGCCTGGATGGCCTGGTATATCCAGACCGTCGTCCCCATACGGGACTTCTGGAGCTCAAAAACATCATAGCTCCCATTAAAGCGGCTTTGACTTCAAGCCGGGAATTGGCCGTAAATGTGACCAATCTCTACGATTTTACGGACCTGTCCCATGTGGATATGAGATGGGTGATTGAAAGGGACGGCACACCTGTTCAAAAGGGCAGGGAGACACTGCATTCCATATTGCCCCGTGAGAGCGGGGAGATACGGCTGGAGGTCGGAATGCGGCCGCCGGAACCGGGGAGGTACTTTCTGAACCTGTATTTTGAAACAAACAGGGAAGTCATGTGTCTGGAAAAAGGCCATAACGTTTTTACATGCCAGTTTGAGCTGCCGGCCCAATGGGGCAGACAATATATGGAACAGCAATCCATGGATGAGCTGCAGGTGATTCATGAGGGGAACAGGATACTTATTTCAGGCGGTGAATTTGTTTATACCTTTAATGAGTTGAGCGGGCAGTTGGAGGATTTGAAATACAATGGCGTTAAAATGCTTGATAAGGCGTTTGAGATATGTGTCTGGCGCGCGCCTATTGATAATGACACCGGTGAGCGTAACAAGTGGCAGGAGGAACGCTATGATAAAATGAAGCCCCATGTATACGGGGTAAATACCGAAATCCTCACGCCGCAAGCTGTGCGGGTTGTCAGCGAAGTATCTCTCGGAGCTTTTTCAAAAGCGCCCATACTGAGGGGCAGAATGATTTATACGGTATATGGGAGCGGCGATTGTATCGTGGCCTTTGAGGGGGAGCTCAGAAAGGATATATTCTACACAAGCGGTGAATACGCCGAAAGCGCCCGCACAACGGAAGACATTTATTTGCCGAGGCTGGGACTTTGCTTTGCCATGCCGGAGGGCTATGAAACCGTGGAATATTTCGGATACGGACCGCATGAGAGTTATTCGGACAAGCATCACAGCACTTTAAAGAGCCGTTACAAGTCAACTGTGGACGGACTTTTTGAAAATTATTTAAAACCCCAGGAAAACGGCAGCCACTGGCAGACCGAGTGGTTATCGGTACGGGACCTGCTTGAAAGAGGGCTTTTATTTGTGGGCATGGATAGCTTTTCATTCAATGCGGCCCATTATACGGTTGGAGACCTGACAAAGACGGCCCATGCACATGAACTTGTCAGAAGAGACGAGACCATCGTTCATATAGATTACCAAATGGCGGGCACGGGATCCGGAAGCTGCGGTCCGGGCCTGGCGGAGGAATACAGAATAAAACCCGGGCAGTTCAGCTTTAAATTCAGGCTGAAGCCGGTCTTCATGGAGGAAACGGATCTGTTTGAGGAGATCAGGAAAGCTATCCTTTAAATTCTGTAAAAATGGTATATATAATCGATGTTCAAGTACGCTCCGGCGTACTTGAACTGTTTTAGGGGATAATGCGGAACAAGGGGGAACAGTACGAAATGATGAAGGGAAAAATAAACGGTATACGCGTTTGGTCCAAAAGCAGATGGACGGCGTACAGGACAATTATTATGCTGGCGGCGCCCATTACTTTCCAGAATCTGGCGTCGTCCTCCCTTGGAATGCTGAATACTGTGATGCTGGGGAAATCCGGCGATGCAGTGATAGCCTCTGTAGGGCTGGTAAACCAGTATTTTTTCAATATAATGCTGATTATGTCGGGAATATCATCGGGCTGCGGGGTTTTCGTATCCCAGTTTTTCGGACAGAAAAATCATGAGAATATCCGGAAGACGCTGGCAGTATCCTTTATTTCCAATCTGGTAATAGCGGTTCCTTTCAGCGTTATCAGCTTTTTCATACCGGAGGCCATAATGGGTATATTCAGCAAGGATCCGGAATTGATCAGCACAGGAAGCACATATATGAGAATAATCATGTTTTCGGTACTTCCCCTGTGCATAAGCGGGGTGCTGGCAGCGGCGCTGAGAAGCCTTCATGAAACAAAGCTGCCCATGATAGCCAGTGTTTCGGCCTTGCTTTGCAATACCCTGCTGAATTTCGTACTGATATTCGGAGCATTTCAGATTCCGGCCATGGGATTCCGGGGGGCGGCATATGCCACGCTGATATCAAGGATCTTTGAATGCGTGCTGCTGTTGCTTGCCTTCAGAAAACATATCAGGCAGTATTTTACCGCGGGCTTCAGCCTTTTTGCGGTAAAATTGGATGCCGCATTTATAAAGCCATTTTTGACTACAACGGTCCATATGACGCTTAACGACTGGCTGTATGGCCTGGCAACCACCGTGTATATGATCGCCTATGCCCATGCCGGGATTGAAGCGCTTACGGCGCTCCAGGTGGCAGGGACTATACAGAATATGACTTTTGTACTGATAGGCGGATATTCCGCTGCTGTTTCCATCACCATTGGCAGGCAGGTGGGGGCAAATCAACTGGAAGAAGCTTACAGGGACGGTTTCAGATATCTGAAGCTGGCGGTTGTGCTGGGTATATTGTGCGGAGGCACAATTGCGGCCATCAGCCCCCTTGTAACAAAACTGTTTGATTTATCGGACAGGGCATATGAACTGGTAATAAAGATTCTTGTTGTGTATGCGGCATTCATGTTCGTGAGATTCTTTAATTATATCTCTCTTACGGGCGTATTCAGAGGCAGCTGTGATACCCGCTGGGTCATGTTTCTGGAGCTGACGACGGTGTGGGTAATTGCCGTGCCTATGGCATTCCTGGGAGCATATGTATTCAAGCTGGAAATACATTATATGCTGCTGCTGGTAATGCTGGAGGAGGTCGTAAAAGCGGCGTTTGTCATACCGCGCATGAAATCAAGAAAGTGGCTTAGACCCATACAGCTGTAAGACCTATAGCAATTTAGGCAGGTTGCTGCAAAGGAAAATTCAATATGCGGAAATTTTTCAGTACAGGTCAGCAGGGGGGACTAGTACGATCGAAGCTTTGCATATACTGGATTTGTTATTTTGCAGCAACCTTTTTATTTGCAATATATTTACAAAAGGTATATACTTAGGTGATGCAATAGTATACAAAGTTAATTGCCTCAGTCAGATAACAACTAGGGGTTAAATCATAATTGACTTTATAAACTGTAATAAAAAATAGGGGATTGGAGAAAATAAATGAATAAGAACCAGGAAATTCAAGACTATATACTTTTGAAAATAAAAAACAAGGAATACGAAGCCGGGACCCAGATCCCCACGGAAAACGAATTGATGGAACAATTCGGGGTCAGCCGCATGACGGTGAACAAAGCGCTCAACATGCTGCGCAGCAAGGGGTATCTGTTTTCGGTGAGGGGCAGGGGTACATTTGTAAAGAAAGAGGTGGTTCATAAAAAATTAAATGAACTGACGAGTTTTACAGAGGAAATGAAAAGCCGCGGTATTACTCCGATTACCAAAACTCTTGAACTGGCGTACACCTCCATGGGCTTTGAAGATGAGAAGGAAAACCTTGGCTTGGAGCCCCATGACAATGTATATAAGATAGTAAGGGTGAGATATAATGAGGAGCTGCCAATCGCTCTGGATATTACCCTTCTGAATGAGAAGGTGACCGGGCATATTGAGTTTTCGGAAATGGGGACATCACTGTTTGAGTTCCTTCAAAAGGATATCGGCCTTGAGATCAGCTATGCGGTTCAGAAAATCAAAGCCGTAAAGGCCGATGAATTTCTTGCCATGCATCTGGAGGTCCCGGTAGGGGATCCGATACTTCAAATAACCGGTGTGACTTACGATGTAAGCAACCGCCCCTTTGAACTGGTTCACACCTACTACGTGCATGACGCTTATGAATTTGAGCAAATCAGTGTAAAAAATTCTTAATGTATATACATTAAGAACGGAGCTTTGGACAGTCAAGAAGAGTAAAAGAATAAATATAATTGTTAAAATTACCGGATGGCCATTTCTGTAAGCTGGAAAAAATGACAAATACCAACAGGCTATAATTCAACTCCATACCAAAAGTATATACAAATTCGCAAAAATACTTGAGTTTTATAGTGCAATAGTATATACTTATTTCATCAGAAATATTATCATCATACCACCAAATGTAAATAGGAGGAAAATATGAAGAGATTAGTTGTAATGTTATTATGCTTAGTGATGTTGGTAAGCGTAGCGGGTTGCGGCTCGGGAACTCCTTCGGCTGACGGCTCGGCATCAAACACTGGCAATACTGCTTCCAACGGGGGCAAATTGGTCATCTGGGCCTGGGACCAGAACTTAGCAAGTATTAATTATGCCACGGAAAAGTACAAATCGGCTCATCCGGATTCAAAGGTTAACGTTGTTGTACAGAATGTACCGGAGACAGTAGACAAGATGTCCACTTTCTTTGCTTCGGGCGTTGGTACTGATCTTCCGGATATGGTTCTGATGGATAACATTCAGATTCAGGCATTTCTCCAGCAATTTCCGGACAAGTTTGTAAACTTGTCTAAGATGGGTTTTGACGAATACAAGGACAAGTTTTCAAAAGCACACTGGGAGCTCCTTTCACATGAAGGTTCCATATATGCCTTCCCATTTGATGTAGCGCCAATGATGCTTGAAGTCAATACGGATATTATGAAAAAAGCAGGTATAGATCCCGCAAGCCTGGCTACCTGGGATGATTTCGCAAATGCTGCGTCAGCGGTAAACAAAGCGGGATATACAATGCATGTAAAGTTTACGGAAAATGAAGTTCTGGGAATGATGCAGTCCTCTGGCGTTGGCATATTTGACGCCGACCGCAATATAGACCTGTTGAATCCCAAGGTTGTAGAAGCTGTTGATAAATATATGAAACTCCAGTCGGTAAATGCTTCCGACAAGGTAATGGAGGACGGAGCCAAGTTTGGTGAGGGAAAGGTTGCGACAATGTTGAAACCCGCCTGGTCAATAGGTGAAGACATGCCTGTTCAGACAGATTTAAAGGGCAAGGTCACACTGGTTCCAATGCCAAAGATAAAGAACGAAGCAGGTTATACAAATTCGGCAAACAACGGAGGAAGCTCTTTCTTTATACTTGAATCCTCAAAGGTAAAGGATGCCGCATATGAAATAGGCAAGTACATTGCCACAGAATTGGATTCCCAGAAAATAGCACTGGAAAACGGGTTAATGCCGGGGTATCTGCCTGCGGTAGATCTGGATGAAGTCAAAGCCGGCGTGGATTACTATGGCGGGCAGCCTATATGGAAGCTGCTGAGTGATTCTTCGGCACAGACTCCTCCTATTTATGTAAACGAATTTTATTCATCAGCAAAAGAAATTTTCAGAAACACTCTGGTTGATACGGTTAAGGCCGGCACCAACAAGAGCGCAAAGGATCTGTTGAAAGAAACCGCGGATGCTATTGCCGCACAGACAGGACTCACAGTTAAAGAATATTAAGCTGATTCAAAATCAATAATAAAAGAATAGAAATTGAATACAATGGGAGCTTTTTTGCTCCCATTGATTTTACAATCCATTAGAATTTAAGCCCATAAGAGAAAGGAGATGCAGCATGAAAAAGTTGAGTTTAAGAATAACTCCCCAGAATGCGCCATATTTCTTTATGGCTCCGGGTATTCTGCTTTTTGGTGTGTTTGGCGCCTATCCTATCATTGCCAGCTTTATATACAGCTTTCAGGAAAAGGTAGGATCAAAAGCTACATCTTTCATAGGAATCGAAAACTATTTAAAAGCTTTTAAGGATCACGTTTTCCTTTTAAGCCTAAAAAATATATTTATAATATTTCTGATGCATGCGCCCATTATGATTTTCATGTCCCTTGTTCTGGCGCATATGCTGAATTCCAGAACGACGAGATTTAGAAATGGCTTCAGAACGGCATTTTTCCTGCCCAATGTAACCAATGCTGTTGCCTACACAATGCTGTTCAGGATTCTTTTGTCAAACGACGGCGTGGTAAATGAAATTCTCACCAGGCTGCACATTTCGCCTATACAATGGCTTTCGGATCCTACAAGCGCCAAGTGGGTCATTTCGATTATGATAATCTGGCGCTGGCTGGGATATAATATGGTCATCTTCCTTGCGTCCATGCAGAGCATAACGGAGGATGTATATGAGGCGGCGGACATAGACGGCGCCAGCAAGATACAGCAATTTTTCAGGATTACCGTTCCTCTTATGAAAAATCCCATAATCTTCACAATCGTAATGACTGTGAGCGGCACCCTGAACCTCTTTGCGGAAAGCCAGCTGCTGGTGCAGGGAGGTCCGAATTTCGGAACCTTTACACCGTCTCTGGAGATTTATACAGTGGCCTGGAAGCAGTTTAATTTCGGTTATGCCTCAGCAATGAGCTACATCGTATCTTTGATCACTATAGTAATAGCATTTATACAATTCAATCTGGGAAGGGAGAGAGACTGAGAATGAGAAATTTATATAATTTACCGCTGAAAGCGCTTAAGTATTTATTCCTGATTTTGATCCTGGTCCTCACGGTGTATCCTTTGTACTGGATGGTTTACGGATCCACCTTTGATTCTCCCACCCTGGTTAAATTTCTGTTCAGCTGGCTGCCGGGAAGCAATACCGGCAAGAATTATGAGCTTATCGACGCTTCATTCAATGTGGTCAGGGTATTTTTAAACACATTTTTTGTATCTGTTGTGGGAACAGTTCTGTCGGTGCTGGTAAACCTCTTTATGGGTTATGCCCTTGCAAAATTTGATTTCAGGTTTAAAAAGGCATTCTTCAACGTATTTGTGGTGACCATGTTCATGGGTGGCGCGGCTGCTATGATCCCGCAGTTTGAGATCATCATGAAGCTGAACCTTTACAACAGCCTTTTCGCCATCATACTTCCCGGAATATATTCCACATATACCGCGTTTCTGGCAAGACAGACCCTTATGGACTTTCCTACGGAAATCATACAGTCGGGACGTATTGACGGCTGCGGGGAGTTTAAAATCTTTCTCTCACTGGTTGTGCCAAATTGTAAGGCCATAATTGCGACCATTTCAATCATCACATTTATGAACTACTGGAACGGATACTTATGGAATCTTATCGTTACAAGCTCGGTGGATAAATACACGCTGCAGGTGGCGCTGGCGGCTATTTACCCAAAGGCGGCCATGTGGACTTATGCGCCGGTGAAGATGCTGGGGGCAACTATTTCAATAGTACCTATTTTGATCATGTTTGTTTCCATGCAGAAATATTTTATTAATTCCATTACAGGCGCGGTAAAAGGATAGGTATGAATAATATGCGTATTGGTACTGTCATGGGAGATTCGGTAATTATAAAACGTTTTTTTGCAGCCTGTGTGGATGGGGTGCTTGTGGGCATCGTATACTTTGCAACGTACAATTCGTTGATGAATTCCGGGTTTAAGTATGCAAAACCGGTAGCGGTTATAAATTGTTACATTTTGACGGTTACATTTCCTGTGTTTGTGTGGACGGGACAGTCCATAGGCAAAAGGCTTATGCGCATCCGCGCTGTTTCAATGTCTGAAAATCCTGATCACAGGGGAATGCTCCTGGTAAGAGAGCTTTGTAAGGCGGTGCTGTTTACCGGAATCAATTACTTTGCCCTGATTCTCTTTCTGCTCTTTCCTGTGGTCAATCCGAAGAAACAGGCGCTGCACGATCTGATCAGCAGAACTATGGTAGTTGAGAAGCAATGATTTTTTTAGTATTAAAACATTTAATTTATGGGAAAAAACGGTTGAATAAACTGACGGAGGTAATACATTATGAAACTTGCGGTTATTGGAGGCGGCGGTGTCAGGTCACCTTTTCTGGCAAAATCATTGGTAAAGAACGCAACTGAAATTGGTGTTGATGAAATAATTTTTATGGACGACAATTCTGAGAAATTGTCCATATTCGGGAAGATAAGCCGGCATGTGGCCAAGAAGATCAATCCGGATATAAAATTTGATATAACCATGGATGTGGTTGAAGCGGTAAGGGATGCGGATTTTATTATAACCACCATACGGAGCGGCGGTGATGAGAGCCGTGTATTTGATGAAAGGACGGCGCTGGATCTGGGGGTCCTGGGTCAGGAAACGACAGGGGCAGGCGGCTTCGCCATGGCGCTGCGGTCGGTTCCTGTACTCATTGAACTGTGCCGGCAGGTCAGAAAATATTCAAAAGAAAATGTTTTGCTCTTTAACTTTACAAATCCATCGGGTATTGTAACGCAAGCCCTTCGTGACGAGGGCTTTGATTTTGCGTATGGCATCTGCGATGCGCCCAGCGGATTTGAAAAACAGCTTTTGAAATTTCTGGGAGCGGAGGAAAAGGATTTTAAAATGACATGCTTCGGGTTGAATCATTTATCCTGGTTCAGGGACTTTAAGCTCAAAGGGGAAGATGTCTATGACAGGCTTATGTCCGACGGGAGCATTTATATGAATTCCGAACTGCGGTATTTTGACGATGATGTGGTCAAACTGGTGGGAAACCGGGATCTGCCCAACGAATACCTGTATTTTTATTATTACAGGGACCAGGCTGTGGAATCCATCATCAACAATGATAAAACACGCGGTGAGACTATTCTGGAAATAAACAACAGGATGATAGAACAGTTGAAGAAATTGGATATAGAAACCCAGCCAGAGGAGGCTTTCAACGTATTTATCAGGCACTACTATGAGAGGGAAGACCAATATTTTGCCATAGAATCAGGTACCTTCAGAAAGGCCACCAAATCCATACCTACTCTTGAAGAGTTTGTAAACGAAGCCGACGACGGCGGATACGCAGGCGTTGCATTGAGATTTATCAAGGCCTACGTAAGCGGGACACGGATAAAGATGGTGCTTTCTGTGCCAAATAACGGAGCTATTGATTTTCTGAAAGACGGAGACGTAGTGGAAATATCCTGTATAATAGAAAAGGGGAAAGTAGTTCCCGTAAAGGTGGAAAATGTCGACGAATTGCAGAAAAACCTGATCGGAACTATTAAATATTTTGAGCGCCAGACTGTTCTGGCCATTAAAAACAGGGATAAAAAGCTGGCGGTAAAAGCGCTTATGCTGCATCCGCAGGTAAATTCCTATCCCATCGCCTCAAAGCTTCTGGATGCATATCTGGAGAGGTATAAAGACTATATAGGAGAGTGGCAATAGTGGATAAGCTGACTTTTGCGGCACAATTGAGCCTGGACTTTATTTTCGGCGGCGTAGCGGAGCTTCCCGGTGTTGGGGAGGAAGCCATGAGCCGGAGTTTTGATCTTCAATTGGGCGGGGGAACGCTGGCGTATCCAATTATACTGACCAAATTGGGCGTGGCCTGCAGAGTAATTGTCAAAAAGTCCGGTTCCCCCCACGGAGAGCTGGCATACAGAATGCTGAAGGAGCATGGGATCGCGGAAATCGAAATCGTGGAAGCCGAGGATTACGATCCTGTCATGTCTACGGCTGTTATTTCACTGGAGAAGGACAGGAGTTTCGTTTCAAAGAATGATCCGAGAGCTTTCCAATACGGCGATGATTTTCTCATTGAGCGGTTGAAGAGCTCAAAAGTGGTGTTTGCAATGGAACAGAATCTTGGGCTTATACCGCGGCTCAAAGCCAACGGAAGCACAGTCGTCTTTGATACGGGATGGTCTGAGGATCTGAGCATTGAAAAGTACCGGGAGGTTTTGAAATATGTGGATTACTTCACTCCCAACCACAAGGAGGCCATGAAGATGACCGGAGCCTCATCTGTTGAGGACAGTCTGCGGGTGCTGGCGGAGTATACCGGCCATGTGATTGTGAGCTGCGGTGAAAAGGGCTGCATGACAATGGAAGGGGACCGCATCATCCAGGTGGGGATACCCGACGGAATCAAAGCGGTGGATACCACGGGAGCAGGGGACAACTTTATGGCAGGCCTGATTTTCGGCATTTACAGGGATATGTCACTGGTGGACTGCATGAAAATGGCCAACTGTACCGGAGCCCTTTCCACAACGGGCTATGGCTGCTACGGAGCAGGCTACGGCGCCGAAGAAGTGTGGAATTTGTTTTCAAATTATGCTCCGGCAAAAATATATGACAGAAAGGTGAACCCATAATGCGTGAACTCACGGCTTCCATGCAAAAGCATCTGGAATGGATGAAAGAAGTATACAGGCATGATGAAAAGATTTATCTGCTCTATGAAAACGGCATCAAAAACACGTTTCAGACCACTCTGAATCCCAAACCGGACGGCAGGACCTTTGTGATCTCAGGCGACATCCCGGCCATGTGGCTGAGAGATTCCGCAGCACAGGTACGGACGCTGGTGATATTTTCTCGTGAGGATGAGGCTATTTACAGGCTGATTTCCGGAGTTGTCAGGCAGCAGGCGGAACAGATACTGGCGGACCCTTATGCCAACGCCTTCAATGACGGTCCTACGGGAGCGCATTTTATGGAGGACCACACCCATATGAAGGACGAGGTGTGGGAGAGAAAATATGAGGTGGATTCCCTGTGCTATCCGGTACAGCTGGCATACCTGCTCTGGAAAAGCTCGGGCAGGACAGATCACCTGGACCAGGACTTCAGGAAGGCCTGCCATACAATAATAAATGTGTTCAGAACCGAACAGCTCCACGGGGTGGCTTCAGAATACCGTTTTGAGCGGGATGAGGACCAGGAGGACCGGGTCGTTTATGAGACTCTGCCATGCGGAGGGCTTGGAAATCCGGTGGGAGTCACCGGCATGACATGGTCGGGCTTCCGTCCAAGCGACGATGCATGCAGATACGGATATTTGATACCTTCCAATATGTTTGCGGTAGTTATCCTGGGGTATATGTCTGAGATCGCACAAAAGATTTTTGACGACGGAATGCTTGGACAACTGGCAGACCAGCTGGCCGCCCAGATCGATCAGGGTATCCGGAAACACGGGATTGTGGAGCACGAGGCACATGGCAAAGTATACGCATATGAGGTGGACGGGCTGGGGAATTACCTCCTGATGGATGACGCCAATGTGCCCAGCTTGCTGGCCATACCTTATTTCGGATACGGGGCGGCGGACGATCCCATTTACTTAAATACCAGGCGCATGCTGCTGAGTAAGGACAATCCGTATTATTATGAAGGAAGAGCCGTAAAAGGTATCGGAAGCCCGCATACTCCTGAAAACCATGTTTGGCCCATAGCACTGGCCGTACAGGGAATGACGGCCCTGGACCCTTGGGAACGGAAAGAGATATATGAGCTTTTCAAGGTAATAGACGCAGGAACAAACCTTATGCATGAGAGCGTGAACGCGGATAACCCGGACAGTTTCACCAGGCCCTGGTTCAGCTGGGCAAATTCCATGTTTGCCGAATTCATCCTGTCGATAAACGGCATTGAGATCCCGGGATCTCCGCTAAAGGTCAAGGGGATGGAACAGCAAGGGTAACAGGTGTGTTTTACTGTGTATTTTGACTGTGTGGCAAGCGTATTATAATCGATGTTCCATGCCCTATCTTGCCTTTTACATCTACGGTGCCCTGATGTGCGGTTACTATCTGTTTCACAATCGCCATACCAAGCCCTGTGCCGCCTGTAGGCGCGGTTGTGTCTTTCCAGCTCCATTAGGGCCTAAAAAGCCGAATACCTCCCCGGCTGGAACCTCAAAAGAAAGCTCGTTCACGATATTCCTGTTTCCAATTCTCTTTGTTGCATGTTGCAATTGTACTACGGGTGTCCGGTTCATGTGTTTTTTCCTTTCTGTGGGCATTAAAATACTTTCTCGGTAGTTTCAGACAGATTATAAAAAACAAAAGTAAACGGACGGTAAACGGAAAGCAAACATGGCACGAACTTTCAAAATAAGGAACCGGCAGTTTTCCAACTGATAAAATATTAGACAAATTTTGTTTTTATATATTCATAACCCCAACCCATAAGGCATATATATACACTGTAGACATTGCCTGTGTAGCTTTATAGGTCAATTACGGTTAAAATCTTCAACCTGAGCGCATAACTGTAATTGACTTTGCCTACTTGTATTGTACAAAAGGAATGATTAAATAATAGCCCTCTATAAAGCAGGTTTTATTATATGGTCATTCTTAATATTGCCTTATTAAAGGGGGGGTATATGGTTGAAGGAATATATAGAAGAACGGGTTTTGGAGCTCGCGAATTATATCATCGAAAAAAAGACAACGGTACGGTATGCGGCTAAAAAGTTCGGAATCAGTAAAAGCACGGTGCATAAGGATGTAACTGAAAGACTGGAAAAAATAAATCCTATGCTGATGAATGATGTGAGATTGATACTTGAGGAGAATAAGGCAGAAAGGCATATCCGCGGTGGAGAAGCAACCAAGGCTAAATATCAGTGTAAATAAGTTTACATAAATCTATATATGCTGAAGATCATAATTACATAGAGGATGAGATCAAAAAGCCGGTAGCGTCAAGCTGCCGGCTTTTGCCGCCGCCGGCTATGGAACCCGTTATCAGGCGCGGTTAAATTGAGTGGTATTATTTTTATAAGCAGGTGTATATTTCTGCAGCGATTGAATCTTCAATGAATTTCCGATATAGTATTGAATAACTGAAGAATTTTATTGGAGGACACATTATGCCGCAAGAGTACATTTTATGGGTAGAAAATTATTTAAAGGAAATTTATAAAACGCCTATTCTGGAAAAATTTCTCGACCTTAAGGTGGTTGAAATAGAAGAAGGGAAAATTATATATCAAACAAAAATTATTGATAAACATTGCAATATGTACGGTTTTGTACATGGAGGTACTTTTGCCTCAATATCTGATGTGGCAATGGGGGTTTCCTGCATAACGATGGGAAAGCGCGTAGTAACTGTCGATATGAACATCAGCTATATAAAAAATGTGGAAGTAGGAAGTACCCTTTCAGCGGTTGGCAGGGTCATCAGCAACGGAAAAACCATTATGAGAGCAGTGGGAGAGATCTATGATGAAGAGCAGCAGCTCCTTGTCAGATCGCAAGCTTCCTATTTTGTTACCGGTGATTTCAGCGAGAAGGATTATCATGAAAAATAACATGACCAAAATTTAATTAAATATTAACTGGTTTTTGAACTCTTACCGGATACAAACGGCGGTTTTGATTTTTGATCTCAAAACTGCCGTTTGGCATAATCCGGCCTGATTTATCATATTAGCCGGATTATGAGCGTATACTTCCGCAGTACAGCTGCAAAGAAGAGTCAACTAATTCCTGTACTTGTTCAAGATATCATCGGCTTCTTGCTGAGACATATTTCCCGATTTTACCTGTGCTTCACAATAGGGCTGTACTTCGGCAAGCAATTTTTCTCTGGTGTCATATGGGCCGAAATGAATTTCTTCTCCTTTGTCATTTATGATAAACGTTTCAAACCTGGAGGCTGCAGCTATTTCTCCGGGGTAGTAAGACCCTCCCATCATGATTGTTCCCTCACTGCCGTCTATGGTCCTGGACAGCTTCATACCATTTTTGATGTCTTCCAGAAGTCCTTCATACATCTTTATGGTTTCATCTACAGTTTCCTGAGTCCAGACATACCAGCCATCGGTTTGGTTCCAGGATCTTTCTCCTATCATGGTTTGCAGATTAATCTTTTCCTGTTCCAGCCAGGCTTTATACTCATCATAGGTCCACCAGACAACGTTAGGAGTGGGATGTGCTTTTCGGAAATCCTCCTCGCTGATCCAGGTTTTTCCGTTATCTTCGCTTATTCTGGTTTTACCGGATTCATCGGTATAGGAAGTAACCGAGGCTGAGGCGGTACCGCTTGTGGTATGGACATTATCCGTCCGTGGCTTATTTACTGTCAATGCATTAGTGGCAAATACAGTTGTTGTTCCGAGGATCAGGGTGAGCGCAAGCAATGTTCCAACAAGGGAAGTTTTTTTCATTTTCATAATGGACACAATCCTTTCTTCAATAGCATTTTTACTAAAATTGTTCACAAGAGGGGACGAGTGGCTTTTCTTTTCTTCCAGTTCAATGAGAGTCATGGCATAAGCGGATTTTATTATTTCCCCGAATGTCCGCACTACGGTCTCATCACAGGACAATTCAATGTCACGGTTCGCCAGCACATACATTATCCACACAAAGGGATTGAACCAATGCACACAAACAGCAGCGGTCAGCACCAGTTTGGTCAACGTATCAAAGCGCCGGATATGCACAAACTCATGGGCAAGGATGACTTTTAGCCTTGTTTCGTCAGTCCAGTCGGTTTTTCTGGGGAAAAGTATCACAGGGCGAAATATGCCATAGGTCAACGGAGCCTTAATACGATCACTCTGCCGTATTTGTACCGGCCGGCGCAGGGAGTGTTCCAGCAGCCAAAGCGATACAAAACCATTCTCCACAGGCAAGGATGTTTTGAACTCCTTGCGGCACTTGATATAGGCCAAAATAAAAAACAGTGCACAGGTGCATGCCACAGCCAGCCAAACAAATTCAACTGCCGGAATAGATATGGCTGGCATGCCGGTTTCAGCAGATATTCCAGTACCAGGCACACCTGACATAGCCGAGACGCCAAGTGTTCTGGCAGAAGAGGATACAGATGCCCTTTCTGCAAACATGCCCTTTACCATATTGATTCCCGTGTAAAAGCTGAAACGGGATGGAATGGAGAACGGGATAAGCAGGCGGAAAATCACGGCGCCCCACAAGACAAGGAACGTCTTTTTGGGCAATTTGTGAAGGGCAAGGGCACGTATCATTACAACCGCCGCAATCATCGCAGACGCAGAAATGCTCATTTGAAAAATATTCATATTTACCGCCTCATTCCAGGCTGTTGACAAGCTTCTTCAGTTTTTCAATTTCCCTCGCGGACAGGTTTTTCCTGTTCAGCAAAGAAGCGAAAAGCAAATCGGCAGAGCCGTCAAATACCTTGTTTATAAGTTCTGTTGTCTCCTGCTCCTGTACCTGATCTTTTGGGATCAGGGCATGGCATAGGAAGTTTGGCTCCCTGCGCTCAACTGCGCCTTTTCCCATACATCTTTTAATAAGTGTATAGGTGGTGTTCATGTTCCAGCCAACCTGCTCTTTGAGAATATCGGAGATGCGTTTGGCAGTCATATCTCCATTTTTCCAAAGAACATCCATTATCTTAAGTTCGGAATCAAACAGTTTGATTTCCATATTAATATCCTCCTAACTACTGAAGTAGTTTCGTCGACACTTACATACTACTACAGTCGTTTGGAATTGTCAACACTACTTGGGTAGTTTTTTATAATTCCCTGATTTGTAGTGTTATCGGGGCATTTGCCGTGTTAAACATTATTCATATAAAACAGTATGAAATACATTTATTGTAATTATGCCCTTGTATTGAAACCTGTCCATTATGAGTATATAATGTAAATGTAATCGTTTGCAATGAAAATCAGGACCTAGTGTAAACATTATTTTTTGCTGGTGCGCCGGCATGGCACACTTCATATATTGGAGGAATGTAAACAATATGGCGGTCACTATAAAAGATGTAGCAAAACTTGCAGGAGTATCAACTGCTACTGTTTCACGTGTTATAAACAATGATCCCAGGATAAGCAATGAAACTAAAAGAAAAGTGATGAAATGCCTTGAAGAGCTTGACTATAAGGTGAACGGCATTGCCAGGAGCCTGAAGACTAATAAAAGCTATACCATCGGATTTATGTGTCCCGAATTGTCCAATGTATTTTATATGACAATTGCAAAGGGAGTGGAGGATGAGCTCAAAAAGCAGGGTTACAGCCTCATTATCTGCAACTCCAATGAAAGTATTGAAGAGGAACAGGCCAGGCTGGAGCTCCTGTGCGAGAAATGCGTGGACGGCGTCATCATCATACCCGCCACCAATGAAGGAGCCCACTACAACAGGCTTAATACCATGAACATACCGTCCATACTGGTGGACAGACTGGTGGACAATTTTACCACAGAAGCGGTTCTGGCCGACAATATAAACGGCACCTATTCAGCCATAGAATACATTATAAGCCTGGGTCACAGGCGGATAGGCTACATAGGAGGAGATATCAGGATCACCCCTGCAAAAGAGAGGGACGAGGGCTACAGAAGGGCTTTAAATGACTACTGTATCCCCATTGAAGAGGAAATCATAAAATACGGGGATTTTCATGTCCAGAGCGGGTATGAAAAAATGAAGGAGCTCATGGAAGGTGAAAATCCTCCTACACATATTTTTATCACCAATTATTATATGAATGTGGGAGCCACCAAATATCTGGTGGAGCATAAGGATACCGTCGGCAGGCAGGTGTCCATAACAGGCTTTGACGACATGGATCTGGCATCCATTCTGGGTTACGGAGGAGGACTTATATCCCAGCCCATGATGGAGATGGGAAGCAGGGCGGCCCAGATGCTTCTGGAAAAACTGAAAAACGAAGAACTGGAATTTTCTCAGGTTATACGGCTAAAAACTGATCTGATCAAAATTGGGTAATTTACTACAGGAGGCAAAATGTATAAAATACTGATTGTTGACGATGAGGCGGTTGTGAGAGAGGGCATAAGGGACAATATAGACTGGGGCGGCCAGGGATATTCGCTGGTGGGGGACTGTGAAAACGGACTTGAAGCCGTAGAGGCTGTTGACAGGCTGCTTCCGGACGTGGTCCTGACGGATATATGCATGCCGTTTATGGACGGTATGGAGCTTTCACGGTATATTTCTGAAAAATATCCCCATATGAGGATTGTCATACTCACGGGTTTTGAGGAATTCGGCTACGCCCAGCAGGCGGTCAAGCTAAAGGCCTATGATTTCATTTTGAAGCCCATAACCTCCGCAGAGCTTAAAAAAGTCCTGTCAAAGATAAAAAGTGATCTCGATGCCGAAAAAGAAGAGAGAGAAGACATAAGCAGATTGAAAATACAGCTGCGGGAAAGCCTTCCGCTTTTAAAGGAAAGATTTCTGAACAGGCTGATCTGCGGCAATACAAGCAAGCGGGAGCTGGAGGAAAAGCTTCAGTATTTTAATATAAGGCTGTCGGGGGAATATTTTATTTCAATGGTAGTTGATATCGACGACTATTCCGCTCTTCCCGAGCTTGAGCCCGGTGTGGACAATCAGCTGTTTCCCTTTGCCGTATTCAATATTTCAGAAGAAATAGCCGCTGGCAATGACGACTCGCTTGTATTTCAGAACCGCAATGACGGGACTGTTATTATCCTGGCAGGCAGTACCAAAGAGGATCTGTATGAAAGGTCGGTTAAAATTGCGGAGGATATCAAACAGTCCATTGAAAGATATCTGGGATTTACAGTTACCGTGGGCCTCGGCTCTATGGGCTGCAATCTTGAGGACATAGCCTTTTCCTATGAAAAATCCCTGTCTGCGCTGGACTACCGCTTTCTCCTGGGAAAAAACCAGGTCATCAGCGTTCTGGACATGGAAAGGAATGCAGGAAATTCCGTTATTTACAATAGAAAGCTGGATAAAGAGCTGATTTCGGAGATAAAAACCGGGTCCAGCGTCAAAATTTCCGATATCATAGACAAAATCATCAGATATCTGGAAGAAGGCTACGTGTCCATGCACAAATGCCATGTATACATCCAGCAGCTCACAGTATCACTGCTAAATCTTCTGGATGAGATGGACATACCTTCCGCGGAAATATTCAAAAATACGTCAAGTCCCTTTGAAGAAATATATCTTTTGAAGACTCCTGAGGATATGAAGGTCTGGCTGAACAGGGTCTGCAGGGAGATATGCGGGTCTGTAGCGGCGAAGCGGAACGATTTTTGCGAGGATGTTGTTATTAAGGCTAAAGAATATATTTATGGCAATTATAATGATGAGGACATATCGCTGAATTCCATATGCAAGCATCTTCTCATCAGCACCAGCTATTTCAGCCTGATATTCAAAAATTCCACAGGGGAGACCTTTATTGAATTTTTATCAAGGGTGCGCATAGAGAAGGCTATGGAATTATTGAAGAGCACAAATATGAAGACGTATGAAATCGCGGAAAAAATCGGATACGGCGATTCGCACTATTTCAGCATGGTGTTTAAGAGAATGGCCGGAACCACACCCACAGAATACCGTATAGCCGTTAAAGGGGAAAACTGATATGGTGGATCCTGGAAAAATGTTCAGATTGGGCAAACTAAAATTCAGAAGCATACAGGCAAACATAATAGCGGCCTTTATGTATCTCATAGTCATTACAATACTCATAATAGCGCTGATGGCTTATTACCTGGCCTTTGATTCTCTGGAGATCAATTCCAAGGACTATACGGCGCAGCTCATTTCCCAGGTCAACGACTATATAGATTCCTATGTTACCAATATGGAAAACATATCCCACATGGTCTTTTACAACAGCGACCTGAGAGAATACCTTGCAGATGACATATCGAAGGACAAAACCAGGGAGCTGTCCCTGGAGAAAAAGATAAACAATCTCATGAGCTCTATTTTAAGCTCCAGAAACGATATAAACTCCATTGTGGTATTCGGGAATAACGGAAATGTAATATCCGAGAAGGTGGAGACCAAAATAAATAAGAATATCAATATCAGGGACCAGAGCTGGTACCGTAACGCATTGAATGCAAACGGCGAGGCGGTGATCTCCTCCTCCCATGTCCAGAATCTGTTCCAGGACGAGTACCGTTGGGTGGTATCCCTGAGCAGGAGCATAAAAAGCTATGACAATGAGCAAAGCATAGGCGTTATGCTGGTGGATCTGAATTTTAACGTAATCAGCAGTATGTGCAGCAAAATAAAGCTGGGTAAAAGGGGATATATATTTATTGTGGATTCACAGGGCAATATGGTGTATCACCCGCAGCAGCAACTGGTTTACAGCAAGCTTAAGAATGAGGACATAAGCCGGGTGCTTGAAACCTCCAACGGCAGCTTCATAGCAAATGAAAACGGCGAAAAAAGGATATACACCGTGAAAACCTCCATGAATACGGGCTGGAAGACGGTAGGAGTGACCTATGTAAATGAGCTTGTGGGAAATAAAAAGCAGATGCAGCTTTATTATCTGTCCGGGGGCACGGTGTGCCTGCTTATTGCCATAATTCTGGCCATATTTATGTCGAGAAGGATCTCAAAGCCGGTAAAAATCCTTGAATCCTCAATGAACGAAGCTGAGAAAGGCAATTTTGACATCAAGGTAAATATAGAAAGCGACGATGAAATAGGGGAACTGAGCAAGGCCTTTAATATAATGATAGCAAAGATCAAGGAGCTTATGCTTCAAAATCTGAAGGAGCAGGAGCTGAAACGCAAAAGCGAATTAAAGGCTCTCCAGGCCCAGATAAATCCGCATTTTCTGTACAACACGCTGGATTCCATCATCTGGATGGCGGAGGGCAAGAAGTGCGACGAGGTGGTCATGATGACTTCCTCCCTGGCAAAGCTTTTCAGGCTGAGTATCAGCAAGGGAGAGGAGATCATCACCATCAGAAATGAAATAGAGCATATCAAAAGCTATCTGACAATTCAGAAGATGCGCTACAGGGACAAGCTGGATTTTGAGATAGACGTGGATGAAAATATACTGAAATACAGGACTCTAAAAATACTCCTTCAGCCCTTGGTTGAAAACGCGATCTATCACGGAATCAAGAACAAGGAAGGTACGGGAGTCATCAGAATAACCGGAGGGGTGGTCGGAGACTGCATTCTGCTCCAGGTAATAGATAACGGAGTGGGCATGAGCAGCGAAGAGGTTGAGAACATTTTAAAATCCGCCGCCAGGTCTGAAAGCGGCAGCGGAGTGGGAGTTAAAAATGTAAATGAAAGAATAAAAATATATTTCGGTGAAAATTACGGGCTTGAGTTCATAAGCAGGCCGGATGAAGGCACCACTGCCAACATCAGGCTTCCAATACTGGAATAGGGGTGATATTTTGAAGCAGATATTAAAAATCACATTTATTATTATGGGTGCGGCGGTTATTTTATTGAGCTCCTATTTGCTGTACAACGCCATATCCGAAAAAAGCCTCGGCAAAAATACCAGAGTAGTCATAGTATTTAAAACCATGGATAAAAGCGTACAGTTCTGGCAGGTGGTAAGGGCGGGAATAGAGGCGGCTTCAAGGGAATTTGACGTAAAGACAGAAATAACCGGCCCCCAGGACGAAAGCGATGTGGATGACCAGATACGGATTTTAGAGCAGATCATTGACACAAAGCCGTCCGCCATCGTAATGGCTGCCATAGACTACAACAAGCTGGTGCCTGTGGCCGAGAAAATCAAAAAGAACGGAATCAAGCTCATAACCATAGACTCGGCCATCAACAGCGATATCTCGCCCAGCTTTATAGCCACCGACAACAACGAAGCCGGCAGGAAATCCGGACAGGAATTGAGCAATCTGATCGCCAGGAATACAAAGGTGATCATAATAAGCCATGTAAAGGGAACGACAACGGCCATTGAGAGAGAGGCCGGAGTCAGGGCCGGCCTGTCCGCCAACCTGCCCAAGGAACTTATAGGTGAGACATATTTCTGCAACGGTTCCCCGCAAAAGGCCTATGAAATAGTAACGGAAATGCTGACAAAAGAGAAGGATATCGGAGGGGTAATAGGACTGAACGAACCTTCCACGCTGGGCGCCGCAAGGGCCATAAAGGAAATGGGGCTGGCAGGAAAGGTGAAGCTGGTAGGCTTTGACAGCAGTATTGAGGAAATCAAGCTTATAGAAGAAGGCACCATGCAGGCCACGGCGGTCCAGAAGCCTTTTAACATGGGATATCTGGGAGTTGAAACCGCTGTGAAGCTGCTAAAGGGAGAAAAGGTTCAAAGCCACATAAACACAGGCTCCGAGCTGATAACCAAGGACAACATGTTCACTCCGGAAAATCAGAAACTGCTGTTTCCCTTCGTAGATGAAAGCTACTCCAAGTAAAGCACAGTTCAAAGAGAGGTTGCAAATGCATTATTTTGCAGCCTCTCTTTTTTGTCCGGCGCATCCGGCTGAGATGGGCACACTTTTACAACTAAGTAAATTATTCAACCAAAAAAGTAATTTTTTCGATTAAAAACCGTCCGGCCCCATCCTATAATTAGAGCATAGAAGGTGGGTGAAATGATGGCAGCGGAAAAGAATGAAGTTCTGGTCTTAATGGAAGAGATCGATAAAAGGTTCCCGGGAGTTCATGCGTTGAATAAAGCAAGTTTTGAACTTCGTTCGGGGGAAGTGCACGCCTTGATAGGCGAAAACGGAGCCGGAAAATCAACCTTGATGAAAGTTTTAACCGGAGTGTACTCCAAAGATTCCGGACGTGTCATGTACAAGGGGAAAGAGGTTGAAATAACCAATCCAAAGGCGGCCCAGGGACTGGGAATAAGTATTATCCATCAGGAATTGAACCTGATGCCGCATCTTACTGTGGCACAAAACATTTTTATTGGCCGCGAACCGCGGGCCAGGGGAGTCAGATTTCTGCTGGACGAGAAGGAAATCAACAGGAAAACCAAAGAAATGCTGGAGCTGATCCATCTGGATATCGACCCCCGTACCAAAATCTCCGATCTGACTGTGGCAAAGCAGCAGATGGTTGAGATAGTAAAGGCCGTATCACACAGCTCAGAGGTGCTGATCATGGATGAGCCAACAGCTGCCCTCACAGAATCCGAAATAGATGAATTATTCCGGATAATTAAAGAATTGAGGGAAAAAGGCGTGGGCATAGTCTATATATCCCACAGAATGGACGAACTCAAGAAGGTCTGCGACCGCGTAACGGTAATGCGGGACGGCTGCTACATTGATACAAGGGATATGAAGGATGTGACCATCCAAGAAATAATAAATATGATGGTGGGCAGGACCATATTTGAATCATCGCCTGAAATCCCTGACAACATCAGCAATGAAACAGTTCTCGAAGTTTTAAATCTCAACAGGGGCTCAGCTATAAAAAATGTGAGCTTTAAATTGAAAAAAGGTGAAATCCTCGGCTTTGCCGGTCTTATGGGCGCAGGACGCACGGAAGTGGCCAGGGCCATATTCGGGGCCGACAAACTGGATTCGGGAGATATATATATCGCCGGTAAGAAAAAGAATATCAAAACTCCGAGCGACGCGGTTAAATGCGGCATAGGCTATCTGTCCGAGGACAGAAAGAGGTATGGCCTGACCCTTGGAATGGACGTTGATTCAAATAACGCCATGGCCGCCTTTTCAAAATTTCTCGGACCGCTGGGATGGGTAAAGCGCAAAAAGACCAAAGAGGCCGCCGAATACTACGTAGATGCGCTGAAAATCAAGACTCCGGGCATATACCAGAAGACAAAAAATCTCTCCGGGGGAAATCAGCAGAAGGTGGTAATCGGAAAATGGCTGACAAAGGACTGTAATATATTGATTTTCGACGAACCCACACGAGGCATAGATGTGGGAGCAAAGAGCGAGATATACAGGCTTCTCAACGATCTGGCGGCTCAGGGCAAATCCATAATAATGATATCCTCCGAATTGCCGGAGGTCCTGCGCATGAGCCACCGTATACTTGTGATGTGCGAAGGAAGGGTCACCGGTGAATTAAGCGCCGCAGAAGCCAATCAGGAAGAGATCATGAAGTACGCCACATTGCGTAACAACGCGATTTAATAGCGGATACGGGAGTATATATTATTAAAAAATTTGTTGCCGTTATTGCGGCTCATGGAGGTTAAAATGGAGGCAAAAATTATAAACAGGGTCTTGCAGCAGAGAAAAGCCTTGATCCATCCGGATGCAATACAAAAGATATTTGCCCTGGGAAGCTTGATAGCATTACTGATAGTCTTTTCGATATTATCCCCAAATTTCTTTACTTTCAGCAATCTGGTGGGAATTATGCTGGCTACGGCTGTAATAGGCATACTGGCATTGGGAGTAACATTCGTAATCATCACCGGAGGAATTGACCTTTCAATAGGTACCGTAATGACTTTTTCTTCAGTAATAGCGGGAGTATTCATAACCTATTGGCATGCAAACACCATTCTGGGAATCCTGGCCGGAATTGCAGCAGGCGGCCTGTGCGGCCTGGTTAACGGTGTATTGATAGCGAAGTTCAAGCTGCCGCCGTTTATAGCCACCCTGGGCATGATGAATGTGACAAAAGGCCTTTCGCTGATAATAACCGGCACAAAGCCTATTTACTTCAATGATTCCGAGCTGTTCGGAAAAATCGCAATGGGTTCTGTCTTGGGAAAAATAATACCGGGCTTCGATATTCCGAATTCGGTCCTCATATTCTTCATCTTAGCTATTATTGCAGGATTCATACTGTCAAAGACCATTTTGGGAAGATTTAACTTCGCTCTTGGGAGCAATGAAGAAGCTACCCGCCTTTCAGGTGTAAAGGTTAACAATTGGAAGATGCTGATATACATGCTTTGCGGCCTGTTCTGCGGCATGGCGGGCATACTCATGGCGTCGCGTATCAATTCGGCACAGCCTGCTCTGGGCCCGGGTTATGAACTTGAAGCAATAGCTGCCGTGGTAATAGGCGGCACATCTCTCAGCGGCGGCACCGGAACCATATTCGGAACCTTCATCGGCGCATTCATCATGAGCGTGCTGACAAACGGCCTGAGAATACTTTCGGTCGCTCAGGAATGGCAGACGGTTGTGGTCGGAGCAGTAATAATACTCGCCGTATTTGCGGATACACTCAGACAGCGCAAGAGTTGACCGTTGCCGGTGACTTACTTGAAATATTTCTCTCGGGGCCAAGACCCTGAAGATTAATATTAAGAAAATAATTTTACAGGAGGAGATTTTCATGAAAGCAAAAAGGCTGTTAAGTATTCTTTTATGCCTGGTGATGATTGCGTCATTTGCGGCAGGCTGCGGTTCCTCGGATAAGGCATCTGCAGATACCGGTACCGCTTCCGCGGCGCCGTCCGGCTCAGGCGAAAAAATCTATATCCCGGTTATTTCAAAAGGTTTTCAGCACCAGTTCTGGCAGGCTGTTAAGCAGGGAGCCGAGCAGGCTGCAAAAGACTTGAACGTAGAAATTTCATTTGAAGGGCCTGAAGGAGAATCACAGGTCGACAAGCAGATCGAAATGCTGCAGACTGCACTTGGAAAGAATCCGCAGGCTATCTGCCTTGCCGCTCTGGACAGCCAGGCGGTGATCCCCCTGCTGCAACAGGCAAAAGACAAGGGTATCCCTGTTATAGGGTTTGACTCCGGTGTGGAAAGCGATATTCCGGTGACCACATGTTCTACCGATAACCTGAAGGCTGCTGCCGAAGCCGCCGACAAAATGGCTGAGGCAATTGGCGGCAAAGGCGAAATAGCAATTATTTGCCATGACCAGACAAGTCTTACGGGTGTAAACCGCCGTGACGGTTTCAAGAATCAGATAGAATCAAAATATCCTGATATTAAAATAGTTGATATTCAGTATGAAGCCGACCAGGCCAAGGCTGCCGACGTTGCAAAAACTATTATTCAGGCACATCCAAACCTCAAGGGTATATTCGGTACAAATGAAGGCGCCGCAACAGGTGCCATCAAGGGTGTTATTGAAGCCAAAATGGACGGCAAGCTGATCGTCATAGGTTATGACGCCGGTAAAGCCCAAAAAGACGCAGTACGCAACGGACAAATGTACGGCGCTATTACACAGGATCCCGTAGGTATCGGCTATAAGGCCGTTGAAGCCGCAGTAAAAGCTGTCAAGGGCGAAACGCTTGAAAAGAATATTGATACCGGATTCAAATGGTATGACAAGACCAATGTGGACAGCGAAGAAATGAAACCTTTATTATACGACTAATATACAACCACTCCCCTGGAAACATATGAAAACAAACAAGTGCCTGGTAAATAGGGCACTTGTTTGTTTTATTGAGGATGTATTTGAACAGCGCTGTGTGAGCCCGGGACAAATTCATTCCGGCGCAGGCGCTATATTGAATTGTATTAAAGAGTTACGGAGGGTTATGCTATAATGAAGAACTACTTTAGAATCAGGGACAGAAAAATACAGACAAGGCTTATAATTTCATTCCTTTTGATATCTCTCATTCCTCTTGGCTTGGTGGGAACAATCAGTTATATTAAATCCAGCAAGGATATACATACAAAAATAGAAAACTACTCGGAACAGATCATTTCCGCGGAACATGAAATAGTTGCGGAAAATCTCCTTAAAATAGAAAATACGGCTTTGGACCTGATTGACTCAAAAGAGGTCCAGGAGGGCCTGAATACCGAAATAAACAAAGATGGAATAAATGATTACCGCGCCATGAACAGCATCTCGCAGAGAATATCCCAGAAAATGTCCCAGATGAGCGAGATTTCCGCCGCCGTAATACTGGTGGACAGGGACAATGCTGTGGGGGTTGGCGCAAAAAGTATAAATAATGAAAATTTTGAGCGGATAATAGCCGATACAGATAAGGAAAAATACAGCTATAAATACAGCCTTGATACGGACACGGCGGGAAACAACCTCATATTTGTAAGCAGGCAGATAAGGTCCGGAGCTTCCGGCAAAAAGCTGGGGACCATAATTCTGGCCGTAAAGGAGTCATATATTTCAAAAATATATAAATCCATAAATCTGGGAGACGGCTCTGATATTTTTGTCATTGACGAAGCCGGTAAGGTCATCTCAAGCAATAATGCCAAAATACCTGCAGGAAAAGCTTTCCCGGACAGCCAATTCCTTAAGGATATACAAAATCAATCAAAAGCAAAAAACAGTACTTTTACCGCAAACGTGAACGGCGGGAAAGCGCTTGTGGCATATAAGCCTCTGGAAAGCCAGAAATGGTATCTGGCGGCCACAATCCCCTATTCATACCTGGACAGGGAGTCCGGAAGCGCCGGGAAAACAACTCTGCTGCTGGGAGTCGCATGTATGGCTGCCGCCGTGTTGATCTCTTTCCTCATAACCGGCAGCATAGCAACACCCCTGAAACGGCTGAAAAAGCTGATGCAGGAAGCTCAGGCGGGCAATTTGAATATTCATATCCGGGATGATCACAGGGATGAAATATCACAGATAATACAAAGCTTCAATGAGATGATGGCGCAGATACGCCTGCTTATAGAGCAGGTGGGCGGCAGCTCGCGGGAGGTCCTGGAAAAGGCGGGAAGGCTGGAGGAGGCTTCCGGCGTCGCAAACAGCGCCTCCAGGCAAATCGCGGTCTCCGTGCAGGAGGTCGCCAGAGGCTCGGCTTCACAGGCTGGTGACGCCTCAGAGAGCCTTGTTTATATGAATGAGCTGTCGGAGAAGATAGAGCGCAGCAGCCAATTGATAAATTGTGCATCCCGGACAGCGGGTGAGGCAAAAATGCTGAGCCAGGAGGCTTCCGATACATTCAGACTTCTCAATGAGCGTTCGCAGGCCGCCAGCGCCATCTCCGGAAAAATAGCCGGAGATATAAAAGTTCTGAATTCAAATATGAAAAAAATAAGTACCATTATCAGTGTGGTAGTTGAAATATCAAACCAGACAAATCTCCTGTCCCTGAACGCGTCCATTGAGGCGGCCAGAGCCGGAGAAGCGGGCAAAGGCTTCGCTGTGGTGGCCAATGAAGTGAGGACCCTGGCAGATAAAATAAAGGAAGCTTCCATAAGTATAGAACAGATCATAAAGGAGATATCCGGCTCCACGGAGATGACCACAGATGCGGTGTCAAGCTCCGGCGATATCATCAGGGAACAGCTGGCTGCGGCGGCGGAAGCGGAGGAGGCCTTTGCGGCGCTACGGGAGAGGATGGAGGAAATCTTCTCATCACATGGGGATATGAACAGCATAATGAACGATGTTCTTGAGCTCAGAATAAAGTCTGTGCAATCACTGGGACAGATTTCAGCGGCCGCGGAGCAATCCGCAGCGGTGGTGGAGGAGGTCTCGGCCGGCGCACAGGAGCAGCTCGCCGGCGCAGAGGAGCTTTCGAGGCTGGCAAAAGACCTGAACCGGACATCGGCAGAGCTGTCCTCGGCTATTTCGAAATTTAATTTGTAAATTATAAAAATTTTTGAAGGATTTTTTAAAAGTTTATAGAATATTATACATGTAATCGTGTGCATAAAGATATGGGATACGATTTTATGAAGGTGATAATTCATAATTTTAAGGCTATAATAAGCTGAAATTTCTACAAAACAGTATATAAATATCATATTGTCCGGTATATCCAATTGCTGTAAAAGGTGATTGTTTATATTTTATACATTATTTTGTAAACGATTGCACAAAATTAAAGGGAGGATTATTAATATGGCAAATGTCAGCGGAATCAAGGTAAACCAACCCCAGAACAGACTTGGCGGATCAATGCCGAAGGTGGGCATACGTCCTACTATTGACGGCAGACGCAGGGGTGTAAGAGAGTCACTTGAAGAAAGAACGATGAATATGGCAAAAGCTGCCGCAAAGCTTATTTCTGAAAATTTGAGACATCCCAACGGCTTGCCTGTTGAGTGCGTAATAGCTGATACCTGCATCGGCGGAGTTGCGGAGGCTGCTAAATGCGCCGATAAATTCCAGCGTGAGGGAGTTGGCGTATCGCTGACGGTAACCGCTTGCTGGTGTTATGGGTCGGAAACTATGGATATGGATCCGTTTATTCCTAAAGCAGTATGGGGTTTCAACGGAACAGAGCGCCCCGGCGCAGTTTATCTGGCAGCCGTGCTGGCAGGGCACAATCAGAAGGGATTGCCCGCTTTCGGCATATATGGCAAGGATGTCCAGGATATAAATGATACTTCCATCCCGGCGGATGTTAAGGAAAAGATACTGAGATTTGTCAAAGCAGGTCTGGCCGCAGCTACAATGCGCGGAAAATCATACCTTTCCATGGGCTCGGTATCAATGGGTATAGCCGGTTCTATAGTTAATGACCAGTTCTTCCAGGATTATCTGGGAATGAGAAATGAATATATAGATATGTCTGAATTTATAAGAAGAATGGATGAAGGCATATACGATCAGGATGAGTTCCAGCGGGCGCTGAAATGGGTAAAGGAAAACTGCAAGGAGGGCCCTGACAACAATGCTGCTAATCTGCAGAAATCCAGAGAGAGCAAGGATCAGGACTGGGAAACCGTGGTCAAGATGACTATTATCGCCAGAGATCTGATGATAGGAAATCCAAAGCTGGCAGAGCTGGGCTTCGGCGAAGAGGCTTTAGGGCATAACGCCATTGCATCGGGCTTCCAGGGACAGAGGCAGTGGACAGACCATTTCCCCAACGGAGATTTTATGGAAACGCTGCTGAACTCTTCTTTTGACTGGAACGGCATAAGAGAGGCATATGTGGTAGCTACGGAGAATGACAGCCTTAACGGTGCGGCAATGCTGTTAGGACACCTTCTGTCAAATACCGCCCAGGTGTTTGCGGACGTAAGAACCTACTGGAGCCCTGATGCCGTTAAACGTGTAACAGGCAAGGAACTCACCGGTCTTGCAAAGGACGGCATAATCCACCTCGTAAACTCAGGCTCCGCCGCCATAGACGGAAACGGACAGCAGTCAATAAATGGAAAACCCGCCATGAAGCCGTTCTGGGAAATCACTGCCGAAGAAGCCGGAAAATGCCTGGACGAAGTTTCCTGGAGACCCGCCAACGTTGAGTACTTCAGAGGAGGCGGATATTCTGCAGACTTCCTTACAAAGGGCGGCATGCCTGTGACAATGTCGAGGATCAATATCATAAAAGGCCTCGGACCTGTACTCCAGATTGCGGAAGGCTACTCGGTAGATCTGCCGGAGGATGTGCACAACACTCTTGACAACCGTACGGATCCAACCTGGCCGACCACATGGTTTGCTCCCATCCTGACGGGAAAAGGCGCTTTCACGGACGTATATTCGGTAATGGCCAACTGGGGAGCCAATCACGGGGCTTTCAGCTACGGACATATAGGGGCAGATTTAATAACTCTGGCTTCCATACTGCGCATTCCCGTATGCATGCACAATGTGTCTGAGGAGAAGATATACAGGCCAAGCGCATGGAGCGCCTTCGGAATGGAGGCGGAGGGTTCGGACTACAGAGCCTGCACAAATTACGGCCCGCTCTACGGCAAGAAATAAGCAGGCTGTTAATCTTAAACAGAAACAGGAAGAGTGGAGATAAGTGTGAAAGAAATCTTCAAAAAATTATAAAGGGGGGACCGAGCCCATGCCGGCTTTCATGATGTTTTGTGCGAGATGCGGGGCATGGGCATAAATATGCTGAAAGGTATTCCTAAAATATTATCCTCCGAGCTTTTCAAGGTTTTAATGGATATGGGGCACGGCGATGAGATAGTGATCTCCGACGGCAATTTTCCTGCCGCAACATGCGCCAAAAGACTTGTAAAGTGCGATGGACACGGCGTCCCTGAAATATTGGAGGCCATACTAAAGTTCCTCCCATTGGATCAGTATGTGGAAAAACCGGCCGCTTTAATGGGCGTGGTTCCGGGAGACCCCACGGTACCTGTGATCTGGAAGGAATATGAAAGCATAATTAAAAAGTACAACGCCGGTTTTAAGGGTTTTGAATACGAAGAAAGATTTGATTTTTATGAAAGGTCAAAGGAAGCCTTTGCCGTTGTTCTGACCGGTGAAAGCGCTCTTTACGCAAATGTCATTCTTAAAAAAGGCGTGGTAAAGGAAAATGAATAATGCCGCAGGCGGCGCATAAACGAGCCGTTTCAGGGCATATTTGAGTTGTGAGGAGGTGGAAATATGGCCAATCCGTTGAAAATGCTGGCTTTTGATTTCGGAGCAAGCAGCGGGCGTGCAATACTTGGAATTTATGACGGCCAAAAACTGAAAATAGAAGAGATCCATAGATTCTCAAATGATCCTGTTGAAGTAAACGGAAGTCTTTACTGGGATGTTTTAAGACTGTATTTCGAAATAAAACAGGGCATACAAAAATGTGCGCTGCAGGGTCACAGGGACATTTCCTCAATCGCCGTCGATACATGGGGAGTGGACTTCGGATTGCTGGATGAGCACGGGGATTTGCTGGGCAATCCGTTCCATTACAGGGACAAAAGAACCCATGGAATGATGGAAAAGGTATTTGAGCTCATTCCAAAGGAAGAAATATATAACAGGACCGGGATTGAGTTCATATGGTTCAATACCATCCTGCAGATATTTTCCATGAAGTACCATGACTCGCCGGTTCTGAGAGAGGCAAAGACATTCTTGCTGATGCCGGATCTATTCAACTATTTCCTGACAGGGGTAAAAGCTTCGGAATACAGCATTTCAAGTACCACGCAGCTCATGGATTCGGCGGCAGGTAAATGGTCAGAAGAAATTATTTCATCTCTGGGACTTCCCAAAGAGCTTTTTATGGATATAGTAAAGCCGGGAACAGTTATAGGCTCTTTGAAGGCCGACCTGGCAAAAGAGCTGGGAGTACCAGAATTAAAGGTGGTTGCGGTTGCAGGTTATGACACTCAGTCGGCAATAGCTTCGGTACCTGCAGTAGAAGAGCAGTTTGCATTCATCAGCTGCGGAACCTGGTCCTTGATGGGCGTTGAGTCGGATGCTCCCATAATCAGCGAAAAGAGCAGCAAACTGTCCTTTACCAATGAAGGCGGAGTGGGCGGAAAAACCACATTCATGAAAAATATCATGGGTCTCTGGCTGGTGCAGGAGTGTAAACGGCAGTGGGACAGAGAGGGCAAAAACCTGAGCTATTCGCAGCTTGAAAATATGTGCGGGAGTTCAAAACCCTTTGAAGCCTTTATTGATCCCGACGACGACTCATTTATCTCACCGGGCGACATGCCGGCCAGAGTCAGGGAATACTGCAAGAAAACCGGCCAGCCTGTTCCGGAAACTGAAGGCGATGTTATCAGGTGTATCATGCAGAGCCTTGCCTTAAAATACAGGATGACGGTTGAAGCCCTGGAGGATATCACAGGCAGGAAGCTGAATGTGATCCACATGGTGGGCGGAGGAATAAAGGACAAGGTGCTGTGCCGGTTCACGGCAAATGCAACGGGCAGAAAGGTCGTCGCCGGACCTGTGGAAGCCACGGCCATAGGAAATCTGATGGTTCAGGTCATGGCCCTGGGACAGGTGAAGGATCTGAAGGAAATAAGGCGAGTTGTGAGCAGCTCATTTTCTCCCGAAATTTATCAGCCTGAGGACAGCGGCCTGTGGTCGGAGGCATTTGAAAAGTATAAAGCGGTCATAAGGTCGGCGGGCAGCCGGTAATCAGTATACGGAAATAAGGAAAAAAAGTGCGTTTCGCTGGTTTGAAACGCACTTTTTACTATTTAACCTGCTTTTTGATTTTATTGTGAATTACGGCTTCTGAATTCTGAGTACTGATCCTTCTATTTCGCCAGCTCGGTTTTTATGGAAGATTCCTTCAGATAAGCATCCCATGCTTCCGGAAGGGGGATGTCGGTAATAATTGTATCTATATCTTCAAGCTTTGCGGTATTTACGTATCCAACCCTGTCAAATTTGGTGTGGTCACAGAGAAAAATGGCTTTTTCGCAGCATTTTATCATTGTTTTTCTCATATCGGATTCCTGCTCGTTTGAGTCTGTGAGACCGACTTTTGGGGAGAAGCCCTTGCAGGAGAAAAACAGCTTGTTGGCGTAGTAATTGCTGATGGCGTTTTCGGCGGCACGGCCCACAAAGGAAAGACTTTTTCTC
The DNA here is from genome assembly GCA_023397905.1 of Bacillota bacterium. Classification (GTDB taxonomy): domain Bacteria; phylum Bacillota; class Clostridia; order Acetivibrionales; family DSM-1351; genus Ruminiclostridium. Next base: position 78,343 of record JAEWSZ010000186.1, on the reverse strand, counting down.
CTCATGATGCCTCCGCTTGAAACCAGTGTGATATCTTCACAATCTGAAAGCTCAATCAATATCCTCTGGGCATTTGTTATAACCGTCAGCCCTTTTTTATCCTTGATATGCTTTGCCACATACAGGGAGGAGGTGCTGGCGTCCAATATGACGGTATCGCCGTCATTGACCATCAATGCGGCCCTTTGCCCTATGATATCCTTACCCCGGATATTTATGCCTTCTCTGATCTCGAGAGGGGCTTCTATCCTGACATCCTCAGAAAGTACTGCGCCGCCGTGAGTCCTCACCAGCAGACCCTGATTTTCCAGATCCTTTAAATCACGCCTGATGGTTTCTTCCGTCACATCAAACAATGCAGCGGTTTCATTGACTAAAACGCTTTTGTTCTCGTTTAAAAGAGACATTATTTTACTTCTTCTTTCAACACCAAACATTATGACCATATCCTCCATATACCGCTATATTGCATTTTATTTATTTCCCAGTTCCATATATACTTTTATCCTGTCTTCCAGCTCCGGGTATCTGCTGATCACGGAAGGGGAAAACATGCTTTTGTCAAGCTGCTCGGTAGCAGCCGTTTCATGGCCTATGAGAGCCCAGGTGGCATCAAGCAGGTTGCTGAATTTCTCATTCCGCAGGGCCTCGCAGATAAAGCTCTGGCGGGGCGAATTTATATCCTCTCCGCTGATTTGAAGGAAGCCGTGCCTGTCACACAGTCCTCTTATGACATCCAGCTGCTCCATGCTGTTTCTGGAGGGCATATAAGTGACTGCGTCAAAGCCGAGATCCTTGATTACGTCGAAAAGCAATTCGATATAGTCATCCTCAAACTTCTGCGTTTTTTTGTCCCCGGTTACGGAGTTTCCCACATCTCCCAGATAGGCATATGCGGAAATGGCGCCTATGCTTTTTGAAAAACGGAGGACCTCTGTAATATCAGGGCATTCGGTTGTGGCATCGATATAAAAGCCGCTTACCAGTTCGCCTTTCAGCAGGCCCAATAAATCATATTCGTAATATGAATTCCCGGTATCCAGCAAATATCCCTCTATTTTAGGGTTGATACTGAGCCCCAGCTGCCCCTTCAGAAAATCAACCAGCTGCCCGCCCCTTCCATAAGCTTCTACCAGCTTAAGCGACAGGGCATATAAAATGTGCCTTTCGGTGATGCTTCCGCCTTCGGCAAACTTGGACAGCGGAACTACGTCCTTTTCAAAATCCAGATGTACTGAAGCCTTGGACACCATTTTATTTATTTTATCAATCATTGACCTGTTCCGCAAGTTACGTTGGGCGGTATATGGCTTGAAAAAAGCTTTCACCCTTTCGATCTGGGTGTGGGGAATACCATGCAATGCCATATATGCCACCGAAATCTGGTCGGGATTGTTTATCCTTTTGCCCTTCAGAGGGGTTCTGGAAAAATCGGCTCTGCATTCAACTCCGATTGTCGTGGCTATGCCTATGATTTTTCCGGCCTCAATAAATTCCTCGGCTCCGCTTATGGAATCGTGATCCATTATTCCCGCGGTTGAAAGTCCGGCAGTATACGCCCTCCATACGGCCATGGCCGGAGAATACGGCGAAAAGGAATATGTGGTATGAATGTGGTTGTTGACATCGCTGCCAGTTTTGGGCTTTGGGATTTCTCCCGTTTTTATTTTTTCAGCCAGCAGTCTGAGGCTGTCAAGCCGTACGGTTTTATCGCCGTGATTGAGCTTTTCTATTAATTGACCCGTCAATATATCCATTTCCGCTCCTATCTCATTTCCTGGCCGCCGGTAACATTTATGGCCTGACCGGTCATATAGCTTGCTTCATCCGACGCAAGAAATGTCATTACATTGGCTATATCATCATACTCGCAGCTTCTTCCCAACGGCACCTGGTTCAAATATTTCTGCCGTACCTGTTCCTCGGTGATGCCCTGGTTTGCCGCATACTGCTTGAATAATGCGTTCGGTCCGTCATTCCAGAGGGGGGAATTCAGCAGATTGCCGGGGCAGATGGAGTTGACCCTGATGCCATATTCGGCCAGCTCAAGAGCAAGGCTCTGTGTCAGGCCAATACCGCCGAATTTAGCTGCCGCGTAAGCTGAATTTTTGTATGATCCCTTTTTTCCGGATTTGCTGTTTATCTGGATTATGGTGCCCTGCTTGTTGGGGATCATGACCTTTGCGGCGGCCTTTGCACAAATAAAGTATCCCACAAGATTTACATCCATCATTTTTTTCCACTGTGCGGCGGGAAAATCGGTTGCAGCCTTTGCAATGAGTATTGCAGCATTGGACACCAGAATGTCCAGCTTCCCGAATTTTGTTATTGCGACCTGGACCATTGCCTCCACCTGATCTTCATCGCAGACATCCACTTTTAAGGCTATGGCATTGCTTAAACCTGAGGCCACCTTCTGTGCCGATTCCAGATTCAGATCCGCCACCACGACGCTGCAGCCTTCCTTGTCCAGTCTCTGGGCCAATGCTTCCCCAAGTCCCTGGGCTCCGCCGGTCACTATGGCAACTTTACCTTCTAATCTCTTATACATGGAATTACCCCCTGATATTTTATTGCGGCAATCCGCCGCTTATGTGGCAACAATCTGTTGCATTTCTTGCTTTGTTATTTATATTTTACAACATTTGTTGGTTTGTGTCTATATTGTCTTGAATAAATGTTGTTTTATGTTGATTTTATTTTGCGGGTATGCTATTATAAAGTCAGATACAGTTGAAACCTTATATTAGATTGGTTAAAAGATTGGTTAAATAATTTTGAAAGGGTGGTTTTTATGAAAACAAAAGCGGTCAGATTATATGGAAAAAATGATTTACGTCTGGAAGAGTTTGAATTACCTGAGATAAAGAATGATGAAATATTAGCGCACATAATATCAGACAGTATATGTATGTCATCGTATAAAGCAACAATTCAGGGCAGCGACCACAAAAGAGTGCCGAATGATGTGGCTGAGAATCCTGTAATCATAGGACACGAATTCTGCGGTGAAATTGTTCAGGTAGGAGAGAAGTGGAAAAATAAATTCAAAGCGGGGGACAAATTCTCTATTCAGCCTGCGCTGAACCAGAAGGACGATCCTTATGCGGCTCCCGGATATTCTTTCAAATATATAGGAGGAGACGCCACGTATATAGTCATCCCAAGTGTTGTAATGGAGCTGGGCTGCCTGCTTCCTTACCATGGCGAAGCCTTCTTCTACGGGTCTGTTTCGGAGCCCATATCCTGTATAGTGGGAACCTTCCATGCCAACTACCACACCACCCAGGGAAGCTATGAACACAAGATGGGCATTGTGGAAGGCGGAAATATGGCAATACTGGCAGGAGTGGGACCTATGGGCCTGGGAGCTATAGACTATGCAATACATTGCGACAGAAAGCCAGGCCTGCTGGTTGTAACAGATATAGACGACACCAGGCTTGCAAGAGCGGCCTCAATATATACGGTTGAAGAGGCGGCCAAAAATGGAGTAAAGCTCATCTATGTAAATACGGCTGCCGCTGACAGGGGTGTGGACTATTTAATAGAACTTACAAAGGGAAAGGGCTATGACGATGTTCTGGTATTCGCTCCCGTAAAACCCGTAGTTGAAATGGGAGACAAACTGCTGGCCCACGACGGCTGTCTGAATTTCTTTGCCGGCCCCAGCAATACTGAGTTTTCAGCGGAATTCAACTTCTACAATGTGCACTACAATGCAACCCATGTGGTGGGCACCAGCGGAGGAAATACGGCGGATATGATCGAATCCCTTGAAATGATGGGAAAAGGTCTTATCGACCCTGCTTCAATGATAACTCACATAGGCGGTCTGAACAGCGTTGTGGATACGACGAAGAACCTTCCCAAAATCCCGGGAGGCAAAAAGCTGATATATACCAATATAGATCTGGAACTGACGGCCATATCCGATTTCAGGGAAAAGGGAAAAACCGATGCCATGTTTTTAAAACTGGCCGATATTGTGGACGGCAATAACGGACTGTGGTGTGCGGAGGCCGAAAAATATTTACTTGCAAACGCAAAGGCTGTTTGACCATTCCTAAGAGGGAGAGATGCGGCAGTGAAGCTCAATATTGTTGATTTGGGTATTATAGACTATAAAGAAGCTCTGGAGCTTCAGGAGAAATTGCAGAAGCTTCTGATAGAAAGAAAAACGGGAGAGGATTTTCTGTTGCTGCTGGAGCATCCTCCCGTGCTGACGCTGGGCAGAAGAGGTTCCAGGGATAATATCCTGACGGATGTCTCCCGGCTGGAAGAAATGGGCGTAAAAATATACGATGTGAACAGGGGAGGGGATATTACCTATCACGGCCCCGGACAGATAGTGGGCTATCCGGTAATAGACCTGAACAACATAGGCAGGGATATAAAGGAATTTGTGTGGAAGGTTGAAGAGGTATTCATAAGGCTGCTGGACCGGGAATATGGAATAGCCGCCGAAAGGGAAGAAAAGAAATATACCGGGGTATGGGTGGAGGACAGCAAAATAACCGCAATAGGCATAGCTGTCAGGCAATGGGTCACCATGCACGGTTTCGCCTTCAACGTCAACACGGATTTAAGCCATTTTGGCTGGATAAATCCCTGCGGCATAACGGACAGGGGAGTTACTTCCCTCCGGCAGCTAACCGGTCAAAAGCAGGATATGCGGAAGCTCTTCTCGAAGGTATCGGAATACTTCTGCCAGGTTTTCGGGTACGAGGCGGATATGCTGGACAGGGATGAATTTGTAAAAATGCTGACAAATTAGTCTGTTTTTGCGGCAAATACTTTAAGATTTAAAGGGGCAATAATTTATGGAGCGAAACAAGCCTGAATGGCTGAAAGTCAGAGTAAAATCCGGCTATAATTCATCAGAAGTTTTTAAAATGCTTGAGAATATGTCGCTGCATACCGTATGCGAGGAGGCCAACTGTCCGAATCTCAGCGAGTGCTTTTCGCGGAGGACCGCCACATTTTTGATCCTGGGTAAAAACTGCACCAGAAACTGTACCTTCTGCAATGTGACAAAGGGCCATACAACTCCTGTGGACTGCGAGGAGCCGGGCAATGTGGCGAAGGCTGTGAAAGAGCTGCGGCTGAAACATGTGGGGGTGACTTCCGTCACCAGAGACGATCAGGAGGACGGAGGAGCAGGGCACTTTGCCAGTGTGATCGAAGAGATCGGAAAAACGAACGGAAATGTGGTCATTGAAGTTCTCATCCCTGATTTTATGGGGGATGAAGAGGCCCTGAAAAAAGTGATAGCCGCAAAGCCGCAAATAATAAACCACAACATAGAAACTGTTCCCCGCCTGTATAATGAAGTGAGACCGATGGCATCCTATGAAAGATCGCTTGAATTGCTTGAGCGGGTCAAGTCCTGCGGAGAAGGCATCTATTCCAAGTCCGGCATTATGGTTGGATTGGGAGAGCGGGAGGACGAAGTGCTTGAGGTATTCAGGGACCTGAGAAAGGCCGGCTGCGACTTTTTGACAGTGGGACAGTACCTGGCTCCTTCAAAGGAACATCATCCTGTGGTGGAATACATTCATCCGGACCTGTTTGAAAAATACAGGGATATTGCCATGAATATGGGCTTCAGATATGCGGCCTCGGCGCCTCTGGTCAGAAGCTCCTACCTGGCCGACAGGGCAATGGACTCATTATAGGCGGAAGGAATATATTCAGACAAATTGAAGCCGGAAAATCAATTACTATGGGCTGAAAGCCGGATTAAAAGCAATATTCAGCTGGAAAGCGAAGACTTTCAACCGTAATTGACTTTGGTAAAATAAATCATACAGCGGGACCCGAAAAACGAAATAAAAATGGATCAAGCAAAGCCGGCAAATGCCGGCTTTGCTTGTGTTATGGGGTTTTCCTCATGTTCCTGAACTCCTATACTCCTGCTTTTAAGCTTATATTCTGTACTCCTGAACTTCCAAACTTCTATACTTCTCACATCTGCCTCAGGGATTTCGATTTTACGGGTTTCCCCTGAATCCAGAATTCCCGCTACTGCATTTTGAGACGGTTTTCTCCCATACTACTGAACTCCTGCCTTTATTCTGATTTCTGCTTTCTGACCACTGAATTCTGCCCTTAAGGTTTCATTCTGATTTCTGAATCCTGTCTCCTGAATTCTGAATTTAATGTTTGATTGTGATTGTTTGTGTTGACATAGCTGTGGCCTGGTGTTAAAATTGATATGTAAAATAAATGAATATAACATTTTTGTGAAAATATATAACATAATAGACTGAAAATATTAACATTTTTGTACAATTACCTGAACTTACAAATAACATACTTATAAATACAAATAATAAAAAATAAATTCCAAAATTAAATTATTTATATTACAAGGAGGTCAATATGGCTACTCCAGTTATAATGCCCAGACAAGGGCAGTCTGTAGAAAGCTGCATCATTGCAAAGTGGTATAAGAAAAAAGGCGACAAGGTGGAGCCGGGAGAGCTTCTGTTCTCATACGAAACAGACAAGGCCAGTTTTGATGAGGAAGCAAAGGTAGGCGGAACTTTTCTGGGAGCCTTCTTTGAAGAAGGGGATGACGTACCCTGCCTGCTGAATGTTTGCGTTATAGGCAATGAAGGCGAACGCATTGATGAATTCAATCCAAATGGTTCAACAGCGGGTAAAACTGAATCCGAGCCGGAACCTGTGAAAGTCCAGGAGCAAGTCCAGAGTGCGGTTGTTGAGACTGCCATTCCGGTACAGCCAAATGACGGCGGAGATATCAGGATTTCTCCAAGGGCCAGAAACCTTGCCGAAAAAAGCGGGATAGACGTGAGATATGCAAATCCCACAGGACCTAACGGCAGAATCATTGAAAGAGACGTTACGGCATTGAAGGATGCGGGATACGCATTTACTAAAGCCGCAATAGGCGAACAACTGAAAAGTGACGCCGCGGGTGCTGTTTCGGGAACAGGGCTCGGAGGGCGGATAACCACAGCCGATCTGGCGGCAGGAGCAGCCGGAATTGGAAACGTTCAGCCGGCCGCAGGAGTGGCAAATACGGCAGGTGCCGATCAGCCTATGTATGAAGAGGCCAAGCTGAGCAACATCAGAAAAGTCATAGCAAAAGCCATGCAGCATTCGCTGACGTCCACCGCGCAGCTGACTTTAAATGCCTCCTTTGACGCAACGGACATAATGGATTACAGGAAGAAGCTCAAGGACAGCAAAGAAAGGCTTGGCCTGTCCAACATAACAATAAATGACATTATCCTTTTTGCCGTATCGAGGACCCTTATAAATTACAAAGAGCTCAATGCAAACCTTGTAGACGATAAAATGCTGTATTTCAGAAATGTAAACCTGGGAATAGCCACCGATACCGACAGGGGACTCATGGTTCCAACCCTCATGAATGCAAATCTGAAATCCCTTAACGAAATTTCAAAAGAAGCCAAGGTGCTGATCAAGGATTGCCAGTCGGGAGCTATAAATCCTGATATGCTGAAAAACGGAAGCTTTACCATAACAAATCTTGGGACGCTGGGCATAGAGAGCTTCACGCCGGTGCTTAATCCTCCCCAGACAGGAATATTGGGTGTGAATGCCATAGTGCAGAGGGCGAAGGAAGTTGACGGAGAATATGTATTCTACCCTGCTATGGGCCTGTCCCTTACCTTTGACCACAGGGCGCTTGACGGGGCTCCTGCCGCAAGGTTCCTGCAGGATCTGAAGAATAATCTGGAAAACTTCAGCACATTGCTGGCTGTCTGAGCAAAAGTAACGATATCCGGTGCGCGGTGAAACAAGGCGGTTTTATCACCTGTCTGCGTACTGTATAAGATTTAAGAATATATGGGGAGGTCGGAACAATGGTTTATGATTTGATTATAATCGGAGGCGGGCCGGGCGGATATCTGGCCGCAGAAAGAGCGGGGCATGCCGGGCTCAATACTCTGCTCATTGAAAAGAGGTTTGTGGGCGGTGTTTGCCTGAATGAAGGCTGCGTTCCGTCAAAAGCTCTGCTGTATTCCGCAAAGGTGTTTGACAACGCGCTGCACGGCGACAAGTACGGCGTCACGGTTCAAGGTGCTTCACTGAATCATAAGGCTGTTATAGAAAGAAAAAATAAAGTTGTAAATACCCTTGTAACGGGAATAAAGAGCAAATTAAAGAAGAACAAGGTCACTCTTGTTGAAGCTGTTGCCGGTATAAACGGCAAGAACGGCAAGAACGGCGAAGGCTACGAAATAAAGGCCGGCGAAAACCTGTATACCGGCAAGAGATTGCTTATTGCTACAGGCTCTACGCCGGTCCTCCCTCCTATATCAGGGTTGAAGGAATCCCTGGAAAACGGATTTGCGCTTACAAACAGAGAAATACTTGATTTGCAGGAAGTACCGGCCTCACTGGTAATTGTGGGAGGCGGAGTAATCGGCATGGAAATGGCTTCCTACTTTAATTCCGCCGGAAGCAAAGTAACTGTGGTGGAGATGCTGAACAACATAGCAGGCTACACCGACAGGGAGATTTCCGAAATACTGTTGAAGAATTATCAGAAAAAGGGTGTTGAATTCAAGCTCGGGGCAAAGGTCACCGAAATAAAAAACGGTTCCGTTGCATACGAAGCGGAAGGCAAGGTATTTACAGTGCCTGCCGACAAGGTGCTTGTCAGCATCGGAAGAAGGCCCGCGACCGAGGGCCTGGGTCTTGAAAAAATAGGTGTTGAGCTTGAACGGGGCCGGATTAAGACCGATGAAAAAGGCCGGACCAATGTGCCGGGGGTATATGCCGCGGGAGATGTAAACGGCGTTTCAATGCTTGCCCATACGGCTTACCGAGAAGCGGAGGTCTGCATAAACAATATTCTGGGCAAGAAGGACATCATGAGGTACAATGCCATTCCGTCGGTTATTTACACAAACCCTGAAGTGGGAGGAGTAGGAGAGACCGAGGAGTCCGCAAAGCAAAAGGGAATTGATTATGAGGTCGCAAAGCTTTCAATGATGTACAGCGGCAGATACGTGGCTGAAAACGAAGGCGGCGACGGCATATGCAAGGTGCTTGTGGATAAGAAGTACAGAAAGGTCATAGGCGTCCACATGATAGGCAATTATTCATCGGAAATAATATACGGCGCCGGGCTTATGATAGAAACCGAAATGCGGGTGGATGACATCAAGGAATTGGTATTCCCCCATCCTACCGTATGTGAGATCATTAGGGAAACAATATTTGAATTTTAAGCGGAAATCGTGATAAGCTGCGGATTACTTCGTCAGGCTTCGGCTTTTCGGTGCTCATTTATCTTCATAAACTCCGCTCCGAAAACCTAGCCTTCCTTGTACTCCTTGCTTCTGACGATTTCCGGTGTATTATTATCATAAAAAGGAGTGTTAAACATGCCAAAGTCACAGTTTATAGACCCAAAAGAGGTCAGAAAAAGCGGTTGGATCAAGTTTACAGATATTCCTGTAAATCAGTACAATAAGACAATCAAGGATGAAAAAGCGAATTTCTCCACGGAAGATTTTTTGAGAATCTACAGAGATATGTCCATTATACGTGAGTTTGAGACAATGCTCAATTTAATAAAGACTACCAATGAGTATAACGGCATCTCGTACAATCATCCCGGACCTGCCCATCTTTCACTGGGACAAGAGGCGTCCTCTGTAGGCCAGGCATATATACTGGACAAGGACGATTACATCTTCGGATCCCACAGAAGCCATGGTGAGATTCTCGCCAAAGGTCTTTCAGCCATTGAAAAGCTCAGTGACAAAGAACTCATGCAAGTCATGGAAAGCTATTTTGACGGAGCCATTTTAAGAGTTGTTGAAGGAAAGCAGAAGAATAAAGGTGACGTTAAGGAGCTGGCAATAGATTTTCTGGTCTATGGTATTGCTGCAGAAAATTTTGCAAGAGAAACCGGATTGCTCAAAGGTTTGGGCGGTTCAATGCACGCCTTCTTCACTCCTTTCGGTATATATCCAAACAACGCTATAGTTGGAGGTTCTGCTGACATCGCAGTAGGTGCTGCTCTTTATAAAAAAGTAAACCGCAAGAAGGGTATAGTAATTGCAAACATAGGCGATGCATCAATGGGCTGCGGCCCTGTATGGGAAGCTTTGAGCCTGGCCAGCATGGATCAGTACAAACAGCTCTGGGAAGGCGAATACAAGGGCGGACTGCCATTCATACTTAACTTCTTCAACAACCAGTACGGTATGGGCGGACAAACCCGAGGAGAAACTATGGGTTACGACATGCTGGCCAGAGTGGGTGCTGGTGTTAACCCTGAACAGATGCATGCTGAGAGGATCGACGGCTACAATCCATTGGCAGTTATCGATGCCATGAAGAGGAAGAAAACAATACTTGAAGAAAAGAACGGACCTGTACTGCTTGATACAGTAACCTACAGATTTACAGGACACTCACCTTCAGATGCTTCCAGCTACAGAACCAAAGAGGAAGTTGAAGCTTGGATGGAATATGATTCACTTATCAGCTACAAAAAGGAATTAATCAAAGCCAGAGTGGCAAAAGAGGATAAATTTGCAGAGATACTGGAAAATACAAAGGAATTAATAACCAAGGCCTGCAAGCTTGCAACAGATGATGCGTTATCGCCCAGAATGAATCTGGTAGTTGATTCAAATAAGATTTCAGATATTATGTTCTCAAATCAGCGGGTTGAAAAGATGGAGGACAGAGAATGTGAAGTACTGATGCCCAAGGATGAGAATCCAAGAGTTCAGCAGAACAAGAAGAAAACCAGGATAGGCATGGAAAACGGTAAGCCCGTTTCCAAGAACAAGGTATTCAACTATAGAGATGCCATGTTTGAAGCTGTTATTGATAAATTCTACACTGATCCCACTCTTGTAGCCTATGGTGAGGAAAACAGGGATTGGGGCGGAGCTTTCGCAGTATACAGAGGACTTACAGAGGCATTGCCGTATCACAGATTGTTCAACTCACCTATTTCAGAAGCTGCAATAGTAGGTTCTGCTGTTGGCTACGGTCTCTGCGGCGGAAGAGCTCTTGTTGAGTTAATGTACTGTGACTTCCTCGGAAGAGCCGGAGATGAAATATTCAACCAGCTCTCAAAATGGCAGTCAATGAGCGCAGGTGTGTTGAAAATGCCTGTGGTAGTGAGAGTGTCGGTGGGGTCAAAATACGGAGCTCAGCATTCCCAGGACTGGACCTCGCTGTGTGCGCACGTTCCCGGCCTGAAGCTGGTATTCCCGGCGACTCCGTACGACGCAAAGGGTCTATTGAACAGTGCCTTGATGGGAACAGATCCTGTGATTTTCTTTGAGAGCCAGAGACTTTATGATATAGGAGAAATGTTCAACCCTGAAGGAGTTCCGGAAGGGTATTATGAGATACCTCTGGGAGAGCCCGACATAAAGAAGGCGGGAAAGGATATAACCATCCTTACAATAGGAGCAACCCTTTACCGTGCCCTGGACGCCGCAAAGATCCTGGAGGAAAAATACGGCATGTCGGCAGAGGTAATAGACGCAAGGTCCATAGTGCCCTTCAACTATGAAAAGGTGCTGGAATCGGTGAAGAAGACCGGAAAGATCATTCTGGCCAGCGACGCCTGCGAAAGAGGTTCACATCTGAAGGATATGGCCCAGACCATAAGCGAACTGGCCTTTGACCACCTGGATGCGCCTCCTGTGGTAATAGGTGCAAAGAACTGGATAACTCCGGCATTCGAGCTGGAAGAACACTTCTTCCCTCAGCCCGAATGGTTCATTGACGCGATACATGAAAAAATCGTGCCGCTGCCGGGACATGTTGCAAAAACCAACTTTACCTCCAACGAGCAGTTGAGGATTAACAAGCTGGGAGTATAATTCCGGATCAAATATATATTATCGGAAGGCCGTTGCGGCGTACTTGAAATGTTTATTTTAATAGTTCAAGTACGCCTTGGCGTGCTTATGCACCGGTCTGGAGCAGGTGCGGGATTTTCATGCCCCTGGCCGGAGGCCTGTGAGGGCTGGAGTCATTTCAGGCTATAGTATATAATAGATGATATATAATCGTATTTAATCATAAAAGATGGAGAGTGTGTTTATGGGCAATGAACGGCAGAGCAGGATAATGGATATTCTTGAACAAAAAGGAGATGTCCAGCTTCAGCAGCTGAAGGATATTTTCCCCGACGTGTCATTGATGACATTGAGGCGTGATTTGATCAGCCTTGAAAGTGAAGGCCGGCTCATACGCACACACGGCGGGGCGGTAAGCGCTAAAAGAGCCGATATTTTCAGCGGAGAGGAAGACGAATACGCGAGAAGGGCGGCCGAGAATATTGAGGCAAAGCTGCAGATCGCCAGAAACGCCATTCCGCTGGTTGAAAAAGGCAGGTCCGTATATTTTGACGCGGGCAGCACAATAATGTGCCTGGCGCGGCAACTGTCCGACGAGAACTACTCCATCGTCACCAGCGGCGCCAACATTGCGCTTGAGCTTTTGAAAAAGCAAAATACCTCCGTTGTCACCCTGGGAGGCCTGGTCAACAGGAATACGCTGTCGGTATCAGGGCCAAACGCTCTGTCGGCTCTGGACACCGTCAATATTGACATCGCGTTTATGTCTGCCTCGGGGATTTCACTGGACAGCGGGCTTACCGTTTCCAATGTCTATGAATGCGAGCTGAAGAGAAAAGTGGTGGGCCGCTCAAAGAAAGTAATTTTGCTGGCGGATACGCAAAAGATAAACAAGAATATGACCTTTACTTACGCGAATCTTGAGGACATAGACATTCTGGTGACCGAGAAGCGGCCCCAGGAGGATATGCTTTCGGAAGCTGAAAAGCATGGGGTAAAGATACTCTACTGACTGTAAGAAGTCAGTCAGCCTTATTCAGGGGGTATTGCAAAATAACAAATTTAATATATGTGAAATTTCAATTTATAACCGGTCCTCACGCATCGACCGGGAATCAACGTGCAGCACAAGGCGCACCGTACATCAATAGCCTTCGTCTTAGTGCAGTATTTGAATTGTCTGTAATGGCTCAGAATTGATATTAGGTATACTTGCGGACAAGTACGGACTGAATTCTTCACATATATTGAATTAGCTTTATTTTGCAATACCCCCGTTCCATGTCATGAGCCCAAATAAATATGTGGGGAAGGTAGAAAAACAAACCGCGGCAGGTACGCTTTTTAGGAATTCTGCCGGATTTTATTTTTAAATAAGTAATGGTATAATTATACAGACCACATTAAACCTATTTTATTCTACTCGGAAAAAATCTATAATTTTGCTCATGATAAAGGATGGGGTAATATGAACACAGATGTTGAAAATCGGGAAGAGAACGGAACTAAAGCGGGCCTGCGGAAACGAAAACCGGTAAGCAGACGCCTGAAAAGGAAAGCGTCAGGAAATAAAAGCAGGCATATTTCCAAAATGGAGGAACTGGACCGGGCTATTGACAAGATTGAAAGCATGGTGGTACTGGCAAGCTTTGAATCCACCCTGACGGGTTTGATGCTCAAAGAGCTGTTTTATGGAAACGACACCATGGAGGACAAGTACGAAACCTTCAGAGCCAGAGCTTCCGCCATAACCGCGGAACGTTTCAAGGAATCCAGGCTTTCGGAGGTAATGGAATCCAGAGAAAAATTGAATATGATGGAAAAGGGATTGAATAATTTTGAACAATGGCTGGATTCCGGCAATCAAATGGATGAAAGGCAGAACATAACACAGGAACTCAATACGGAGCTCAAACAGAAATTTGAGAAATTGCTGTATAAAAATCTGGCCGAAATAAAGTCAAAGCTGTCCGATACACGGCATGACCTTCTGGAATGCGTCAATCTGGTAAAATGGTATGAAACCAGAGATGAAAATATCATGAAAATTCTCAGGAACAGGACGGGCGGCAATATCCAGGAAAATGATGACGAGCTCATAGGCTATTTTCTCAACACCCAGGGAGAGAGACCGGCGATCCGCCTGGATTCAATTTCCGAAGATCCGATTTAAAAGGCCTGTTATGTCTTCTTGATAAATTCCGTTTTGCACTTGGGGCATGTGATGCGTATTTTGCCCTTTCCCCTGGGGACCCTGACTTCCTGCTTGCACCCGGGGCATTTGAAGTAGCGGTAGGTTTTGCTGTTGTTTATTCTGGTGCGCTTTTTGCCAAACCATGCGGCAACAGGATTCCAGAGCTTCATAAACACAGCGTTTTCTTTTCGCCTCATGGTATGGTTCTTTGAGAGCACCCTGAACAAAAAAACTATAAAGGGTACATATATCAATAAATTGAGTATTGTAAAAGGAAAGATATAAAATATCACGGACAGCAAGAGCGACAGGATGAGCAATCCTACCGACAGCTGGTCGACTCCGTACCTGCCCGACATAAATTTTCTGAACCAATTCATATATGTTGCCTCCGTATAATAAAATATTAACTATAAAAGAATAAATCTAACGCTTCTATTAAAACTATTTTAGTTTGGCGGAAGTAAATTTGCAAGATGCCAATTCATATTAGAGAAATTATTTCCCAACCAAATTTTACAAAATATTAAATTTTTACTCAAATATTATCAAAAGCTTACAAAAATATTGCATAATTAGTGGAATATGATAATATAAATAATAGATAATTTTGACTTTAAGGGAGTTGTTGTATTTGGGATTTGGACAGGATATCGGAATTGATCTGGGCACGGCTACGGTGCTTGTATATATTAAAGGAAAAGGTATTGTTCTGAGGGAACCATCTGTTGTTGCTATAGATAAAAATACAAATAAGCTGCTGGCGGTCGGAGAAGAGGCCAGGAGAATGCTGGGAAGGACTCCCGGTAACATAGTTGCCATAAGGCCTCTCAGAGAAGGTGTAATTTCGGATTATGATATTACCGAGCGTATGCTGAAATATTTTATAAATAAAGTTACAGGCAGCAGGAAATTCTTTAAGCCCAGGATCATGGTATGTGTGCCCAGCGGTGTTACCGAGGTGGAAAAGCGTGCCGTAATCGACGCATCAATGCAGGCGGGCGCAAGGAAGACATATTTGATTGAGGAGCCTATAGCTGCGGCAATAGGGGCCGGGATAGATATTGCAAAAGCCTGCGGAAGCATGGTTGTCGACATGGGCGGAGGTACCACGGACATAGCCGTAATATCCCTGGGAGGCACGGTAGTCAGCACGTCCATCAAGGTGGCGGGCGACAAGTTTGATGAAGCGATTGTGAG
This sequence comes from Bacillota bacterium, assembly GCA_023397905.1. Taxonomy (GTDB): domain Bacteria; phylum Bacillota; class Clostridia; order Acetivibrionales; family DSM-1351; genus Ruminiclostridium. Next base: position 63,109 of record JAEWSZ010000186.1, on the reverse strand, counting down.
ATATATGCGCAAAAAGCACAATATCATGATAGGCGAGAGAACGGCTGAAGAATTGAAAATAAACATCGGTACGGTATTTCCCAGAGTTCAGGAAGTGACGATGGACATCAGGGGCAGAAATCTCATATCGGGACTGCCAAAGACCATAACCATTTCTTCCACAGAGATGATGGAAGCGCTTGAGGAACCTATTTCAAGTGTAGTTGAGGCCGTCCATTCGGTTCTGGAACGCACTCCTCCGGAATTGGCGGCGGATATCAGCGACAGGGGTATTGTCATGACCGGCGGAGGAAGTCTGATTTACGGGCTTGACAAGCTTCTGCAGGAGAAGACGGGCATAAATGTCATCATTGCCGATGATTCCATATCCTGCGTCGCCCTTGGAACAGGAAAGGCCCTGGACAATATTGAGGCCATTGAGGAGAGCGCACTTTCCGAAAACAGAGGAAATTACAGGAGATAGTTTTTAAAATGGATTGCCGCAAATTTTCTTATTTTGCAGTGATCCATTATTATTTTATATTATTTTAGTTTTTGGATTTTTTGTATTAAGTTATGGAGAAAAAATACCGATAAATTAGTGATAACTTTTAGCGAGGAGATTTCTCATGATAAGAGGACTATATACTTCAGCATGGAGCATGATTGCAAATAGTAAGAAGCTGGATGTTATTACCAATAATCTGGCAAACGTCAATACGGCGGCATTTAAAAAGGATACCGTTGTTTTTGAGAGTTTTCCGGAACTTCTGACCAAGCGTATACACGATACCGAAAGCCCGATGGGCTCTTCTCCCAATATAGGTACAATGGAGCTGAGCAGCGATGTGGGCGAGATATTCACATATTATACCCAGGGGCAGTTAAGCCAGACAAACAACAATTTTGATATGGCTATAAGCGACGACAACACAGGGGAAACAACCAAACCCGGGTTTTTTACAATCGGTGTGCTAGATCCAAATGACAATAACAATTTAAAAGAGTACTACACCAAGGACGGGGAATTTGTACTGAACCAGAACAACCAGCTGGTGACCAAGGACGGGAACTATGTAATGGGTGAAAACGGGCCCATCATAATGGAAAACGGTGATTTTGCAGTCGACAGCAGGGGCAACATCGTCCAGAACGGCGAGATTATAGACACACTCAGGATAGCACAGTTTTCAGATGCGACCAAACTGAGAAAGTACGGCGATAACCTTGTTCAGAATGACGGCAGCGATGTTGAGGAGTTCAGCGGAACCATCAAGCAGGGTTACACCGAAGAGTCAAACGTGAATGTTATAACCGAAATGGTTGATATGATAACTGTGATGAGGGCTTACGAGGCAAACCAGAAGGTGCTTCAGGCCCAGGATTCCACACTGGAGAAGGCTGTAAACGAAGTTGGCGTCGTAAGATAAAATATTTATATAAACAGTTAACAATTTAAAAGTAATACAGTTGATTTTGTAAATACATAGGAAAAGAGGTCAAAAAGCTATGATGAGAGCATTGTGGACGGCGGGATCAGGAATGAAGGCCCAACAGTTCAATGTAGATGTGATTTCAAATAACCTTGCAAATGTGAATACCTCGGGGTATAAAAAAGAGCGGGCTGAATTCAAGGATTTGCTTTACCAGACCATGGGAAGGGCATATGTGCTTGATGACGCAGGAAAGCCTGTAAACCTGCAGGTAGGTCTTGGAACGGCAGTCAACTCCACAGTCAGGAGCTTTGATCCGGGAAATCTGGACAAGACTGATTCGCCGCTGGATTTTGCAATAGAAGGAGATGGCTTTTTTACAGTACTTGGTCCTAACGGACAGGTCCAATATACGAGAGACGGGTCCTTTAAAATAAGCATTACTGAAGACGGAATGGCAAAGCTCAGCACATCAGACGGATATTCCGTGTTGGATGATGGCGAACAGGAAATATTTTTTGATACTGATGTGGATATCAGTAAACTGGTTGTTTCTCCCCAGGGACAGATGAGCTATATAAATCAGGCAGGTGAAACAGTGCCCATGGATCAGACTCTGGGCGTGGTTACTTTCCCCAACAAATATGCCCTTGAAGCCATAGGAGATAACATGTTTGTCAGAAATTCGGCCACCGGCGATCCTATTCCGGCAGCAGAAAATACGGCTTCCCAGAGTACAATACGTCAGAATTATCTGGAAGCATCAAACGTACAGGTAGTGGACGAAATGGTTAAATTGATTGTGGCTCAGAGAGCATATGAGATCAATTCCAAGGCGATCCAGTCATCTGATGATATGCTTCAGATTGCAAATAATTTGAGAAGATAAAAATGATTGAAGAATAGCTTGAAGGGCTCCGGTCCGTAAAGTTTATGCATATGGAGGCAAAATGGATGTAGGAAGCGTTAATTCAAAAAATACTTTCGATACCGTACAGGCCACCCGGACATCTTCCACAGAGGATGATTTTGCGAAAAGGCTCAAGGCGGCGGCAGAAAAAGGTGATTCTGCGCAACTCAAGCAGGTTTGCCATGAATTTGAGAGTATTTTTATTAGTATGATGTACAAGCAGATGAAAGCTACAGTCCCTAAATCGGACTATCTTGGGAGCGATACTGCAACGGAGCTGTACAATTCCATGCTGGATGACCAGCTGGTGGAGATTTCTTCACAGAGAGGCATTGGATTGGCAGATGTGATGTACAAGCAACTGGCAAAGCAGTATCTGAAAACGGGCGATTCCACCGAAGCTGCCGGAGGAGTTATTGATGAAAAAAAGTAATCAGAAACTGATTATGATTATAGGAATTTTGATGATATTGTCCCTCAGCGTATTTTATGTGGGACAATTTTTGTTTTCCGGGGAAAAAACGCCTCCGGAAAAATCCGGTCCCGGTACTGGCTCTGCGGCTTCAGGACAGACTGGGCCTATGCCGGAGGAACCTTTTCCGGTGGAATACAGGCATGTTTCTTTGGACGTGGGAGGTTATAAGCAGGAGATATTCACTCTTGAATTTGACCCTCTGGATGAACGGATCGAATTTAAGCCTGTGCTTTCCTATGACAATGTGTTTGGTTTTGAAATGCTTTCTGAGATTTGCCGGCGTACAGGCGCATATGCTGCCGTCAACGGCGGCTTTTTTTATGAATTCGGAGATCCTGTGGGCATGGTGAGCATTGACGGAAAAATATTTATGGCTTCCAGCGGATATGACCCTGTTTTTATAGTTGATGACAGAGGAGCGCGTTTTGAGAGTGTGACGCCGGATATTTCCTTTCTGTACAACGGCGCAGGTGCTGTTATAGACAGCATAAACCGGACCGGGAAAGACGGGGATATCGTTTTATACACCGACGCCTATGGTTCCACAAACAGGGCGAAGCTGATAAATACATCCATAAGGATCGAAAATAACACTGTCACAGCCATGTTCAGGGACACCATCCAGGCGCCATTGAAAAAGGACAGTTATCTTATCAGCTTCTACGGAAAAAAATCTTCACTTCCAGGCAGCCTGGGAATAAAAACAGGCGATAAGCTGGATATTGCCATAAAGCCTGAGTTCTCCGGGAAATACCAGGCCTATGAATGCGGAAGCATGCTGGTGAAAGGCGGAAAGAATGTGGCTCCCGGAAAGGACAGGTGGGTGGGGACATTGCTGAACCATGACCCCAGAACCGCAATAGGAGTGAAGGCGGACGGCAGGGTTGTACTGATCGTGGTCGACGGACGACAGCCGGGCTACAGTACGGGTTTTACGGGAAATGAACTGGCGGATTATCTTATAGGCCTCGGAGTGAAGGAAGCCGCCATGCTGGACGGAGGCGCTACCTCGCAGATATTTGTAAATGGACACATTCAGAACAAGCCTTCCTATGAGGGCAAGGAAAGGCCTGTGGCAGGGGCTTTTATTGTGAAGGTCAAGGATTGAAATGTAAAATAAAAAAGAGGATTTTTGGTACGCCCGGCGAATATATTATTACCAAGTCATAATTATTAACGGGATGTGCGGCGCAGAAGAGTAAAGCGCGCATCCGATGGAGGTTTAAATGCTTACAATTAATGAGATAAAAGAAATACTGCCCCACAGGTATCCTTTCCTTCTGGTGGATAAGGTAATCGAACTGGAACCAGGGAAAAGAGCCGTGACAATAAAAAATGTCACAATAAATGAGCCGTTTTTCCAGGGCCATTTCCCGGAATATCCCATCATGCCGGGCGTGCTGATAGTGGAAGCCATGGCCCAGACCATGTGCATAGCGGTTGCCTCACAGGAGGGCTACAAGGACAAGTTGGGCGTATTTGCCGGTATAGAAAATATGAAGTTTAAGCAGCAAGTACGGCCGGGCGACGTGCTCAGGCTTGAAGCGGAGATATTGGCGGCAAAGCTGGGAGTTATCAAGGCGAAGGTATCTGCAAGTGTCGATGGCAAGATTGCCGCCGAGGGCGAGATCAAAGCCGCATTGACCAGTGTTGCGAAATAGAAAAAATATATTGGACAGGTGTGCTGAGAAGAAAGCCCGGACATGTTGACTGCCGGGCTTTCTGTTTTATCTGTGTTTTAACTATTTCACTGTTCCTTCAAGTCTTATTCAGAATACCGATTACCGAATGCTGACTTCCGATCACTTATTTGCCCTCAGATTGAGAAAGATTTCGCCGCACCTGGCCACATCTCCGGCGCCCATTGTCAGTATGAGGTCGCCGGGCTGTGCATGCCTGTCAAGGTATTGGGCGATTTCCTGAAAGTCGCTGATATATGTTGCATTTCCGCCGTTCAGGCGTATTTTCTCCGCCAGCATGCTTGCGTGTATGTCGCCGGGGTCCTTTTCCCGGGCGGCGTATATGTCGGTTATGACAATATTGTCCGCATGGCCGAAGGATTGGGCAAATTTATCAATGAAGGCTTTGGTGCGGGTGTAGGTATGGGGCTGGAAGACACACCAGATTTTATTGTGCTCCGCATTGGCGGCAGCGTTTAGCGTTGCCTGCACCTCCGAAGGATGGTGGGCGTAATCGTCTATCACCCTTATATTGTCCACCAGGCCCTTTAATTCAAAACGCTTATGGCTGCCGCCAAAAGCCAGAAGTCCGGAAATAATGCTTTCCATGCTGCAGCCGCAGGTATGGCAGGCCGCAATTGCGGCAAGGGCATTGCTGACATTGTGGGGGCCGGGAACGGACAGGGCAACTGTTCCCAGCAGTTTGCCTTCCCTGTACACGTCAAAGGTCCCGCAGCCGGAGGTGTTGTATCGTATGTTGCCGGCCGTCCACATTGCGTCAGGATTTTTCAGGCCGTAAGTAATTATATTGCAATCCCTGCCTCCGATCACAGAGAGGGTATTCTCGTCGTCCGCGCAGGCGACTATATATCCATCGGAAGGAACCAGCGACACAAATTGGCCAAAGGTATCCTTTATATGTGCCAGATCTCTAAAATAGTCCACATGGTCCATTTCAATATTCAGAATGACCGCCATGAAGGGGTGGAACTTTAAAAAACTGCTGTAGTATTCGCAGGCTTCCGTTATAAAGTATTGGGAATTGCCTATCCTCGTATTGCCGGAGATGGCATCCAGCTCTCCTCCCATATGGGCCGTGGGATCTGTACCCGCTTCCAGCATAACGGTGGTTATCATTGAGGTGGTGGTGGTTTTTCCGTGAGTCCCGGCTACCCCTATTCCGAAGGAATAGCGTTTCATCATCAGCCCCAGCAGCTCAGCCCTGTCTATTACAGGTATATTCAGCTCCCTTGAACGCACCATTTCCGGATTTTCTTCCTTTACTGCGACCGTGTACACCACCAGGTCGGGGTTGGACACATTTTCGGCCTTGTGGCCTATGGTGACATGGGCGCCTTTACTTTCGAGCTTTTGTGTTGCTTTTGAGGATTTGATGTCCGAACCGGACACAGTATAGCCCTGGCTTAAAAGTATTTCCGCCAGGCCGCTCATGCTGGAGCCGCCAATCCCTATGAAATGTACATGTCTGATTTCTTCCGAATCTAAAATATTTGAATTATCTATCAAAAAAAACACTCCTCTGTTATAATGTTCAAGTATGCCTTTGTCCAGGGGGCTTTGCTGACTCACGGCCTGCGGCGGCTGAGTTTTTTCCGCCGATGATATATATTATTAAATGCCGCCGGATAGAGTTCGCAAAGCTCAATCAATTACATAAAAAATAATACAATATTTTCTTGCAAATGTAAAAGGCATTAATTATATTTTATATACTGATATTTATATATTGACATATTATATGATGAAAATTCCGTTAATATTGTATTCCATATAATTCCGAACAATAACTAAAATATAAGTGTAATTATTCGCATTTTTATTGTATAATAATAAGGATATGGGGATATTGGAGGTTAATAGCATGGAGAAAATCCAAAGAAACGAAAGACTTGCCGTAATTATAAAAACCCTGTCGGACAATCCGAATAAGGTTTTAACCCTTGGACATTTTTCTGAAATGTTCGGTTCGGCCAAATCTACCATCAGTGAAGATCTGGACTTTTTACAAAAAGCCTTTGAAAAAAATAATCTGGGAAATATATGCACCATTTCAGGCGCCGCAGGCGGAGTGAAATATGTTCCGTTTATAAGCGAAGCTGACATCCAGGCTGTACTGGAGGAGCTTGCGAAGGAATTGTCCAATCCGGAGAGGGTATTGCCGGGAGGATATCTGTATATGCTGGATATAATATATAATCCTGAGTGGGTGAATAAAATCGCAAGGATGTTTGCCAGCAGATTTTCCAATCTTGAGCTGGACTGCGTCATAACCGTTGAAACCAAAGGTATTCCCCTGGCCTATGCCACAGCTCAATTTCTGGATGTGCCGCTGGTTATTGTAAGACATTACAATGAAGCCACCGACGGGGCATCGGTAAATATAAATTATGTTTCGGCGTCGGCCCGGAAGATACAGACCATGGTTCTGCCAATGAAATCATTAAAAAGAAATTCAAGACTGCTGTTCATAGATGATTTTATGAAGGGCGGAGGAACTTCAAAGGGTATTGTGGAAATGGCAAACCAGTTTGACAGTGAAGTGGTTGGTATCGGAGTACTTATTGAAACCAATGAACCGAATAAGAAGCTGATTGGAAACTATTATTCGCTGATGACTTTAAATAGCTCCCTTGAATTACAAGAAAATACAACAATTGACATAAAGCCCAATATTTAATGCCGCTTATCTAGTATTTTGTAAAATAAACTAATAATTTGTAAAAAAATACGCGAAAAAGAAGGAAATTTTGTAGAAATGGCGAATATTTAATATTAACATAAATATTTTCTTGGAGGTTTCGCCATTATGGAAATTACAGACATTAGGATTAGGAAAATTGATACAGAAGGTAAGATGAAAGCCGTTGTTTCTGTAACATTTGACAATGAGTTTGTTGTGCACGATATTAAAATTATCGATAGCCAGAATGGCTTGTTCATCGCAATGCCGAGCAGAAAAACTCCGGACGGTGAATTTAGGGATATAGCACATCCTATAAATGCAACCGCAAGAGAGAAACTCCAGAGTGCTATTTTGGCAAGTTATGAAAATTCATAATTGCAAATATTCCAAAGATAAAAATAAAGGATACTTTTAGGAGTATCTTTTTTTATTTTGTACAATTTCAGAAGCGAGGCCGGAATAAAACCCGCAAAATGCCTTCGCATACGGAAGTGAAAAATTGTACAAGTTAAGTTAAAATAACAAAAACGATTTTGTTGCTGTTAATAGTTGAAATTATTTATTAAAAATGAGAGAATATAACGAGGCGTTGTCACCTCGTTGAAACGCACCAGGGTAAGAAAATTTTTCTACATCCGAAAAATTTTCTATTTTTGCGTTATAACCTGTAAAATACAGTGGGGGCTTTGATAATGAATAAGAATTTGGGATTAATTATTTCCGACAACAACAATGGTGCTTTTAAATCCAAAAGCGCGAAGGAAAGCCATAATGTATCGGGTCAAAGTATTCAGAAATGGTCGGAAATGGCAGTGTCGGACATAACACAGGATATCCGGTGTCTTACATTTGAGGAAGTGGACGAGTGTAGGAAGGCCATAGGCGACGCGGAGCAGGTAGTCATAAATTGGGCCGATCAGCCTTTGATTTTGCCAGAAACATTGCAAAACCTTTTAAACAGGCATGAATCGGAAGCGAGTAACGCGTCGGCCATATTCGAATACAATGGAGACGCCGCAGTATACATTTTCAACAGCGGGGAACTGCTAAAAAAAATAAACGAGTTTAACATCTTAGTCCTTTCCAGGGACGTACTGAAACAAATTTTTCTATCTTTAACAAATACAAATAAAAGCTTTTCAGAGGACAAAACACAATTTCTTGTTGTAAGCGACAGGCTTGCGCTTTCTGCCGCAGCTTCAGAGATCAGAGCCAGGATACTCAGAGAAATAATGCTTTCCGGAGTTACCATAGTCGACCCGGCCTCAACATATATTGACGCGAACGTTGTCATAGGCGAAGATACGGTCATACTGCCCAATACAATACTCCAGGGAGATACGGCCATTGGGGAAGACTGTGTGATAGGACCCGGTTCAAGACTCTCCAACTGCAAAATCGGAAATGGCGTCGAGGTTGCAAATTCCGTTGCCATTGACAGCTCTGTGGGTGATGAGACCCATGTGGGCCCATTTGCATATTTGAGACCCGGAAGCCTGGTAGGCAGTAATGTGAAAATCGGAGATTTTGTCGAAATAAAGAAGTCTGTCATCGGCGACAAGACCAAGATATCACACCTGACATATGTGGGGGATGCCGAAGTTGGTAAAAATGTCAATATAGGCTGCGGAGTGGTAGTTGTAAATTATGACGGGAAACACAAGAACAAGACTGTGGTCGGGGATAATTCCTTCATAGGCTGCAATGCAAATCTGGTGTCTCCGGTGGTGGTGCACAATGACGCGTACGTTGCCGCAGGCTCTACCATTACGGATGAGGTTCCGGAGAATTCCCTTGCCATTGCCAGAGAACGCCAGGTGATAAAGGAAGGCTGGGTTACAAGGAAGGACATGAAACGCAAATAAGAGATAATCATTTATGGAAAAATAATTGATTATTGCTTATATATAATTTAACAAGAGAAATCAAAAGGAGAGTCGAAATGAATTTGCATGGAAAGGACATAAAGATATTTACAGGCAATTCCAACAGGGCGCTGGTCAATGAGATCGCCGAAAAGATTGGTATTCCTGTAGGTGTCGCAAGCGTTGGATGTTTTAGCGACGGGGAGACCGCGGTAAACATCGGGGAAGTGGTGAGAGGCTCCGATGTATTTATCATTCAATCCACCTGTCAGCCGGTAAATGATAATTTGATGGAACTGCTGGTTATGATCGATGCGGTCAAAAGAGCTTCCGCAGGAAGAATTACCGCTGTTATCCCGTATTTCGGATACGCAAGACAGGATAGAAAGGCCAGAGCCAGAGATCCCATATCCGCAAAGCTGGTTGCGAATCTTCTGACCATAGCAGGCGCCGACAGAATATTGACGATGGATTTACATGCTCCGCAGATTCAAGGCTTTTTTGACATACCGGTGGATCACCTTCTTGGGGTGCCCATACTTGCAGAATATTTTAAGGAAAAATTTGCGGGACAGGATGATGTGGTGGTGGTTTCACCTGACGTGGGCAGTGTTACCAGATCCAGAAAGGTGGCGGAAAGGCTTGACTGTCCCCTTGCAATTATCGACAAGCGCCGTCCAAAAGCAAATGTTTCCGAGGTTATGAATATAATAGGCGATATCAGAAATAAAAAAGTCATACTGGTTGATGACCTTATGGATACGGGCGGAACAATAGTAAACGGCGCAAATGCCTTGATGGAGGCAGGCGCAAAGGAAGTATACGCCAGCAGTACCCACGCGGTGCTGTCCGGACCGGCCATCCAGAGGATAAAGGAATCGGCCATAAAAGAGCTGGTTGTATTGAATACCATTCCCCTGAAGGATGACAAGAAAATTGACAAAATAACCTCTTTATCTGTTGCAGGCGTTTTTGCGGAGGCAATAGAAAGGATTTACGGCGATATTTCAATAAGCACTTTGTTTACACAGGTATAGTTTTTGAGGAGACCGGCCCCGGGCCGGTCTTATTTTATGCCATCGTATAATATAACGCATCAGTAGAAAAGTTTTTTCCGTCTGTGCGTTTCACCGGGGCAATGGGAGAGATCTATTTGCATGTTATAATCTCTATACCGGATTCAATTGCATTTTTGATGACTTCAAAATGCTTATCCAGAGTAAACAGTGCGCAATTATTGTTTTCAGCCGTACTGAAAATTATCAGGTCCGGTAATGGTACGGTTATACCCTTTTGCCTGAGAGTATTTCCGGTATTTCCTGCATAGATACAATCCCTGTCATTAATTGACAGAGTCGGAAAAACGTTCATACAGTCGATGAGATGTTCTTTTTCACCTGATGTTTTTATTCCCAGAAGCAGTTCCGTTAACACCGGCCCTATAATAAAGCATTGATATGTTTTTGTATCGTGAATAATATCCTGGACGGTTTTGTTCCCTCTAAAATACTCAATCCATATGGAAGTATCGACAAGTACTTTCTTCAACGCTCCATCCCCCTTGCTCTATTTATCGCTTCTTCATCAAATTCGATTTTTCCGGATAAATCTTTCAGAAGCTCCAGGCGTTTTTGGAGCAATGCATCCTTGATAGCGTATTCAATTGATTTCGACCTGGATTCAGTTTTATAAACAGCCTCTACTTCTTTAATGAGGCTATCGGGAATATTTATTGTAGTTCTCATATTCACACCTCCGAATAACATATCTGCATAACTGATTGTATTCTAATTGGTGAATACCGTCAATGCTGGAATTGAAAATCCAAAGCTCCGATTTAAATTGACTATATGCAAAATTGAATGCTATAATGTCTTTGTTTGATGATTTTTCCCATAAGGGCAAAAAAAATGGGGCGGTTCCGATTCCAGTGAACCGCCTTTTAAGCATGTGATAAATGGTATGCGGGAACCGGAGTTACCCGGTGGATTTTTGGGAGGTACGTTTTGGGAGATATATTTTTAATGGCAGGATTGGGAAATCCGGGTGCAAAGTATGAAAATACCAGGCACAATGTTGGATTTGATGCAATAGATTATTTATCGGCAAAGTACAATATCAGGCTTTCGAAGATAGGCTTCAAGGGAGTTTATGGAGAAGGGGATATCGAGGGGATCAGGACGGTGCTGCTGAAGCCACAGACCTTCATGAACCTGAGCGGCGAGAGTATAAGGGACATTGTGGCATGGTACAAGCTGCCCATGGAAAGGGTTCTGGTAATATATGACGATATAGATCTGGAGCCCGGAAATATACGGGTGAGGCCCAAGGGCAGCTCCGGGACCCACAATGGAATGAAATCCATAATATATCAGCTTCAGTCGGACGCTTTTCCCAGGGTGAGAATCGGTATAGGCAAGGCCCCGGAAAAGTGGGACCTGGCCGATTATGTGCTGAGCAAATTTTCAAAGGAAGACAGAGAGATAATAGACAAAAGTGTTGAAAGGGCGGCGGAAGCGGCTGTAACGGTGGCCAGGTATGGTGTGGAGAAGGCCATGGCCAGCGTGAATCAGAGATGATGTGCATCATCAGTGTTATTCACGCCACAAAAATCCGTAAGCGGATTTTTACCACTTTATGCCAGTAATAGGAGAAAGACATGAATTTATTTGCAGACCCGCTTTTAAAACTGAATGAATACAATACGCTGCTGTCGGCCATAAAGGAAGACCGCGGGCCTGTTTCGGTCCTGGGGCCTTCGGACTCGCAAAAGGTCCATATTGTGTACTCGCTTCTCACCCATTCCGGGCAAAAGGGGCTGTTTGTGACCTACAATGAAATGCAGGCCAGACGCGCGTATGAGGATTTTTCATTTTTCCTGGGAGACGATGTGCTGTACTTTCCTCCCAGAGAAACAATGCTGTATAATATCGAAGCCAGGAGCAACGACGTCATTTACCAGAGGGTAAAGGCGCTGCTGAGATGCATGAGCGGGGACTACAAGGTCCTGGTGCTGCCGGCGGAAGCACTCACGCAGATGCTGTCTCCCATGGAATTATTCAGGGACGGCATCCTTGATTTCAGCGTGGGAATGCAGATAGAGCTGAATGAGATAATGTCGCACCTGGTATTGTATGGTTATGAAAGGGTCGAGATAGTGGAGGGCAAGGCCCAGTTCGCGGTCAGGGGCGGAATTATAGATATCTTTGCGGTAAATAACGAGCAGCCTGTCCGTATTGAGTTGTTTGATACTGAAATAGATTCCATCAGGTTTTTCGACGCCGGTACACAGAGATCCACAAATGCCATGGACAGCTGTACTGTGGCCCCCGCAAGGGACGTAATATTTAAGGACGGCTCCAAAGAGGCTGTAATTGCAAGGATCAGGAAAGACCTGGCCGAATATGTGAAAAAATTAAACAGGAAAAACAACCAGGATATAATCTCAAATATTACGGACAGAGTCAACGAGGATATTGAGAATCTCACTGAGAATACTTATTTCGCAGGCATTGACAGATATCTGGCATATATTTTGGAAGCCCCGCAGTCCATACTGGATTATGTGGATAAGGAGGCGTTGGTGGTCCTGGATGAGACCATGAGAATTTCCCAGAGGATCGAAAATGTGGCGCTGGAGCAGGAGGAACTGGCCAAAAGCATGCTGGAGAAAGGCGCAATGCTGCCCCAGGGAGTGAACTGGACCCATTCCATGGACGATATAATGGAAATAGTGCGTGGTTTCAAGGCGATAACTCTGGCGGCTATTTCGGCCAATAATTCCCTGCTGAGGCCGGTCAACCAGATATCCATACCGTGCAGGTCGGGCAATTCCTACCAGAACCATGTTGAACTGCTGGTTAACGATATAGAGCATTTAAAAGAACGGAATTTTGGTATTATAGTCCTGTCAGGCCCCAGCGGAAGAGGGCACAGGCTGGTTGAAACACTTGCCACCAATGAGATAATGGCAAATTATACCGAAAGCATCGACAGGGATATCCAGGAAGGCGAGGTGGTGATCACCCATGGCAGCCTGCAGAAGGGCTTTGAGTATCCCACCGCCGGATTGGTCATTATCAGCGATAAAGAGGTATTCGGGCAGGACCGGAGGATAAAGAAAGCCAGGGCAAAGCACGACGGAAATAAGATCAAGGCCTTTTCCGACCTGAATGTAGGAGATTTCGTAGTCCATCAGGCCCACGGAATAGGCCAGTACATCGGAATTGAAAAGCTGGTGGTAGGGGAAATAAAGCGGGACTATCTCAAGATCAGGTATCAGGAAGGCGCTTTTTTATACATTCCCACCAACCAGCTTGATCTTTTACAGAAATATATAGGCACGGAAGGCAAGGCGCCCAAGGTCAACAAGCTGGGCGGAGCCGAATGGGCAAAGACAAAGAGCAGGGTGAAGGAATCCTTAAGAGAACTGGCGGGGGAGCTTATAAAGCTCTACGCAAAGCGCCAGGCTGCGGAGGGGCATTCGTTTACGGACGATACCGTGTGGCAGAGACAGTTTGAAGAACTGTTTCCATATGACGAAACCGATGACCAGCTCAAATGCATTGACGAGATAAAAAAGGACATGGAATCTCCCAGACTCATGGATCGGCTGCTCTGCGGGGATGTGGGCTACGGTAAGACAGAGGTGGCCATCCGGGCTGTATTCAAGGCCGTAATGGATGGAAAACAGGTGGCGTATCTTGTGCCAACCACCATCTTGGCCCAGCAGCAGTATGAAAACTTTAAAAAGAGGATGTTGGATTTTCCCGTGACGGTGGATGTTATGAGCCGTTTCAGGACCGCCGCCGAGCAGAAGAAAATAGTCAAGTCGGTCAGAACGGGAAATATTGATATTCTGGTGGGGACTCACAGGCTGCTGCAAAAAGACATAGAATTCAAAGACCTTGGACTGCTTGTGGTGGATGAGGAGCAGAGGTTCGGCGTAACCCACAAGGAAAAGCTCAAAGCCTTGAAACCCAATGTGGATGTACTTACCTTGACAGCTACCCCTATTCCCAGGACACTTCACATGTCACTGGTGGGGATACGCGACATAAGCGTGCTGGAGGATCCTCCGGAAGAAAGATATCCGGTCCAGACCTACGTAATGGAACACAATACCGAGCTGATAAGGGATGGAATAGTTCGGGAACTGGCCAGGAACGGGCAGGTTTTCTATCTCTATAACAGGGTGAGGGGCATAGAGCTCAAAGCTGAGGAAATAAAAAGGCTTGTGCCGGAAGCCAGAGTCGCCACGGCTCACGGGCAAATGAATGAAAAAGAACTGGAAGATGTGATGTACGGCTTTATAAACGGTGAATACGATGTTCTGGTGTGCACCACGATCATAGAATCCGGGCTGGATATGCCAAATGTAAACACCATTGTGGTGGAGGACGCCGACAGGATGGGGCTGTCTCAGTTGTACCAGATCAGGGGCAGAGTGGGGCGTTCAAACCGTCTGGCCTATGCATATATAACTTACAGGAAAGACAAGGCGCTGTCCGAAGTGGCTGAAAAAAGGCTTCAGGCTATAAAGGAATTTACGGAATTCGGTTCTGGCTTCAGGATCGCAATGCGGGATCTGGAAATAAGGGGAGCGGGAAACCTTCTCGGCCCGGAACAGCACGGGCACATGGAAACCGTGGGATACGAGATGTACTGCAAGCTGCTGGAGGAAGCGGTTAATGAATTGAGCGGGGATACAGCCGGCGGCGCCGACGAGGAAATGTCAATCGATCTCAATGTAAGCGCATATATAGACGATGATTATATAAGCTCGGAAGAGCTAAAAATTGACATGTATAAAAAGATTGCAACTATACAGAATGAAAATGACGTAATAGATATAAAAGATGAAATGATAGACAGATACGGGGATATTCCCGAAGAAGTGGACAACCTGATGGACATTGCATTTATTAAGGCCCTTGCCGGGCAATGCGGTTTCACCGGCATTTCTCAAAAGGATGAAACAGTAATATTTCAGCTGAAGAAGTCGGCGGCCTTGCCTGTGTACCTTGGAAAACTGATGGATGAATACCGGGGAAGGATCATGTTCAATGCCAGCAGTAGTCCGTATATAACCTTCAGGCTCAGCAATCTGAACGGAAAAGATATACTGGCAAATATTAAAATTTTATTACAGGACATTATTAAATTGCAGTATGAATGATTATTGAATATAATTGATACAGTAGTGTTTAAGAATACAAGCAGTATATTAAAATTGAATAATATATATAACGAGGAGCGATTATCTTTGGAAAAAGAAAATGCGAAAGCAAAAAAGACGTCAAAGAGTCTGGTAATAGGGCTGATCGCTGCAGCAGTGATAATTGTCGCAGCTGTAGTGTTATTTATTTTCAAGCCTTGGGCGCCGGGTTATGTGGCGTCAGTTGATAATATGAAGGTGTCAAAGCAGGAATATACCATGCTGTCGAAGTTCAATATGAACCAGTTTGTGCTCAGCCTGTCTAATGGAACTGCAACTGCAGATCCAAGCACTTACGATTGGTCCACAAAAGTGGGGACTGAGACTGCAAAGGATCAGGTCAAAAAAAGCACTCTGGACTATATCCAGGAAATAAAAATACAGCTGTTGAAAGCCAAGGATGCCGGGGTAAAGCTGACATCGGAAGATGTAAAGGGCATTGACGACCAGATCAACCAGCAGATATCCAGCAGCGGCGGAAGGCAGGCTGCCGAGAAGAGCACAAAGGATATGTACGGAGTTTCGCTTTCGGAATATAAGGACGTTTTGAAGGACCTTGTCCTGGTACAGAAATATATGGCTTCCGAGCAGGCGAAATCCGCCGTTAAAGATGATGAAGTAAAGAAACAATATGACGACAACAAAAAGGATTACGACAAGGTCACCGTGGTGCACATCCTTCTTTCTACAAAGGGCAGTGACGGAGTTGAGGTCAGCGACAGCAAAAAGGCTGAGATCAGAGAAAAGGCCGAGGGCCTTCTGGCACAGATAAAAGCAGGCGCAGATATTAAAGAGCTCGCGGAAAAAAATTCCGACGACAAGCCGGCGGTCACAACTAAGGACAGTGAAGGCTATCAGGGCGAGTATACCTTATCAAAATCTGACAACTATGTCACCGAATTTAAGGACTGGGCATTCCAGGACCACAAACCGGGAGATGCAGCTATAGTTGAAACGGAATTCGGATACCATGTCATGCAATTCCAGAAGAGAGTTGAAACACCTTTTGACGATGTGAAGGATTCAATTAAATCCGGACTGGTAAGCTCGGCCTGGACTGAAAAACTGGATGGCTGGAAAAAGGACGCGAAATACGCTGTAAAGCCTAACGACAGTGCAATAGCCGAGGTTGATAAAGGCCTGTACGGTATTTAATAATTAATTTGATAATAAAATAATAAATTATAAAAAATAACGCTGTGAAGCACGCTTCATAGCGTTATTTTTTTACGCCTGTGAGTTCAGAAGTTTTATCAACGCCGGGATTTTCAGGGCACATTTATCCCCGTAAAACATTTGTTCAGGAGGAAGCGTTCCTTTTACCAATAATGTATAAAAAATCATTAAGTTTACAATACTAAGACTAAAATAACCTATTAAGGAGGTAATATATTTTGAAAGCAACTGGAATAGTTAGACGGATAGACGATTTAGGAAGAGTTGTAATACCAAAGGAAATAAGAAGGACCTTGAGAATCAGAGAGGGTGACCCTCTGGAGATATTTACCGATAAGGAAGGAGAAGTTATTTTAAAGAAATATTCTCCCATTGGTGAACTTAGTGATTTTGCCACGCAGTACGCAGACTCGCTTCATAAGACCAGCGGTCATATTACCTGTATTACCGACAGGGACACCGTAATTGCGGTTTCAGGCGCATCAAAAAAGGAATTTCTTGAGAAGCAGCTAAGTGCGGATGTTGAGAAGACTATTGAGGAAAAACAAACCCTACTTATAAAATCTCCTGAGGAAAAAGCAATTTTGATTTTAGCCGATGAAAACGGAGAGAGAAAGTACACCTCACAGGTAGTTTCTCCGATTATATCGGAAGGTGATCCAATAGGAGCTGTTATAATGCTTTCAACTGATGCAAATGTCAAAATGGGAGAGGTTGAAGCAAAGCTTGCTCAATCTGCAGCAGGTTTTTTAGGAAAACAGATGGAACAATAAGTATTTGATTAGGCAGGATAGGTTATTTTAATTAAAACAAGTTGTACGGCGAAAATAGAAATGTCTGAAACAGGGAAGATTGTATATCAATCTTCCCTGCTGAACGTAAAGGGTAAAAAAATATATTGACATATTATACCATAATGTATATAATTATTTTACATATTATCCAATCTGATACATAAATTCAGATTGTCTCAACATTTTTCCAATTAAAATTATGAGTATTTTTTTTAGCTGTATATCATACCGGGTTTTTCTGATTTTTCAAAAGGCTAGTGGTATGTACTCCTTATCACAAAGCCAATTGCGGCTTTAACCTTCACTTTCAGGCGAATGCCGCTATGGGGTGAATGCCGTATCAAGCAATACAAAATTCTGTTGCACAATTCCGGTTACTCAACCATTTTATTTTCACAGGCAAAATATCAGAAGCAAATTTGGTGGTATTTAATGTCATTAAATGATATTTATATGTGGAATTTTAATGGGTGTAATAAATAAACTACGCGCCGCCATAGGCGGGGTATAAGGAGGATTTATATGAATAATGTAAGTCTTGTAGGCAGGTTGACAAAAGATGTTGAACTGCGCTATACGACAAAAAAAGTCAAAGCGGTGGGCTCATTTGTGCTGGCTGTGGACCGTGATGTAAAAAGGGGTACAGGCGAAAAAAGCACTGATTTTATACCCATAGTAACCTGGGGCAAAACCGCGGAGTTTGCGGACAAGTACTTTGCCAAGGGGCACCGGGTAGCGCTTCAGGGAAGCATCCACACCAGAATGTGGGAGGATGAGCAGAAAGGCAAGCATTATGTTACCGAAGTGGTGGCAGACAGGGTGTTTTTTGCAGACGCCAAATATAAGGAGTCGGAGGTGGAAGATCCGGAAGTAGAAGATCCACAGGAGGAAGAAGAAAATCCGGAGTGTGAAGAAGACGAAGCTGTAGAAAATATAGTTTAAAGCTTGCTTTCGGAAAATAGATGCAGTATATGTGAACTCTTCCGGCGACAGTTCCGCGGGCATTACTTTATGTCAATGGGACAATTGTTCAAACAGAATTTCGCATATACTGCATTTATTATTTTCCGCTCAAGTTTCTGTTTATTTTCCATACAAATCGTGGTAATATTTGACTTGAAGCATAATTAACCGACACAAGCCGAAAAATGAAGTATAAAATGCGAAAAATGTAAATAGCTTTTAGAAGCTGGTTTTACCAGTATGGGAGAGGATGGAATGAACGAAGGAAAACTTGAGAGATTAATTGACATAATGAAATTGCTCAGAAGCCCGGACGGCTGCCCGTGGGACAGGGAGCAGACCCATGAGAGCCTGAAAAGGTATTTGATAGAGGAGACCTATGAATATCTTGAAGCTGTGGATGAGGACGATAAACGCCATATGTGCGAAGAACTGGGAGATGTGCTGCTCCAGGTGGTTTTTCATGCACAGATCGCCGGTGAAAACGGGGATTTCAATATAGAAGACGTAATAAACGGCATCTGCGACAAGATGATCCACAGGCATCCGCATGTTTTTGGAGACGTCAGCGCTGAGACCTCCGGGCAAGTGCTCAAGAACTGGGAAGAGATCAAAAAGAAGGAAAAGGGCATTGAAGACCAGACTTCGGTGCTTCAGGGCGTACCCAAGAATCTTCCCGCGCTGATGAGAAGTCACAAGGTACAGCAAAAAGCCGCTCAGGTGGGCTTTGACTGGAGTGACACGAAAGATGTATTCGCCAAAATAAGAGAGGAAATCGACGAGCTTGAAGCCGAATACAATAAGGCGGACAGGGACGGTATTGCCGATGAATTTGGAGATGTGCTGTTTTCGGTGGTAAACCTTTCCCGCTTTTTAAAGGTCCATCCGGAGTTATCCTTGACACAGGCAACCAATAAATTCATCGGGAGGTTTGAATATATTGAAAAGGCCGCCGCCGGTCAGGGCAAAAAGTTAAACGATATGAGCCTGGATGAAATGGAAGCCCTCTGGGAAGAAGCGAAGGGCGGAAAATAGCGGTTCCAGGGTGGAAAGTCATTATTTGGGCTTCTCCGGGACAAAAAATGAATAAACCCCCGGAAAATGGTTAAAATCATAGTGTAATAACCATTTGGGAGGAATTGTTAAATGAATAAGACGGAGTTGGTTGACAGCATTGCTGAAAAATCAGGTTTATCAAAAAAAGATTCTGAAAAAGCGTTAAGTGCTCTTATTGACAGCGTCGAAGAGGCTCTGGTCAATAATGACAAGGTTCAGCTTGTGGGCTTTGGTTCATTTGAAGTAAAGCAGAGAGCTGCAAGAAAGGGAAGAAATCCTCAGACCATGGAGGAAATAGATATTCCCGAGAGCAAGGTGCCGGCATTTAAGGCCGGAAAAGACTTGAAGGATATGCTTAACCGGTAAGTCAATTAAAACCTGGCGAAAGCCGATTATGATTGACTTTATGAAAGGGAAGGCGGAATTTTCGCCCCCCTGACGCAAAGTGCGGAATTTGTATTCACAAAAGGAGCCTTGCGTTGCAAAAAGCCGCCTGCGGCGGCTTTTTGCAAGTTTCCGGTTATATTTGAGATATTTTGAGGAGGTTAAAATGCGCATAGACAAGTATTTAAAGGTCAGCAGGCTTATTAAAAGAAGGACTGTGGCAAACGAGGTGTGCGAGCGGGGAAGAGTAAAAATAAATGATAAGGTTGCAAAACCGGGATCAGAGGTCAAGGTGGGGGATCTGGTAGAAATCCAGTTCGGAAGTAATACCACCACCGTTGAAATCACCAGGGTGTCGGAACATGTAACAAAGGATGACGCAAAGGAAATGTATATTATAAAGGGATGATTAAATAAGCTTGGCTCAAAAAGCCAAGCATTTTTTATTTTGGTCATGCATATTATTAATGTATATGAAGGGTGGAGTATGCGGCCGGTCCTGATCCTATATACCGCTTGCCGGTTATAGGGTTCAGCGCCGGCGGCATACCGGCTTGCAAATCTTCTGTTAAGGGGGACATGTAATGGAGGAGAAAAAAATTGTAAAACAGGCAAATCAGACCTTATTCCTTGACAATAGAGAAAAGCTGTCTGTTACCGGCGTTATTGACGTAGAAAGCTTTAATGATCAGAGCATTATAGCCATAACCGATCTGGGAGTTCTGATAATCCGCGGAGCGGAGCTCCATATCAATAAACTTAATCTTGACAACAACGAACTGGTGGTGGAAGGCGATATATACTCCCTGGAATACAGCGATGGAGAAAATACGAAATCCAGATCATTTTTTGGCAAAATGTTTAAATAGACAAAACTCTATTTTACAATAACGCGTAAAGGTTTGGGTAAAATAAATGACATTTGTTGCTGAGCAGGTTTATATATTTTTTTATGCAATTTTAGCCGGAGCACTCGCGGCTTTTATTTATGACATTCTCAGAATAAAGAGAAGAGCAATCAAAACCGGCGTTATAATCGTAAGCCTTGAAGATATACTATACTGGCTTGTCGCGGCGGTATTGCTCTTTCTGACGGTTTATAACAGCAACAGCGGCGAAATGCGGTGGTACATATTTATCGGCAATATAATAGGAGTCGCGCTCTATGAGTCATTGCTGAGCAGGATTATCATAGCTTCCTCGGTTATGATAATAAACCTGATAAAAAGATTTTTGCTTTTTACATGGAAGGTGATCTGCTTTCCTTTCAAGCTGGCCTACAAAATACTGTCGGTGCCGGTGCTGTTCCTGCTGAGATTACTTTCGAGGATTTTTAAATTTTTCGGAAGAATCATATGGGGTATTTTCAGAAAAGCCGGAGGAAGGGCGGCAGTCAGGGCGAAAAAGGTTGGGGGCGGAGTTAAGGCATTGGGAGTAAAGGCTGGAAAATATACACGAAAAAAGGTAAAAAAAATAGTACGCAGGGGCAAGAAAAAGAAAAGAGCAAAAAAACAAATTCAGTAGCAGGAATTTTTACCTTGACATAGAATATATACTATAATTGTGTTGTTTTAATATTTTTACAAAAGATGGAAGCTAAAGAGGTAGCTTATGAAAAAACGAAAGAAATTCAATTTGTGGACATTAATATTGCTTGTTTCTGCCTGCTATTTTATTTATACGGTGTACAACCAGCAGGTGTATATTGAGGAAAGAAATGTCCAGTATGCCAAGCTGGAGAAGGAAATACACAATGAGACCGTTAAAAATCAACAGCTTGCAAAACAGAAGTCACAAATTGCCACCGATGAGTTTGTTGAAAAAATAGCCAGAGAAAAATTGGGATATGTTAAAGACGGTGAGAAAATATATGTGGACACCAATAAATAACTATATAACTATTGCTTGACGGAATTTAACATATACTATATAATCGAATTGCTTTTATGTAATTAATAACTATCCAGGGTTGAAATTGAGGAGGATTTCTTATTTTATGCCGCTCGAAGTTGGACAGATAGTTGAGGGTAAGGTCACGGGAATAACTGCTTTTGGAGCATTTATTCAGCTGCCCGAAGGAAAAACAGGTTTGGTTCACATTTCTGAAGTCGCTCAGGAGTATGTAAAAGACATCGGTTCCCATCTCAAAGAAAATCAGACAGTTAAAGTAAAAATTTTAACAGTTGATCAAAACGGCAAAATCGGGCTTTCCATAAAGAAGGCCGGAGAACAGAAGCCTGCCGCCGCGATTACCAGGGCTCCGGCCGAATTGGACTGGAACAATGCCAGAAATGCCTCGGGTAACGGTTCTTTTGAAGACAGGTTGGCGAAATTTATGAAGGATAGCGATGAAAAGCTTCATGACCTGAAAAAGAGCATGGATTCCAAACGTGGCAACAGCGGATACAGAAAGTCCGCTCAGTATTAAAGATTTTAATGCAATTTCAATCCCAAATGGGCTGCTTGGAAGTTATAAATCAGCCATAAATAGGTGTTGACACTGGCGTACTTATAGTATTATAATAAGCTAGTCGTCTATAAATAATCCGCGCCGAAGTGGCGGAACTGGCAGACGCACAGGACTTAAAATCCTGCGGGGCTAACCCCCCGTACCGGTTCGATTCCGGTCTTCGGCACCATGGCTTCAGGTTTTTTACCTGGAGTCATTTTTATGTTGCGGCCACTGATCTGGCACCTTACCAAAGTCAATTACGATTGAAAGCCTTCGCCTTCCGGGAGGATATTGCTTTTAAGCCGGCTTTCAACGCAGTTATTCTGTACAATTCACGTGTAAAGCATAGGGGAAAATAGTTTTTCACGTATATTTTTTAACAGTTGATTTTAAAATTTTATTGACATAATGCGGTGTTAAAATTTAAGATAGTGCGAATTGCGGACTTCACAGGGCTGTTAAATCTCTTGTTCTTGCCGGATATGATATGTTATAATTGCAATAAGTTAGAGTATTCTAACAGAAACCGCAGCATTGCTGCAAAGGAGCCGACCGTGATTTAGAAAGGAACGTATGATTTTAGCTGCTTGCTATATCATACAAGGTTTTTATGGATAACAGGAATACAGAAGGCGGCATTTTCTCCATGGATACCCTTGCTGACGCCATCCGAATATGGAATCGTTCGGCAATCTCATTGATAGATATACGCCATAATCTCATTTCGCCGGAAGAGACTGTTCACCGCTACCGCATGCCCGCCAGCATGTTTATCTATACCAGCGGAGGCAAAGCGGAGGTATCTCTGGATGATACTTCATACAGCGTGGAGCGGTTCGGGCTTTTTCACGGCGGAAAGAATACGGAGCTAACCATTCAGCCAAACTGCGGCTGGCTGGAGTATTACATGGTGCTGTACAAGGCGGGGGAGAGCTCTTTGCACAAACGGGAGCTGGCAAAGCTGATGGAGCGGATGAATCCGTTTAAGCAGCAGTATGGGTTTGTGCCGGGCAACCCAATATTTTTCGCAGAGCAGCTCAGGAAAATGTATGAACAGTGGCGCAGCCCGACACCCCTGCACCTTTTTTACGGGAAAACCGCCTTCTATCAGCTGGTGTATGAAATCTATGAAGAACTGGTCAAGAGAGACATCCTCGTTTTTCAGCCGGATACTGTCACTATGGCAAAACGGTATATTGAAGAGCATTACAATGAGGCGGTATCCATACAATCCATAGCTTCTGTACTGGGTATCAGCGCCAGCCACTTGCGCAGGAGTTTCAAAAGCCAATACGGGGAAAGTCCGCAAGAGTTTTTGATGAATACACGGTTGCTTACGGCTAAGAAATTATTGCTGGACAGAGATATTTCCATCAGGCTTGTGGCAGCCGCTGCCGGTTTCCCGGATGAATTCAATTTCAGCAAATTATTTATGAAAAGTTTTGGCATGTCGCCGCGGGAATATAGAGCGAAAACATCAAATAACATGAGCGATTACACCATGGATACTTCTTCCGGCTTCTCTTATAATGAGGAAAGATTAGTTAGATTATTCGAACAAAGTGGAGAAGGAGTATTTTCAATGTTAAAAAATTCTAAAAAGAAAATGGTAATTGTGGCCGCACTTTCGCTGATGCTGATGCTTTCGGCGTGCGGAACAGGCACACCGGCCAATGGCGATGCAAATGCGGTGCCGTCGCAGTCCATCACAACGCAGGCGCCGGAAGGGACAACGCAGCCGGAAGAAAAGACGAGGACAATCAATACCGTCAAGGGAAATGTCGAAGTGCCGGCAAACCCTAAGAGGGTCGTTGTGGAATATTTTGTCGGGGATGTTTTAGCCCTTGGGATTCAGCCTATAGGCATTATCGGAATAAATGACGACGGTGTTTTCAAAGATCAGCTGGCAAATGTGACGGTTATTAAAGAGCCGGAATCGGAAGCGATTATGTCGCTTGATCCTGATCTGATCATCGTGGGAGGTGACTGGGGATACGAGCCCGCTCACAAAATTGCTCCAACTGTGGTTGTTCCGTATGACATGCCCTTAAAAGACAGATTAACGTTTATTGCTGACGTCCTTAACAAGGATGGCCAAAAATCTGAAGAGCTGTATTCAAACTATGTCAATACGGTTGAAAAGGCTAAAAATAAGATTGATGCCTTAAACATCAGTTCAAAGACATTTACTTTTGTTCAGTTGGATGAACAAATCTATTTGTATGGAGAAAATCAAGGCCCCGGTTCTTCACGATATCTGTTTGCAAACCTGGGATTGAATGCGCCGGAGGCGGTAACTTCCGCAATGAAACAACAGAATGCCACATTCCTGCCCCTGTCCAACGAATCGCTGGTTCAGTATTGCGGCGACTATTTGCTGGTTTATTCTACGTCAGGAGAGATCACGCTTGATACTTTGAAGTCCCATCCCGTCTGGTCTACCGCCAAAGCCATACAGGACGGAAAGGTCATCATCATTCCCTATAATCTGCTGTCGTCAAGCGATGTTCAGACCTCGACCGCTCTTATCGAATTCATCTCCGGATCAATATCGGCAATAGCACAGTAAAATCAATTGCGGTCTGGGAGGGTGAAAATTGACGGTTTCTCAACTAATAAAAAACAGAAGAACTATACGTGACTTTAAAAAGGATAAAATTTCCCTTCCGGTTCTTGAAGAATTGCTGGACATTTCCGTTTGGGCCCCCTATTACAGTGATATAGAGCCATGGCGTTTTATTGTCATATCGGAGGAGGGTAAAACAAAGCTGCTGGACATAATCCTGAAAAGCCTGAATACCGCTGAAAGGGAGAGATATAAATCTGTCTGGGAAAAAGAGATTCTTTCGGCACCGCTTATATTAATCGTTGTAAGCAAGACTGGCCAAAACTCTAAAATTGCAGATGAAGCCTTATATGCTTCGGCAGCGCTCATCCAGAATTTTCAGCTCGCAGCCTGGGAACTGGGAATCGGTACTGTCTGGAAAACAAATGCCTGGATATATTCACCGGATGCCAATATTTCACTCAATGTGTATGAAAATGAGAAAATCGTCGGAGTTATGTATTGCGGATACCCGGAGCGGGTTCCCCCGGCGAAGGCACGGAGGAGCGGCGGTGAGCTTATGACAATATTTTAAGGCACACATAATTGAGGCATTCAATGCAATAATCACATAACCCGAAAAGGAATAAACTTATGCGGCATATTCATCCGAAACAGCGGCGCAACGGCGCCGCACGCTTTACACTCTATATGGTGGCAGGCTTGGGGCTGCTGGTGCTCCTATCAGCGGCGTCGATTTCTTTCGGCGCCGCCGACATGCGTATAGGCACAGCTTGGGAAGCGGTTTTCCGCTTTAATCCGGGTCTGCCAGAGCACCAGATAATCCGGACTCTGCGTTTTCCCAGGACTGTAGCCGACATTATCGTCGGATGCAGTCTTGCCATATGCGGGGCCATTATGCAGGGCACCACCCGCAACCCACTGGCCGATTCCGGCCTGATGGGCGTCAGCAGCGGCGCCACATTCGCCATGGCACTGTGTATGGCGCTTTTGCCGTCCCGCACATACGGACAGACGATGCTGTTCGCCTGCCTTGGGGCGGCGACCGCCACCGGCATGACCTACTTCATCGCCTCCATGGGCAAGCGTGGCATGACGCCGCAGAGGCTGGTGCTGGCCGGAATTTCGATTTCCATGCTCTTTGGCGCGTTCAGCCAGTATATAGCCATCAGGTACCGGTTGGGGCAAGCTCTGGCCTACTGGACGGCGGGAGGCACCGCAGGGGCCAAATGGGGCGAACTTGCCGTCATCACCCCACTATTTGCTGCGGGAGTGCTGGCGGCAATAGCATTGTCACCGGCCGTTACGGTGCTTAGCCTCGGGGATGATGTGGCCACCGGACTGGGGCTGAAAACGGGGCTTGTCAAAGGGCTTTCCACGGTGATCGTACTGGTGCTGACGGGGCTATCGGTTATTGTTGTCGGCCCGGTAGGTTTCGTGGGGCTGATCACGCCGCATATTGTGCGGTATATGATCGGTGTGGATTACCGCTATATCATTCCGGCTTCGGCGGTTTATGGCGCGCTCCTGACCGTATCTGCCGACCTGGCCGGCCGGCTCGTCAACAAACCTTATGAGATACCCATCGGAATTATCTTCGCCGTGATCGGCGTACCATACTTCCTTTATCTTGCCCGCAAGCAAAGGAGGGAATTCCAATGAATAAACGGCGCTTCACAGTTAAACGGGGCCTGCTCATCATCGCGTTTATGTCCGTCCTAATGCTGGCAATTGCCGTTATCAGTATCAATTCCGGCAAAATGAACCTCTCCCCCTTTGAGGTACTTGATGTCGTCTTTGGAAAGGGAACGGACAAGCAAAAGCTTATAGTGTTTGAGTTCCGCCTGCCCCGTATGGTACTAGCCATACTTGTAGGCATTGGTATGGGAGCCTCCGGCTGCATAATGCAAAGTTTGCTGCATAATGACATGGCAAGCCCGGGAACACTGGGTATAAGCTCCGGTTCCGGGTTGGCCGTACTGATTTTTGTGACGGTGTTTTCCATGCAGGGCGTGTCAGCGGCCATCACATTGCCTCTGCTTGCCTTTGTAGGAGGTATTACGGCAGCGGCGTTGATTTTCTTATTATCCTACAGGCGGGGGAGAGATATTTCGCCTACTGGGCTTATCCTGACAGGTGTTGCGCTCTCAAGCGGCTATGGGGCACTCACAACGCTTCTGACTCTCAAACTCGACCAGAATCAAATGGACTTTATACAGCGCTGGTATGCCGGAAGCCTTTGGGGAGACGATTGGCAATACCTGTCCGTCCTTGCACCCTGGACATTGCTGCTGCTGATCTATGTGCTATACAAGTCCCGTATTTTAAATGCGCTCAACCTGGGCAGCCGGACGGCGGTCGGCCTGGGAGTGGCGGTCAAGCCCGAATTTTTCGGATTGTCCATTGCAGCGGTGGCGCTGTCGTCGGGAAGCGTGGCTTTGGGCGGCAACTTCTTTTTCGTGGGGATGATTTCACCGCATATGGCAAAAAAGCTCGTGGGACCAAACCACGTGCTGATGATTCCGGCAGCATCCCTGACCGGAGCGATCATTGTACTGCTTTCGGATACAATTGCCAGGACCATCGGTCTTGGGGCAGACATCCCCACAGGGATTATTATTACAGTGCTCAGCACGCCATACTTCCTGTATCTTCTGGCAAAAGCAAATTAAGGAGGTCGGCAAAAGCACTTTCAAGTCGACCTCCGGCGGAATATATGCACCGCCAAAATATCTTTACAAAAAGCGTGCGGAAAGGCTAATGGTACTTTTATGAACAGTATTGCAACGGAAAAATTGGATATCGCCTACGACGAGACACTCATTGTCAAAGCGCTTGATATGGAGATACCCCGGGGAAAGATCACATCTATCATCGGACCCAACGGCTGCGGGAAATCCACAGTCCTCAAGGCCATAGGGCGTGTTCTCAAGCCCAGGAACGGGGCGGTGTATCTGGAAGGCGAGGATATCCGGTCCCTCTCAACAAAAGAGATCGCAAAGAAAATGGCCGTTTTGCCACAGACGCCGCTGGCACCAAGCGGCCTGACTGTTAGCGAGCTGGTGGCATACGGCCGCTTTCCCCATCAACGGGGTTTCGGAAAGCTGACGCCGGAGGACAGGAAGATCATAAGGTGGGCGCTCTCGGCGACAAAGCTGAATGAATTTGAAAACCGCGAGGTGGATACCCTTTCAGGGGGGCAGCGCCAAAAGGTGTGGATTGCCATGGCGCTGGCGCAGCAGACCGGTGTTATTCTGCTCGACGAGCCCACTACTTATCTGGATATGGCTCATCAGCTTGAAGTGCTGGAGCTGCTGTACGATTTGAATCATAACCAGGATTGCACCATCGTAATGGTCCTTCACGACTTAAACCTTGCGGCGCGTTTCTCCGATTATATGGTTGCGATCCGCGACGGAGCAATTATCAAACATGGGATTCCGGATCAGGTGATGGTCCCATCCGTACTCAGGGACGCATTTGGCATCGACGCGGAGATCGTGCGCGAACCACGCGCCGGCCGTCCGGTTTGCCTGACATACGGACTGCTGCATCAGGCGGAGAAAAAGGCCGTCAACTCCTGATAACAATTTTTCGTAAGTTGACGGCCTTTATTATTCTGATTTCTGACTCCCGGATTATGACTACTGAATTCTCATTTCCGAATCCCCATTTCTCACTTGCTCAATACTGTCACCGATTTGATTTTGACCTCTTCGGTGGGCTGTGACGGGACAGGATCACCGGAGTTTGGATTTTGTACTACCGGCGTATCAGCTATTTGGTCGAGGATATCTTCACCGTCGATCAGTTTTCCGAAGGCCGCATAGTTGCCATCCAGCCGCGGTTCGTCTCCATCCATGATGAAGAACTGGCTGGAAGCTGAGTCGGGGTCTTCGCTTCTGGCCATGGAAATTACTCCGCGGGTGTGCTTTAAGGTATTCTGGGTAAAACCGTTTGAACTGAATTCACCTTTGATATTTTTGCCTGAGCCTCCGGCTCCGGTGCCTTCAGGGTCGCCGCCCTGTATCATGAAGCCTTTGATTATTCTATGAAAGGTCAGACCATCGTAAAAGCCTTTTTCTGCCAGGCTGATAAAGTTGCTGACTGTCTCCGGCGCGTATTCGGGATAGAGCTCAAATGTCATTTTGCCGCCCTTTTCCAATTCAAACTGGATCTGGGGATGGCCTGAGTCTCCGGCGGGTGAAGGACTGCCGCTTTTCTGGTTTTGAGAGCCGCATGCGGATATGACCATGGCTGACAGCATAACCATAATAATTAATAAAGTTGTTTTTTTAGATAATGACTTAAACATTATTAGCCTCCTGATAAGTAAAGTTATTACAGTTTTTCTATGAAATAATCCAGTGTTTATAATACCCTATAATACAAAAAAGGTCCAGTAAACTTTAGCGCCGGTTGCCGAAATACTGGAATTATTCCGGCAAAACAGGTATCATTATAACGAGGCGAAGGTAAAAAGTTGACGGAATACTGGAATAACTTAAGGGGATATCGTATAAATTATGAAATATGATTTTGATGAGATAATTGACCGGCGTAATACATATGCCGAAAAATATGCGGAACTGGAAAAACTGTACGGCAATGGGGACGCCATACCCATGTGGGTGGCGGATATGGATTTTAAAGCGGCCCGGCCTGTAATAGACGCCATCAGGGAGCGTACGGAAAACGGCATATTCGGGTATACTGTGAGGCCTGAAGCCCACTATGACGCGGTTTGTGATTTCCAGAAGAGAAGGAAGAACTGGGATATAGACAAAGACCTCATGAGCTTCAGCCTGGGAGTGATGCCTTCCATTTGCATGATGGTCAGGGAGCTGACCGGGCCGGAGGATAAGGTCATAATTCAGACGCCCGTTTACAGGCCTTTTTTCAACGCTGTAAAGGAGGCGCACCGGGAACTGCTGGAAAACCCATTGAAGGAAGTGGGCGGACGTTATTACATGGACTATGCGGACCTGGAGGAAAAGGCAAAGCAGGGGGCCGGGTATCTTATTCTGTGCAGTCCCCACAATCCCGTGGGAAGGGTCTGGACCAAAGAGGAGCTGGAGAGGCTCGGAGATATCTGCCTGAGATACGGCATAAAGGTAATAGCTGATGAGATACATTCGGACCTGATTTTAAGGGGCAGCACCCATACGGTTTTTTCATCCGTTTCGGAAGAACTGAGAAAGATAACCACAACCTGTATTGCCGCCAGTAAAACCTTTAATCTGGCCGGTTTGCAGTCATCTATAATAGTATTTCCCGATGCGGGGACCAAAAGGAATTTTGACGCCGCCTGGGCGAGGCTGCACATCGAGTGCAACAACTGCATGAGCATGGCAGGGACCCAGGCCGCCTTTGAGTATGGTGAGGAGTGGCTGGACCAGCTGCTTGAGTATGTTGGGGACAATGTGGATCTGGCAGTGGACTATTTTAACAGGTATGTACCGCAAATAAGGCCCATCCGGCCGGAAGGCACATATCTCATATGGCTGGACTGCAGAAAGCTGGGACTGAGCGGAAGGCAGCTGACGGAATTTATGGTAAACAAAGCGGGAGTTGCCATGAGCGCCGGGACCTATTTCGGAAAAAACGGGGAAGGCTTCATGCGCATGAATGTGGCATGTCCCAAGGCACAGGTCGAAAAAGCGCTCCGGCAGATACGGGCGGCGGTGGAGGAAAAATGATTTCCGGAGCAGGGCGGGAGGAACACAGTTAGCCGGCGCATTTATGTAAATTGTTTTAAATTGCTTTGGAATAAAATGCGGAGTTGTGCTGTGGAACTTAATAAACTATAATTATATTTAGAAATTAAATTTACAAAATTATATTCAGAAATATATTTTAATTCTTATATTATTCTATGAGGTTGCTGTGGATAACAAAAAACTATTTGAGTTTGTTCACAACTGCATAGTGACTGCAAGCCAGACAGCTTACATTTCACATGATACAACTACCTTTGAATTGCTTGGGAATATGGATAAGGTTTTTAAATATATCTCAAAAAACATGCTGAATGTAACCTTGTTTAATGAAATAGAGATTCTGGAAAAATACCTGCAGATTCAAAGGATCAGAACGGGAAACCGTTTTGAGGCTGAACTTTTTAATGATGAAACGTATAAAAATTGCTATATAAATCATCTGTCTGTTATTGAATTCTTTGATAAAATATTCGAAATAGCTTTGGACAAATATGAAGGCGAAATTAAATTTATAATGGGTTTTGATATTGAACATTTAAAATCCTTTAAGGTTATTGTAAATTCAGAGGGCAGTATTGAAACTTTTGTGACTGAGTTATAAAAAATTCGATATGGGACGGTAAAACTATTGTATACTGTTATGATCGTTGACGATGAACCTTTGGCCAGAGATGTTTTAAAGGCTATTATCTATGAGAATTTTAATAATGTTTCCGTTGTCTGCGAGGCGATTAACGGCAGACAGGCAGTGGAGTTCAGCTCAAAGTATGAGCCCGATATAATATTGATGGATATCAGGATACCGGGAATAAACGGGCTTGAGGCCTCGGAACAGATTTTAAAACAGCATCCCAATACTGTTATACTGGTAATCACCGCATACGATGATTTCAATTATATACAGCAGGCTTTGGACCTGGGCATAAAAGGCTACTGCCTGAAACCCATCAAGGATGAGGACGTAGTTAATAAAATCAACAGCTGTATCAAATTCATATCTATAAATCTGAGCAATGCCAAAATAAGCAAAAAGATAGAGAAAACCGAAAGCGTAGTCAGGCCGCTGATCCAGAAGGAAATTGTCTCCGCATTTATATCAAGCAATTCCGACAAGACCGAAATTGAGAGCTATATAGGGTTTTTGCAGGAAAATATTGAGGCGGGATATTTTATGCTGCTGTCCTATGAGCAGAATGATTCCAATTTTATCAACGGCAATATACGCAATAAAATCCTCAAGGAAAAAATATACCAGATAATGGCTAAATTCCTCCCCTTGACCCGGAAGTGCTTTTTCGGAGAAAATAACGGGGACACTTACGTTGTTTTTTTCATAGTGGAAAAGGAGCATAACCAGGAAAAGATACTTTCAGAAGCAATTACCATTGCGGCGGACATCATGAGAAAGATCAAGGTCATGACAAATATTGAGATAAGCGTGGGGATAGGCAAAACATACTGCGGCTATGAAAATTTCAGGCACTCTTACAATGAAGCCTATTATGCCCTGAGAAAAGGGGCGGGAAAAAATGAAATAACCCATTTCAAAAATATTGAAAACGAAGTACTTCCGTCACAGTTCCAGTATCCTTTGGCCCTTGAAAACGAACTGCTGGAATACATCAGGCTGGGGAATTTTGAAAAGGTCGGGAAACTATCCGAATCCATGCTGAATGAAATTTTTGACGGCAGCAATGATATTGCGGTGGTGAAGGAATACATGAACCAGTTCATATTGATAATAAAAAGGCACCTGATGTTAAAAAGGCCGGATGTCAAAATACTGGACAGTATCCAGACTGTTTCCGAGCTCAACAGGATGAATACCTTGGACGAGCTCAGATCCTATTGCAGGACAAGCCTCCAGTATCTGATTGACAGCATGGTGGAACACAAGCTGAAGGGAAATGATTCTGTCATAGTATCCAAAGTAAAGGAATACATAGACAGGTTTTTTACGGGAGACATAAATCTGGAAAAAATCGCGGAAGAGGTGGGGCTGGGCCCTGCCTATATAAGCAGGATATTCAAAGAAGAGCTGGGGATGAATTACATCGACTATATTATTCAAAAAAGGATAAATCATGCAAAGGAACTGATGCTGTCCGGCGAGAAAAATATCAGGAAAGTCAGCGAAGCGGTGGGGTACAGTGATGTAAATTACTTCTGCAGGGTGTTTAAAAGGCATACGGGGCTGACCACAGGCCAGTTCAAGCTGCACAATTCCAGAATGATCAGCGAACTCAGGGATAAATAGATGAATCCCGGGGATTAATTTTTGCGGAGGTGGGCGGTCATCGTATTTAATAAATTGGCCAACATAATAGAAAATGTACAGCACAGCTTCAAATCAAAGCTCATACTGAGCTTTTTATTCATTGTCATCATAACAGGCAGTATTTCCATCCTGTCCTTTTCCAGCCTGCGCAGCTATTTAACGGAAGAGGATCAGATGATCGAAAGAACCATTGCCGCAAACCAGATCGTCACTTCCTCCCAGACCATAACTACTATCATTTCGGGATATGTGCTGACCAATATGCCGGATTATAAGGAAAAAAAGGCAAGTGTGTTTAAAGAGATCCAGAAAATGAAGCGGAATACTGAAAAACTGGACTCGGTCATCGTGGATGCAAACGCCAGGAAAAGGGTCGAGGAAATAGAAGCCTTGATTGCGGATTATGAAGAGAACCTGAAAAATATTTATATAACCTCCGAAAGCAACAAATTGGGGGAGACTGCCAGATATAAGGACAAGTCCATGAAAATAGCCTCCTGGATACAGGACACGGTGGCACGGCTCATATCCTTTGAGCTGAGCTACCAGCAGGTTATAAAGGCCGATTTGAACAAGAGGGCGAATTGGGTAGGCGTTTCGGTGTACGGGCTGATCCTGCTGGTGAGCGGCCTCAGCATTATTTTTGCCATTGCCTTTTCCCGCAGGGCGGGAGGCGATATTGTGAATCTTGCCCGTGTTGCCAGAAAAATTGCCGAGGGGAATCTGGAGATCGAGAGGTTTTCCGTGAAGTCAAAGGATGAGATCGCAATACTTTCGGACTCCTTTAACTACATGGTCACCCATATTAAAAAGCTTATTGACGGCATCAGCGAGAAAGCAAATATTGAAAAAAGGCTCAAGGATCAGGAGATCAAAAACTTGGAATTCTCAAATCTGCTGAATGAGGCCGAGTTACGGTTTCTTCAATCCCAGATAAACCCGCATTTCCTTTTTAACACCATGAATACCATCGCCTCCATGGCGAAGGCCCAGAAGGCGGACGATATCAAAAGGATGATCGAAAGCGTTGCGGATATTCTCAGGTACAACCTGAAAAAGCTTGATGAAACCGTAACGCTGGCGGAAGAATTTGAAATGGTAAAGAACTACATATTTATCCAGAAAATGAGGTTTGGCGAGAAAATAAAATACGCTTTTAACATAGACGACGGCGCACTGGATTACAAAGTTCCAAGCATGATCCTGCAGCCCTTTGTTGAAAATGCCGTTATACACGGGCTGGAGCCCAAAGAGGAAGAGGGCCTTATGGAATTGAACATACTGGACAGGGATGAGATTATCCTGGTCGTTATAAAGGATAACGGCATCGGTATGAACAGCAAAATATTAAACGACATAATAAACAACAGGGGCAAAATGTCGGAAGATTCCAGAATGGGTATCGGAGTGAACAATGTAATCAGAAGGCTTGAGCTGACCTTCGGCAAAAATGTCATAGAAATAGAGAGCAAAATCGGTCAGGGCACTGAAGTGAGAATCAAACTCTATAAAGAATTCATCCGTACGTAATTTCATATGTGAAGATAGTGAAAACGCCACCATCAGGGCTTGCACTGCGGCAAAATTTGTTCTTAAGGGGGATTATTCTTTGAAAACAGGCAGGATTCAGGCAATAACATTTATAGTGCTTTTATTTCTGGCATTTACAGGAATATTGTTAATAGTCTGTACAGGAATAATATCCCGGAGTGACGGGCCGGAAAACCGCTCCGCCGGCATAAAAAGCGGAGAGGATGACTTTAAAATGGCCTGGTATGCCACCGTCCCGCATACGTATTTTCAGGATGTGAAGGTGGGAGTGGAAGCATTTGAAAAGGACTATGGAGTTGCGGTGGAAAAGCGGTTCGGGCCGGATTGGGAGCAGAGCAGTGAATCTGAAAATGTAGAAGCGCTGGCTTCCATGGGCTACAGGCTGTTTTCGGTTTATCCTACCGATCCCAGCGGAGCCAATGCCTTGTATAAGGAACTCACCCAGAAAGGGTGCCATTTTATTAATTTCGGTGCAAATACATTCGAGCCCACGGATGCGGAGTTTTATGTGGGCACAGACGTAAAGGCCGCCGCTAAAACGGTTTGTGAGGAACTGATAAAGTCCATGGGCGGGAAGGGAAATATAATAAATGTTCTTGAAATACTGGAGGACTCAAACACTGCGCTCAGGAAGCAGGCAATAGAAGAAGTCATAAGTAAATATCCGGATGTTCACATAATCCAGGAAGTATCCGGAACAAAAAATACGGAAGAGGCGGTTCAAAAAATCAGTGAGGCCCTTTACGCAAATATCGACCGGGTGGACGGAATAATCTGCACCGGAGATACTACCAGCGTGGGCATGGCACAGGTGCTGTCGGAATATAAAAAGGAAGGAAGAGGGAAGACAATCCACTCAGTGGGGGTAAATACGGATCCAATAGTCGTGAAGGCCATAAAAGACGGCATCATGGACAAGACCATCGCCCAGAATTCATATGGCATGGGGTATATATCCTGCCTGCTGCTGAAATATTTACATGAGGGCTGGGAATCAAGGACCGGGGGTTTCCAGCGCATAGACACGGGGATCGTCATCGCGGATAAAAATAACATAGACAGTATCAACGGCAGGCTGATTAAAATGACGGAGGATATAAAAGCTTCGTTGGAAGTGAAATATCTCAAAAAATAGAATTATGACAGGGCGGGGCTTGGCCTGATATAAAACCGGGTACCGGCGGTTTCCTTAAAAAATACTATATTAATATAGTATTTTTTTTTATTTTTAGCATTTTTTTATACTGATTTTTAAAATATAAAAATTGGGCATTTCTGACATTATAAATTTTTACTATTTTTATAATTTATTTTAGAATTATATCTCCGCGCAAGAATATATAATTTAGCTAAATGAAATATAAAAAGATATTAAGGAGGAAATTGTCTTGAGTCAGTTAGAAACACAAAAAGCTTCGCTCCCGAATTTTTCTGCCAAAAAATTTATTTCAAATGTGTTGAGACGCAGTGATATCAGTGTTATCGTTGCGACATTAGTGTTGTTTGGAGTTTTTTCCTTAAGTTCGGACAGCTTTTTAACGTCATACAATCTGTTTAATGTTTCAAGGACCGCCGCATTGTACTTGTTTGTGGCAATAGGACAGGCATTTGTCCTGGTTATCGGCGGAATGAATCTGTCGCTGGGCGCAATAGGCGGTTTATCGGTTATAACTGCTGGGTATTGCATGGACATATTGAGCTGGCCGAGCTGGCTGGCTGTTATAATAGCGCTTTTGGTGGGGATTATTGCAGGCCTGCTGAACGGGCTGCTGGTGGTCAAATTCAAATTGAATTCATTTGTAGTTACGCTGGCCACATCCTTCGTATTTACAGGTCTGGTAAACGGAATTTCAAAAGGCTATTCATACACTAAGATACCAAAATCCTTTACTGTGCTGGGAAGGGGCGGGGTGCTGGGAATGCCGTATCTCTTCTGGCTGATGGTCGTTGTACTTGTAATAATATGGTACATGTTCAAGTTTACCGTTATCGGAAGAAGGATACTTGCCACAGGCGGAAACGAATCCGCGGCAAGGCTGTCGGGGATAAAGACAGATAAGATCATAGTGCTTGCCAATGCCATATCAGGGTTTTGCGCGGCGCTGGCAGGTGTTTTGTGGATTTCCAGGCTGGGCTCCGCTCCGCCGGCCACGGGAAGCGACTGGATGATCATATCCTTCGCCGTCGCGGTCATAGGAGGAACGGCCCTTGCAGGCGGCGAAATCACGGCTCTGGGACTGTTTGCCAGCGCATTCATGATGACCTTTATAAAAAACGGTCTGATCATGCTGAACGTCAATGTTTATTTCGAGCAGACATTCCTGGGGATAATCATTCTTCTGGCTGTTATGTTTGAAAGCTTCAGGATCAAGTACAATTCGGTGATGAGAAATTAGGCATTTCGCTATTTAGGCCGCGGAAAACAGACCGGGCTTGAATATATATCAGAGGAAAAAACAAATAAAAATCAGGAGGAAATTTTATGGGAAGCAAGAAACTACTTAAAATTATTGCGACAACAATGGTATTGGCAGTGTTCTTATTCACAATTTTAAGCGGGTGCGGGTCATCTGCTACTCCATCTGACGATACAACTAAGGCGGGAGTTTCAACGACTTCAGGAAACTCGTCCGAATTTAAAGTAGCCTGGTATGCCTCAGCTCCCCACCCGTATTTTGAAGATGTTAAAAAGGGTGTGGAAGGTTTTGAGAAGGATTTCGGCATTACAGTGGAGAAACAGATCGGCCCCGACTGGAAGCAGGACAGTGAAACACAGAATGTAGAAGCTCTTGCCGCAAAGGGAATCAAATACTTTTCGATCTACCCTTCCGATGGAAGCGCGGCAAACGGACTGTATGAAGAAATGGAAGCAAGCGGCGTATCCTTCGTCAATTTCGGATCTTCCACCGTTGAGCCCACAAAAGCCAAATTCTACGTAGGAACGGATGTCAAAGCGGCTGCCGCAGCTGCAACCGAAGAACTGATCAAGGCAATGGGGGATAAGGGCAATATCATAAATGTGCTGGAAGTACTCGAAGACGCAAATACCAAGCTCAGAAAAGAAGGCGTTGAAGAGGCGGTGAAAAAACACCCCAATGTTAAAATAATTCAGGAGATCTCAGGGATGAAGAGCGTTGAAGAGGCAGTGCAGAAGATCGACGACTCGATTTCCGCAAATATTGACAAGGTGGATGGGATCATCGCCACCGGAGATACAACTACAATAGGTATATGCAACGTTCTGCAGGCCTATAAGCAGAAAGGCGGAAACAGGGCCATTCACTCCATAGGTATCGATACCGATCCGGTAACAATAAAGGCCATAAAGGAAGGATACCTGGAAGCCACCATTTCACAGAACCCATATGCCCACGGATACATATCCCTGCTTTTGCTCAAGTATATGTCCGAAGGCTGGACGCCAAAGGCCGGAATGTACAGGGTGGATACGGGCACATCTGTAGTTACAAAAGACAATACGGAAACATATAACGATGATCTGATGAAAATCAACGATGAGATCAAAGCATCGCTGGAAACCAAATACCTTGAGAAGAAATAACAGCTGAAAACCACAGGTTATGAATGCGGGCATATGCCGTTTAAAGAGCGTATGCCTGCATTCACAGCAAAATATATGCGGAATAGGGAGGGCTCCAAATGCTTGAATTAAACGGTATAAGTAAGTTTTTCCCCGGAGTCAGGGCATTGGATAATGTTTCCGTAAGGTTCGATTACGGGGAAATACATGCGCTGCTGGGTGAAAATGGGGCTGGAAAGAGCACCTTGATTAAAATAATATGCGGAGTTCACAAACCTGACGAAGGCCATGTACTTTTAAACGGAAATGAGATCAAATTGCAAAGCTTCAGGGATGCAATAGCCAATGAGATAAGTATAGTTAATCAGGAAATACAGGTAATACCGCAGAGCAGTGTGGCAGAGAATATTATGCTTGACAAGCTTGGAAAATATACAAAATCAGGTGTCATCAGATGGAAAAAGCTCAATGAGGACGCTAAAAAGTATCTTGATATAGTGGGGCTTGCAGTTGATCCGGAAACCAAAATAGATTGCCTGAGCGCGGCGCAGAAGCAGCTTTCCCAGATAGCAAAAGCATTGGCTTCAAATGCGAAGGTACTGCTTCTGGACGAACCCACCTCATCTCTCACGCAGCATGAGGCGGACAATCTGTTTCAGATACTGAAGAAGCTGAAAACCGAAGGTGTGGCGCTCATTTTCGTATCCCACAAGCTGGAGGAGGTGCTTCAGCTGTGCGATAAGATAACCGTTTTGAGGGACGGAAAATACATCGGGACAAAATCCTGCCAGGGCCTTTTGAAGCAGGATATAATAAAAATGATGCTGGGCAGGGAAACGAAGGATGTGTATCTGGGTAAGCTGGATATAGATTTTAACAATAAGGTACTTGAGGTCAAAAATCTGAGCCAGGGAGAGCGGTTCAGGGATATCAACCTGGAGCTGTACAAGGGAGAGATCCTTGGGTTCTATGGCCTGGTCGGTTCGGGGAGAACGGAGCTGGCAAAAATACTGATCGGCGAGGACAGGGCCGATTCAGGTGAATTATATATTAATGGAAAAAAGGCCAATATAAAATCAATGGCTGACAGCCTGTATAAATATAAAATGGGCTATGTATCGGAAAACAGAAAAGAAGAAGGCCTGATACTGGAGGCCTCCATAAGGACAAATATATCCATCACGATCTGGAACAAGATCATTCACAGGTTTTTCAGGTTCATACACCTGGAGGCCGAAGATAAGAAAACCGTGCAGATGGTGGAGTCCATGAGCATAAAAGTCACAGGGACGGAGCAAAAGGTAGGCAGGCTCAGCGGAGGAAACCAGCAGAAGGTGAGTATATCAAAGTGGCTTGCCGCAGGCTGTGACATCCTCATCATTGACGAACCCACGGTGGGAGTGGACATCGGCGCAAAGGAAGCCATCCATGAGCTTATATGGAAACTTGCAAAGGAAGAGGGGAAATCAATTATTCTGATATCCTCGGATATGCCCGAGCTGGTCACCCTGTCCAGAAGGATACTGGTATTCAAGGAAGGCAAAATCAACGGAGAAATAGATAATATCAATGACACCTTTTGCCCCTATGACGATTTGAGCTGCAGGATCGGAAATTATCTGGCGTAAGAAATATTGGAGGTTAAAATGCAAAGATACGGCAGCGTTATAAAGGTCAGGCCGGATAAACTTGAAGAATATAAAAGGCTGCACGCCAACCCCTGGCCGGAAATAACACAAATGATACGTGAATGCAACATAAGGAATTATTCTATTTATCACAGGAACGGATATCTTTTCAGCTACTATGAATACGTGGGAGAGGACTTTGCTTCGGATATGGAAAAGATGAAGGCCGACCCGAAGACCAGGGAATGGTGGAAGCTGACAGATCCCTGCCAGGAACCTATTGAAACAAGGGGCGAAGGGGAATGGTGGGCTGCCATGGAAGAGGTATTTCACCTGGACTGATAAAAAATATATATAAAACGGAGGGTTAAAAATGAATTCAAGAGAACGTGTATTGGCAAGTTTAAATCATAAAGAACCGGACAGAGTTGCCGTTGATTTGGGTTCGACGCCAAGTTCCGGCATCTCCGCCATAGCCTATGACAATCTGAAAAAGCATTTGTCAATAAGTGGCGGGCACAACAGAGTATATGACATAGTCCAGCAGGTCACACAGCCTGAGGACAGCATCATTGAGAGATTTGGCATAGATGTTCTGGATATAGGCCGGATGTTCAATACGGAGGATTCCGACTGGCATGAAACCCTGCTGTCCAACGGGGGCAAGGCGGAGTATCCCATCTGGTTCAATCCGGTAAAACAAAGTGACGGAAGCTACTGCGCATATCATGAGGACGGCACTCTCATAGGCAAGATGCCCAAAGGCGCAACCTTCTTTGACCAGACCATATTTCCGTACCAGGATGAATATCCGGGGGATTATAAAAAGCTTCCGGAGGCTATGGGCAAGGTAATATGGTCCGCGCTGGCACACAGCCCGTGGGATCACGCAAATGAACCGGATTTCTATCAAAAGCTCCGGGAAAAGGCGCTGTATTTAAAAAAGAATTCCGATAAGGCTCTGATGATCGTATGCGGCTGCAATCTGTTTGAGTGGGGCACCTTTTTGAGGAGGATGGATAATTTCCTGATGGACATATATGCGGAGCCCGAAGAGGTGGAAGGACTCCTGGATGCATTGATGGAGCAGCACATGGCCACGCTGGAGCAGGTCTGCAAAGCCGTAGGGGATGTCGCAGACATTATCCGTTTCGGCGATGACCTGGGTATGGACAACGGCCCATTTATGGCGCCGGAGGTGTACCGCAAGCTATTCAAACCCAGGCATAAAATGCTGTGCGATTATGTCAAAAAGAACAGCGGAATGAAAACCTTTTTACATTCCTGCGGAGCGATTTACAAATTGATACCGGATCTGATAGAAGCCGGTTATGATATTCTGAATCCCGTCCAGACTTCCGCAAGGGATATGGAGGCGGCCAGGCTGAAAAAGGAATTCGGAAAGGATGTCACATTCTGGGGCGGCGGCTGTGATACGAGACATATATTGAACCACGGCACAGTACAGCAGGTCAAGGACGATGTCAAGCAGAGACTGGAGATACTGGCTCCCGGAGGAGGATTTGTATTCAATCCCATCCACAATGTTTTGCCTGACGTGCCTCCCGAGAATATCGTCGCAATGTTTGAGGCGATAGATGAATTCTATAAATGATTGATTTTTCTAAACCAAATGTAAGGTAACAATTACATTGCATTTGGTTTAATTTTATTTTCAGATGGAGGTTTTTATGATTATATCGGGGATACGGAAAAATCTCAAAGCCAAATTGATCATCATGTTTGTACTGGTTACAATTATTCTGGGAATAATCAGTATGACCTCGTTTTTAATTATGCGGAATTCCATGTCGAAGCTGGACAATATGATAGAGACTACAATAGTCGCCAATAAGATCGTAAATTCCGGAATGAAGATCAATGAGCAGTTCGGAACCGGTTTTATTGAGATAGATAAGCTGAAGCAGGTGGTGAACAAAGAAAAGCCCAATATGGAAGCGTGCGTCCTGCAATTGAAAGGATATGTTGCGGATAAGGAGGGGAAAGCCGCCCTGGGAGATATAACCCAGCTGCTTAGTACATATAACAACACTTTAGACCAGATCATGAAAGCCGCGGAAGATAATAAAATGGGTGAGGTCGCGGAAAAGAAGGAGTCCCTCAGAAAACAGATCGGCTTTTTGCAGGACGGAGTCAACGTATTGATCTCCAATGAGCTTAACTATCAACAGGAAAAAAAGCTGCAGCTGAACAAGCAGGCGGACCGTATGGGATTCGGGGTCCTTTTCTCCATAGTGCTTATAACCATAGGCAGTATTCTGGTGTCCTTCCTGTTTTCAAATAAAATAGGCACTACTGTCTCAGTAGTTGCAAAAGCGGCAAAAAAAATATCCATGGGGGATCTGAGAGTTGAAAAGATCGTCATGAAGTCCGGGGATGAAGTGGCCGAACTGGCGCAATACTTCAATGTGATGGCGGACAACCTGCACAGTCTGATAAGCAATATATACAAGGTCAGCAGGGATGTCACCAATTCATCGGAAGCCCTGAGCTCCAGCGCCGTTCAGAATACACAGGTCATTGAGCAGATCGCGGCAGCCATTCAACAGGTGGCAAAGGGGGCAAATGAACAGTCGGAATTGTCCTACGATACGCTCAGGACCATGGATGAGCTTTTGAATCTGAACAGGGCAATGACGGATAATCTGACGGGAGTCCAGGCTTCATCGGATGAGGCCAATAAAAACGCACACCTTGGCAAGCAGGATATGAGTCTGCTGCTGAGCCAGATAGGCGTTATAGAAAACAAGATCGTATCGACCCGGAGCATAACGGATACACTAAAGGAACGTTCGGATATGATCCAAAATATATTGGGGACCATATCAAATATAGCTTCCCAGACAAATTTGCTGGCTTTAAACGCGGCCATTGAAGCGGCCAGGGCAGGAGAGCACGGAAAGGGCTTTGCCGTGGTTGCGGATGAAGTCCGCAAGCTGGCGGAAGGCACCGACAAGGCAACGAAGGAAATATCCGTAATATTGACGGAAATACTGGATTATACCGAGCATGTGTCCCAGAGCATGGTTTCAGGAGTGCAGGAGGCAAAGGAAGGCACGCTCATGGCGGACAGGGTATGCGAATCCTTTGATATCATCGTAAAATCAAATGAAGCGGTGGATGTGCAGATCAAGGATATTTCACTGAAAATCAAGAAAATGCTTGATGAATTCACCCGGGTTCAGGCAATGAGCACCACCATCTCAAATGAAGCCAGGCAGACTACCTCTGAAAGCCACGAGGTAGCCGCTGCCATAGAGGAACAGACCGCAAGCCAGGAAGTGATCTCCTCCTCGGCAAATCTACTCTTTGACATGGCGGAAGAGCTGAACAGGGAGGTCTCCAAATTTAAACTGTAAAAGCAGCCTGTTGGCGGTCGAGTACGTTTTAGTGGGGCCACTTATTTTATAATTATTTATAAAATGAGGGCCTTTACTTTTTTATGGAGCGGCAAGCACGCCGCGTGTGGCGGCCCTCCGGTTCACATTTTAAATAAATACCATTTGCAGGTGTTGAGTTCGTACTTCAATTCATACATTTTTTCAATACCATTGATGAGGCTGCGGCATCTGTACACATACATACGGTTTCCGGCTATTTTTTCCTCTTCCGGAGAATAGGCCCTGCCAACCTTTACAGTAATGTAACCGCCATCCTGTTTAAACCTGAATCTCAAGGGAGCAGGCTTTCCGTCTTCCATAAAAAATGCTATCATTTCAACAGGTTTCATTAATACTTTCATAAAACACCATCCTGAAGTCTAAAGTATACTGGTCATCATTGTGTAATCTTCCTGGGGAACTCCTCCGCTTACAGGCGAATATCCGGAATGCAGAAAACATGAGCGGAATACGGAGCGCGTTCCGTATTGCATGCGGATATTGTCAATGGCGGTGTCCAGCAGCTTTTTCCTTCCTTCATATTTTTCAAACAGGGACAGCTGGACAAAGTCATTTCTGCATAATTCGGATACACGTACACCAAGCTTGCGTATTTTCTGCCCTTTCCACAGCTGGTCAAAGAGTATGCGTGCGGACTGATAGATGTCATTGGTACAATCGGTTGCCGCAGAAAACTTGTGCTGATGGCTGCTGTGCATAAATTCGCCGGAGGTTATGGAAACGGAAAACAGCCGGGCGCAGTATTTCGCTTGTCTGAGCCTCATACAGACTGTTTCGGTAAGCGACAGCAGGATTTTACAGGCAGCCTCTCTGCTGTCCACATCGTGGCTGATTGTTGTGGAATTGCCTATGCCTTTCATGGGAATACGGCCTCCGGAGATTACCTGGGAATTTTCAATGCCATTGGCATATTCCCGCATAATCTTTCCATAGCTTTTAAAATAATATGCCAGCACGGATAAGTCTGTTTTGGCAAGCTGTCCGATTGTATAAATACCAATCCTGTGCAATTTAGGCGCGGTGGCACGCCCAATGCCGTACAGATATTCCACCGGCAGCGGCCACATTTTGGCCTGTATTTCCTCCGGAAACAAAGTGTGCACCATGTCCGGTTTTTTCAGGTCTCCTGCGATTTTAGCCAGGAGCTTGTTGGATGATATGCCTATATTGACCGTGAAGCCGAGTTCACGTCTTATCCGGTCCTTGATGTCATGTGCTGCCGTGACCGTATCTGGCCATAAATTTTCCATATGGCTG
Organism: Bacillota bacterium; assembly: GCA_023397905.1. Classification (GTDB taxonomy): domain Bacteria; phylum Bacillota; class Clostridia; order Acetivibrionales; family DSM-1351; genus Ruminiclostridium. The sequence goes on along the minus strand of JAEWSZ010000186.1, from coordinate 19,059 downwards.
AAATCAACAAAGCATTCATCTATGCTGAAAATTTGAATATCCGGAGAATACTCCTCCAGAAGCCGCATAAGTTCAGCGCTGCATTGCATGTACAAGTCATATCTCGGCGGCACCACAACAATATCCGGACACCGCTGCCTCACCGCATACAGCGATTCTCCCGTATGGACATTGAAGGCTTTGGCGGGAATGCTTTTAGCCAGTACGATTCCATGTCTGGAAGCCTCGTCTCCGCCGATCACCGAAGGTATTTCCCGGAGATCAATGGAATAACCGTGCTGCAACCGCCAGGCAGCTTCCCAGGACAAATAGGCGCTATTTACATCAATGTGGAAAATAATTCTCATAAAATCACCTGCCGGACTTATCGAACATATGTTTGTTTTATTATATGCCGGCAGCATAATAAATACAACAGGAAATAGTAGCCAGATAAACGGCAAAAGCGACAGTCATGTTATTCAAGTTTGCCATGATAAAATTGTCAAAAAAATATTGTATTTTTATAGATTTAATGGTAAATTTTAGATGTAAAAATTCTAAAGGGAGGATGAAGAAGATGAGGATTGCTGATTATGAAGAAATGGAATATGCGAAATATTCTTTTAAAAGTGAACTCGATAAGGCAATAAATGAGCTGGAAGGTATAATTAATGGTATTTCAATTGATAAAAAAATAAACTTAGCTGAGATTATTGAGTTTGTAAATTGGTGTGATCAATATAAAGAAATGATATATAGGAAACCATTTAATGAAATTATTCCTTTAATACAAGCAGCCCTTGAAGATAACATTCTAACCTGGGAGGAAATTCAGGATATATTATGGGCATGTGATAATTTTAAAGGCACAAGCAAATATTATAATATAATAACAGCTGATATACAGAAGTTACATGGCATAATGCATGGAATACTAGCGGATAATGAGATAAATACATCTGAAATTGAAGGTTTAAGGAATTGGATTTTTGATAATCATCATTTAAAAGGTTTATATCCATATGATGAATTGTTTTCGTTAGTATCCGGTATTTTAGCAGATGGAATGGTTGATGAAAATGAAAAAGCCATATTAAAAGTATTCTTTAGTGATTTTATTGATTTAAATAATACTGTAAATATTGATATAGATGAAATTAATAGACTCAAAGAAACTATAAAAATCGAAGGTTTATGCAGCGTAGACCCAGAAATTTGCTTTGTAAATGAATTGTTTTGTTTTACAGGAATTTCTTCAAAATTTAGGAGATCTGATATTCAAAATATTGTGGAATCTCTTGGTGGCAAATTTAAAGACGCTGTAATCAAAGATACAAAATATTTAGTAATAGGAGATAATGGAAATCCATGTTGGGCATTCTCTTGCTATGGTAGAAAAGTTGAACAGGCCGTGGATTTGCGTAAAAAAGGAAAAAATATATTGATAATACATGAAAGTGATTTTTGGAATGCAGTAGAACAACATAAATAATAAAAACCAGCGGCTCCTGATTTTTCAGGAACCGCTATTTTACATGGTTGGCAAGTGCGTTGACCTTTTAAGTAGCCTTGATTATTTTACCTTTAAAATCAAGCCGTCGATGTCGACCCTGTTTTCAATCATTGCATTGTCTTTCATAAACTGTTCGGTCTTTTTCATGGAAGCAATATCACCGTCGGTAATTTCAGTAGAGAAATCGTACATAGGGAACATTTCCTTCACTGCGTCGGCGCTCAGTTCGGTTTCTTTTGCAGCGATCTCCAGGATTTCGTCCGGGTTCTCAGCCATGTAGGCCTTGATTTTGTCCTGTGCTTCAAGGAACCTCTTGACCAAAAGGGGATTTTTTTCATAGAAAGCACCGCTGGTCGCAACCACAATGGTCGCATCCACCAGACCCTTTCCTGTGGTGACTGTACGGTAGCCGTCCTTGGACATATTGTATGCCACAGGTCCGGCCAGAAGCGCGCAGTCCACGTCTCCTCCGGCTAAAGCGGCCTGTGCATCGGGAATGCCCATGGACAGGAAATCGACGTCATTTTCTGTCAATCCTGCGGTTTTCAGATACGCAACCAGCAGTTCGTGCAGAATGGTTCCTTTGGGGCCTGCAATCTTTTTACCCTTCAAATCCGCTGCGGACTTAATGGCGCTTTCTTTGCCGGTAAACAGGCAGAATGCTTCGGGAGAACGGCTGTAGGTGCTGATTATTTTAATATCCGCTCCGTTGGAAGCCGACAGAATGACAGAGGTAGCACCCACCGCGTACAGGAACTGAATGTCTCCGGAGGCCAGGGCCTGAGTCTGTTCGGGACCGGTGGTAAGGTTGGAATATTCCACGGGAAGTCCATATTCTGAAAAGGCTTCGGTAAAGATTCCTTTTTCTTTTTCAACAATTGAGGGCACGTTCAGGGGAGATTTGACGTAAGTCACTCCGATCTTATTAACTGTAAACTGAGGCGCAGACTGCGATTTCTCCTGGCTGGAGGAAGTGCTCTGGGATTCCTGGCTCTGCTGGGGGGCATTGCCGCAAGCGGTTAAAACTATGGTTGCCATAACAACGCACATAAATATAGAAAGAATTCGTTTCATATAATACTCCTTTTATTGTTTTATAGTTGTTAAGATATCTTTTTTCATCCCGATCATCCCGGGAGAAAGAATATCTCTGGGATAGGAACAGCCGGACAGGGAAAATTCCTGTTCCACCCTTCCTTGATTTAAAACCAGGATTTTTTGTCCTATTAAAAGAGCTTCATCTATGCTGTGTGTCACAAAGATTATGCTCTTTCTTTTCATGGAATAAATGCGGATCAGCTCCTTCTGCATGACTTCCCTTGTGAAGTGATCCAGCGCGGCAAAGGGTTCGTCCATGAGTATCAGCTCCGGGTCATAGGCCAGTGCCCGGGCCAGAGAAGCCCGCTGCTGCATTCCGCCGGATAGCTGGGCCGGGTATGCCTTTTCAAAGCCTGTCAACCCCACGGTGTCGATCAGTGCCTGTATCGCCTGTAGTTGAAGCCGGTGTTTTGGCACCCCAAGGGATACATTTTTCCATACTGTCAGCCAGGGCATCAGCCGTGGTTCCTGAAAGACCATACCGATTTTATCATGGGACGGCGCCGTAAGCTCACCGCTGTCATATCCTTCAAATCCGCCCAACACCCGCAGCAGCGTCGTTTTGCCGCAGCCGCTTCTCCCCAATATCACTGTGATGCTTTGCTCTGGGAATTCAGCCGTCAGGCCGTTGAGCACCGGCAGCTGTTTTCCGGATACCTGGTAACTTTTATACAGATTTTCAATCTTAACTCCAGCTATCGCCAACACCCCCATGCAGCACTTTTTTGATTACAAAGGAAAACAGGCGATCGCATAGATAGCCTACAATTCCGATGACGAAAATTCCTACGATCACCTTATCCGAACGGGACATCTGCTGGGCATCCAGAATCAGATAACCCAGTCCGCTGGCAGCGGCAATCATTTCCGCGCCGATAATGGCGCGCCAGCTGTAGCCAAGGCCAACGCGCATGCCTACCAGAATATCCGGCAATGCGTTGGGCAGCATGATCCTAAAAAAGATTTTCGTCCTGGAAAAACTGAGAGAGCGCCCTACTTCCAGCAGTTTGATGTCACAGGCGGCCAGTCCCTTTTTAATGTTCAGGAACATGGGGAAGAAGGAGGCCAGCACAATGATAATAACCTTTGAAGTTTCCCCGATGCCAAACCATAGGATCAGAAGTGCGATCAGGCTGAGCGGCGGCACATTCCGCATAAACTCCACAATGTGCTTGTAGTAGGCGGCAGACGCCGGATGTCCGCTGGCCAGTATTCCCAGGAGAAACGCCAGTGCAAAGGCAATGGAAAATCCGGTGAGTACCCGGCCCAGGCTGACCAAAATGTGCCTGAGCAGCACACCGCTTTGCACCATGCTCCAGAGTGAGCCGAAAACCCGATGGGGGCTTGGCAGGACATATTCGCTCCATATTCCCAGAGTAGATGCGGTCTGCCACAGGAAAAATAACAGGATTAAAGGCAGAACCGCCTTAAAAGTATTTTTCATATCTTCCTTCTACACCCCATCCCCATTGTGACAGCCGTTGGGACAGTACAGCAGCTCCAGTATTTTTTTACTTGCGGGCTTTGAATGGGATAAAAAAAAGAGGTCTATATCTTCCCGGCTGTCCAGCACTTGAGCCTGGTCCCCGTATTCAGCAAAAAAACCGGGTGGGATGGGGCTTGCGTCCAATTCCTTTTTCGGCAAAAATATGTCCTCCTGCCGGGCAAACTCGGCCCAGGTATAAAATTTTACTCCCGGCAGTCCCAGGTTGTTCCCCAGTTTTTGCAGCGCCGCACAGGGTGTGGTTATGTATAAAAGTCCCTGCCCGGATAGTCTTTCGTGCAGATCCCTGGCGCAATGCAGCAAAATCGGTTCGATTTCAGGGTAGTCCAAAAAAGCAGGAGCATATTGTCCTTTTATGTATTCCACCGCCATGGGACATCGCATATCCGCCACACAAGCGGTTGAATGTCCTATGGCAGCACGGTATTTTTCTTTTACCGCCGCAATATGGTCCTGCTGACATCCGCAAAGCTCGAATCCTTTTTCAGATAGCTGTTTGTGCAAAGCCGGGCTGTCATATATTTTTAAAGCAACTGGATTCATCCATAAAAATTTGCGCACAGTGCCTCCTGGATATAATACAAGTTAGAATATTCTAACTTGTATTATATCCACTTGTTATTTTATTGTCAATGGCGGTTGCTCCATAAAGAATTGAATTTTTATGTCACTTCAGTGGGGAATTATTCTGATATATAAAATAACGTTTGAGCCTTCTCAGGTTCAAGTCCTGAAAACTTATAAAACTAAGAAAAGTACCTTGCAATTATGCAAAGTACTTTCTTCATGGTTGCGGGAGCAGGACTTGAACCTACGACCTTCGGGTTATGAGCCCGACGAGCTACCAACTGCTCCATCCCGCGATATATAAATGTAATAAAATTATATGCTGTCCGCCGGATTTTTATTCACTCCCGAACCGACAACTACTATACTATAGCACATAATTTTGTTGATTGCAAGATATATTTAGAGGTAATTATAAGGAATTTTCTGCCGGCAAAGTCCTGCTCCCTCAACCATGAAAACCGCTAGTTTTTGAGACTAGCAGTTTTGTTATATCTTTCTAATGATTAACGTTTCTGATATTCTCTGATTCAAGGCATTCAATTTACCGAGATAAACCTTAAAATTGGCAAGAAGTGGGTCGCCAACGTGGAAAGGATTACGAATTATCATTAACTTTATTATTTATGATCTCAGTATATTTTAAGATAGCGGCATTCAGCATCTGACTGGCTGAAACAATCTCAGGATCTGTTAGTCCTACATGCTTTTGATTAATGAGTTCATGCAGATTTTGACGTAACTTTTCGATATCATTTAATAGGGTTTCGAGTTCGCTCATATAAGCCTCCATGACTATAGTATATCTAACTTAAAAAATAATATTCAAATCATAGGATTACTCAGAAAAAGGTAGTCCTTTCTTACTACCCAACCTTCTAATTATATCCCTTTAAGATATTAATTATCAGACTTATAATGATTTGGATACAGAGGTATAATTTAGAAAAAATTATTTGGAGGTAGATTCGATGAAAAGATTTGGCAAGTTATGTAGTTACTGCAGTTAATTCTGATGGCGAAAGCGGGTATTCAAATGAAGCCTCTGTAATATTAACTGCTCCCCAGGAGCCACCAGTTGTAACAGGCAATAGCGCAATTTTAGAGTTAACAATGATAACCGGTGAAATAAAAGAATACGACTTGACGTCCGTGGAGCTCCAAAGCTTCCTTACCTGGTATGATGGCAGGTCAAATGGCGCTGACAAAGCATATTATATATTCACTAAAAAGAACGACATCAAGCCTTTCTTAAGTCGTAAGGAATACATAGCCTTTGATAAGATATCAAGCTTTGAAGTGAGTGAGTATGCTGAATAAGTGAACAGATAAACGGGCATTTGGAATTAATCTGGATGCTCGTTTATTATATTTGAGGATATCAGCAGGGGAAAGCTCGTAGCCTCAAATATCAAACCAGGTGCCTCACATAATCGCAAGGCCACCTTGGCTACTTAACTCCTATCTGATATTCAAAGTCATGTTGTATATGATCTCCGCCAGTTCCTTTGCGGATTTATTCAGTCCGTTTTTCAGCCAGTGCTGTATCAGTCCGACGCTTCCGCTTATAGCGAAGACAAAGTAAAGCTCGCCGGTGACCAGATCGGTTCCGTTTTCATTTGGGAACATGCCGAATTGCTCATAGAGCATGGTGACAAGTTTCTTCTGAAAATCAATATCCCCCTGTTCACTCATGAGCACCTGGATGTGATTTCTGTTTTCAGAAAAATAATTGAAAACAATTTCAAGGTTTTTGATCCTCTCTTCCTTACCGGATTCTACCGAAAAATTCACCAGCATATTTTTGCACCAGGAAAGAGCTTCTTCCTCTATATGCCGGAGAAGGTCATACTGGTCGGTATAGTGTGCGTAAAAGGTCGTCCGGTTTATATCCGCATTTGCGCAGAGCTCCTTGATAGTTATTTTTGATATGGGTTTTTCTTTCATCAGTTCAACCAGGCTGTCCCTGAGTACCATTTGCGTATACCGTGTTTTTCTGCTTTGATTGAGTTCTTTCATATCTCTCTTCCTTCTTTCATTTGCTTTTGCATGAAAGCCGACATTTGAGGGGGTATTTGTTGGCAACACGACAAACGGAAAACATCTGACGGTTGCAAAACCAACACAGTGTCATTATACTGAGTAAGTATATTACCGTCAAGACAAAAGTTTTTATGGTGAAGTTTTTACGGAAAGGTATCAACAAATGGCGCTCATTGAATTGCAAAACATCAGAAAAGAATATTCTGTGGGAGATGTCACGATTACGGCAGTTGAAAATTGCTCCTTTACGGTTGAAAAAGGCGAACTTGCAGTTATACTCGGACCTTCGGGAGCCGGAAAAACCACCGTATTGAATCTGCTTGGCGGAATGGACGGTCCCAGCGGCGGCCAGCTGATCGTGGACCAAAACAAAATTCATGAATACAGTAAAAAGCAACTGGTTGAATACAGGCGGAAGGATATCGGCTTTGTGTTTCAGTTTTACAATCTTGTGGGCAACTTGACGGCACTTGAAAATGTTGAACTCGCCTGTCAGATATGTCCGGGTTCCCTTGACCCCGAAACCGTTCTGGAACAGGTGGGTCTGGCGGAGCGTATGAATAGCTTTCCTTCGCAGTTATCGGGAGGCGAACAGCAGCGGGTGGCAATTGCAAGAGCGATTACCAAAAACCCGAAGCTGCTTTTATGCGACGAGCCCACCGGAGCGCTGGACAGCCACACAGGGCAGCGGATCATAGCGCTTTTGCAAAAGAACTGCAGGGAAATGGGGATGACAACCGTACTGATTACCCATAATGCCGTAATTGCCGATATCGCGGATAAAGTGATCCGGATCAAAAACGGAACGGTAAAAAGCGTTACGCTCAATGAGAACCCCAAACCTGCCAATGAGATTGCGTGGTGATAGAGTTGCTTTATAAAAATACATTGATCAAAATCAAAAAATCCTTCGGAAGATATATCTCCATATTTATCATCGTGCTGGTCGGCGTTGGGTTTTATGCCGGGATACAGTCCAGTGCGCCGGATATATCCCAGGTAGCCGGCAGCTATTACCGCAGCCACCGCCTGATGGATTTTAAAATCATCAGTTCCATGGGCCTCTCAGAGGACGACGTCAGCGCGGTCAAGGCTTTAAATGGCGTCAAAGATGTGATTCCCAGCTATTCACTGGATGTATTGAGTGATGATAAGGCGATCAGGCTGCATGCCATTGAGAAAAATGTTAATACAATTGAACTGACTGAGGGAAGAATGCCCCAGACAGATACGGAGTGCGTGGCCGATGGCGCGGCCTATAAGATCGGTGATAAGATCAATATCACAAGCGACGTAAGCGATAAGCTGAAAAACACGGAATATACCGTGACGGGTCTTACCCAATCGGTTTTATATATTGCCAGGGACTATGGGAATACCACGGTGGGAGACGGTAAATTGTCCTCCTATATTTTTGTTGACAAGAGTAATTTTGTTTTGGAAGCCTATACGGAAATCTATGTCACCGCGGCGGAATCGGACACAGCCGCCGCTTATTCGGATAAATACAAGGAGCGCATGTCCCTGCTGGAGGATGAACTTGTGAAAATGAAGCCAGACAGAGAAAATGCGCGGTACGAGGAGATATATAATACGGCGGGGGCGGAAATCAGCGAAAACGAAACTAAATTGAAGAATGAAAAGGCAGATAGCGGGCAGAAGCTCCGCAATGCGAAAAAAGAGCTTGACGACAATGCACAGAAGCTGAAGAATGCGAAAGAGGAGCTTCTGAAAAACGAAGCAAAGCTGCTGGATATGAGCGCTGAAAAGACCGCCGCATTCCAATCGGCAAAATCCAAAATAGCGGACGGCTGGAATCAGATTGATTCCGCCACGAAAGAGGCGGGGATCCCAAAGGAGCAAATAGGCGCAAAAATCAATGAGCTGGACACGGCTGTTCAAGGCATGAAAGCGCAGCTTGATGAATTACCCGCCGATGATCCGCAGTATGCACAGCTCAGTGCGGCAATTGCAGAATATTCGGCGAAGCTGGAGGGGCTTAAAAAGCTGAAAGATTCTGTGGATACCTTAACCGCACAGGAAAAGCAGCTCAACGACGGGATTGACACCTTTAATTCAGGGACTGCCAAGGCAAAAAAGGAGATAGAAAAGGGAAAAAAAGAGCTTGCGGATAACGGGCAAAAACTAAACGACGGGTATAATGAATATTACAAAAATTCAGATAAATTCAATACGGAAATAAAAGATGCCGAAGCTAAAATCTCTGATGCCAAAGATGATCTCTCCCGCATGGAGCAGCCCAAATGGTATATATCCGGCAGGAGCGCAGCAGTGGGATATGGCGAGCTTGACGGCGCTATGCAGGTGATTACCTCGGTGGCCGCTGTTTTTCCGGTATTCTTCATCCTGATCGTGATACTGATGACGTCCAATTCCATGACCAGGATGATCGCGGAGGAACGCGGTGAATTAGGCACCCTGGCCTCTCTGGGCTATCACGACAAGAGCATAATTTCCACTTATCTGCTGTATGTCCTGTCCGCTTCGGGCCTGGGCGCCGCAGCAGGGTTTTTTATAGGCTGTACGGTTATACCGCCTTTGATATATTCCAATTTTCCATATATTCTGCCGCCGCTTGTCATTCATTATGATATGACAGCCTTTATCATCATTATAGCGGTTACGCTGGTGCTGATGACCCTGGTCACGGTGGCCGGATGCCACAGGGAGCTGAAAGAAAGGCCGGCAGCCTTAATGCGTCCGCTTCCTCCGGGACATGGGCAGAAAATATTCCTTGAAAGAGTTGGCTTCATCTGGAAGCAGCTTTCCTTTACATGGAAGGTTACCATGCGAAATATGTTCCGCTATAAAAAACGCGGAGTGATGGCCATCGTGGGCGTGGCAGGCTGTACCGCCATTCTGGTGGTGGGCTTTGGCTTGCGGGACAGCATGGACGGAGTCGCACAAAAGCAATACGGTGATATTTTCCGTTACAGCAACATGATTATTCTGAAGGAAGAAACGCTGTCTTTAAGCGGCGATTTAAAAACACTGCTGGAAAAGGAACAGATTACCGGCCCGCTTTTGATCAGGCAAAGTGCGTATAAATGTGAAAAAGGTGCTCAGTCACTTGATACGTACCTGATCGTACCCCGGGACAGGGCTCTTTTTGAAAAGTATTACAATCTGAAAAGCACTATAAATAAACAGGATATATCTCTCGATGACAGAGGCGTTGTGATCACACAGCGGCTTGCGAAAAAGCTCAATGCGGGAAAAGGAGATACGGTCACGGTCACAGATGCTGATAATAATGCCTGTGAATTAACCGTTGCTGATGTGGCGGAAAACTATGTCTCCAATTATATTTATATGGAGCCGTCCGCATACGCTAAGGTATTCGGCAAATCTGCCGCTTACAATGCCGTTGTTTCCGGTCATGGCGGGGATGAACAAGGTACGGCGGAGCATTTGACAGGCAGCGGGCCGGTGGTGAATGTTATTTTTACAGACGATGTGATTCAAAAAGCTGTTGATAACAACAACAGCCTGAACAGCATAATCATTTTGCTGGTGGTAGTTGCCTCGCTTTTGGCCCTCGTTGTGCTGTACAATCTGACGGCCATCAACATCAGTGAGAGAACGCGCGAGATTGCCACTCTTAAAGTATTGGGGTTCCGCGACGGAGAAACCAATGCGTATATTTACCGCGAAGCCCTGCTCCTGACCCTGATCAGCATGGGATTCGGCATGATCCTGGGAATCTTCCTTCACCGTTTTGTGCTGGATATTCTTGAAACCGACGCAAGCACATTGTTTAAAAAGATCGAATGGTCCAGTTTTGCCGTTTCCTGCCTGCTCACACTTGTCTTTTCCCTGATTATGCAGGTTATTACCTATTTTAAGCTTAAGACCATCAATATGATTGAATCACTGAAATCAGTGGAATAGCCGGAGCATGGAACCGGGTATCAACAAACGGCCGGTATGACAAAAAATGTAATATTATAATCCGAACAATTGAAAAAGCCTCCTTTACAGTATATAATTAGTATAATTGTAATAATTTGTAGATGGAGGAATAAAATGTTTAAGAGCGTTTTTGATAATATCAGGTGGCGTTTATTTGCATTGAAACATGTATTATTGAGTATTCCCAAGACTGTCTGCATTAATTTAAATTACTTCAAATTCCGGGATGCAATAAAATTTCCTATTCACGTACATTATAGCGTCAAGCTATATGATATGGACGGCAGCGTAGTCCTGACCTCAAAACCCAGGTTTGGTATGGTATCAATAGGATTTCCTTTTATAAGCGCGTTGCCTGAAAAGATCTCCAAATGGAATGTGACGGGCAAGGTGGTACTGGGGAAAAATGTATATGTGGGGACGGGCTCTGTTATCGATGTAAGTGATGGAGGAGAGCTGCAGCTGGGAGATGGCTTCTGCTGCGGAGGGCATTCGACAATTATATGCAACAAAAAAATAGAATTTGGCGAAGGTTGTATTGTATCCTGGGACAACTTATTCATGGATACTGATTATCATAAAATATACAGTCTGGAAACTGAAACTGTTATAAACCAGCCAAGGGAAATAATATTCGGAGATAAGGTCTGGATAGGCTGCAGGTGTACTTTCCTGAAAGGGAGCAAAATCGGAAACGGGTGTATAGTAGGGGCGAATTCTTTCATACACGGTGAAATTAAAGGCGACAATATCATAGTCGGCGGCAATCCGGCCAGGATTTTAAAGGAAAAAATCAGATGGGAACCATAGAGGCAGATTTATACATAAAAAACCATATAAGTAATCTATTGACAAAATAATCGCCGTAAAATATAATAAATCTATTGGATTATATGGAATAAAAAGGAATAAAATCAAAAAAATCCGTGTGATCCGTAGAACCTGAAAAAACAGGCATTATTAATGATGAATTAACCGGAATTTTGTAATGTTGAAAAGCACTGGTCCTGAGAATTGCCAACAGGGAGGGTGTCACGTGAATAAATTATTTGACGGAAATGGAAGACTGCTGGTTTTTTCACCCCACGCCGATGATGAGACTCTGGGCTGCGGCGGGTTGATCGGCAAAATGGAAAGCACAAATGTACATATAGCTGAGTTTACCATAGGAAGTGCTCCAAGGAAAAAAGAATTTGAAAAAATAATGGAGTTCTGCCGGATAGAAAACTTTGAAATTCTGTATGAAGACGAATATCATCTGAAGCTGGATCTCATCCCCATGTTTGAACTTGTCAACAAAGCAGAAGCTATCATTGAAAGAGTAAGACCCCAGGTCGTCGCCATACCTTTCCCTTCATTCAACCAGGATCATGCAATAGTCTATAACTGCTGCATGACAGCACTTCGCAGCAGGAAAAAGAAATTTTTCATGCCTGAAGCCGTCACAGTATACGAATACCCCCAGGTAAATTGGATTACAAACGTACAAATGTTTCAGCCCAACCTGTATGTGGATATATCCGGGCAACTCCATAAAAAGGTTGAAATGCTGGAAATGTATAAATCCCAAATGGGAGATGAAGACTATGCAGTCAGTAAAAACGGGGTAATAAGCATGGCAAGGTACCGCGGAAAGGAAGTTTCGGTTGAAGCCGCCGAGGCCTATGAAATAAAAAGGCTGCTGGTAGTTTAAATATTTACAAAAAATTTGGGGTGAGCATTATGAAGGTACTTATTACAGGGGGAGCAGGTTTTATCGGATCACATCTGGCGGATAAATTGCTGGAGGAAGGGCATGAGGTGCACGTTGTAGACAACCTGTCCACCGGTTCCCTGGAGAATATGGCGCATAATCTGGGAAATCCCGGGTTTTCATTTACACAGGAGGATGTTTCCAATTACGGTGTCTTATATGAATTGTGTTCGGATTGCGACCTTATTTTTCACCTGGCGTCCTCCGTAGGCGTAAAATATGTAATGGAAAATCCGGTTAAGAGCCTGAATTCAAATATTCTGGGTTCTATTTCTATTATCAGGGCCGCTGCGGAGCTGAAAAAAAGGATCGTGGTATTTTCCACATCAGAAATCTATGGAAAAAGCGTTTCTCCGGAAATACGGGAAAAGGATGACCGGATCCTGGGCCATTCCTTCAGGTGGAGCTATTCCACCGGTAAAGCGGTTGCGGAATACTATTGCTACGCTTACGGCAAAGAGATGGACCTGGACTATGTTGTTATCAGGTGCTTTAATATAGTCGGCCCGAGACAGGTGGGAAACTACGGAATGGTTTTGCCCAGGCTGGCAGGACAGGCGCTTCGCGGAGAACCCATGACAGTGTACGACGATGGAACGCAAATCCGCACATTTACCCATGTAAATGATCTGGTCAATATATTAATGCTGGCTGTTGAAAACAGTAAAACCGGTAAACAGATTTTTAATGTGGGATCGGGCAACAGTATTTCAATAATTGATCTGGCAAAGAGGATTAAATCCATTACAGGCAGCTCCTCCGAAATAACTTTCATTCCCACAAAAGAGGTCTTTGGCAGTGACTTTGAGGATCCCAAAGTCAGGATTCCGGATTCGGGCAAGATTTTGAGCGTTATCGGCCAATACAGGTTCTTGAATATTGATGAGATCATTGACAGTGTTATTGACTATTTGAAGAATCAAAACAAGGTATACCAGCTCAGATAAAGCTCACACCTTTGACCTTGGGCCGGTAAACCTGATTGAAAGTCAATTGCTGCGGGCCGGAAGCCGGCGCTTGGGTCTGAGACTAGAGTCTCTCCATCGGCTTTATGGCGGATGCAGTTTATAGAGGGGTGAACAATGTGGAAGGGTTATATGAAAATATAATTTCCGGCCGGGACAAAATTTCGGTTGTGGGATTGGGCTATGTGGGTATTCAGCTTGCTGTTCAATTTGGCAAAAGAGTCGGTGTGATAGGCTTTGATATCAGTGCCAAGAAGGTGCAGGCATACAAAAAAGGCCTGGATCCCACAAATGAACTGGATAAAGAGGACCTGGCAAAAGCGGATATCCTGTTTACCACTGATGAAAGCATGCTTAAAGAAGCCCAATTTCATATAGTTGCCGTGCCCACACCTGTCAACAGGGACAAGACTCCGGATCTGGGCCCCATAAAGTCGGCAACTCAGACAGTGGCGAGAAACCTTAATATTGGCTGTGTAATTGTGTATGAGTCCACCGTATATCCGGGCCTGGTGGAGGAGGTATGCATACCCATCCTTGAAAAGGAATCCGGCCTTAAATGCGGAAGTGACTTCAAGGTGGGGTATTCACCCGAAAGAATAACTCCCGGCGATAAGTCCCATTCCATAACCAATGTGATAAAGATCGTGTCCGGCATGGATGAAGAGACCCTTGAGCTGGTGGCTAAGGTCTACAGTATAATCATTGCCGGCGAAAAACTATACAGGGCTGAAAGTATAAAGGTTGCGGAGGCAGCCAAAGTAATAGAAAACACCCAGAGAGACCTGATTATTGCATTGATGAATGAATTTTCGATAATATTCAACAAGCTGGGGCTGGATACTAAAGCGGTCTTGAGCGCGGCGGCCACAAAATGGAATTTCATATCCCTGAGCCCCGGAATAGTAGGAGGACACTGTATCGGAGTGGATCCCTACTATTTGGCATATAAGGCTGAGGAAATAGGCTGCCATCCGCAGCTCATACTTGCGGGAAGAATGGTTAATGACGGCGCGGGTAAATATATTGCAGAAAATACTATCAAACAGATTGTAAAGGCCCGCAAGCAGATCAGCGGCTGCGAGGTTTTGATCGTGGGCTTTTCCTACAAGGAAGATGTGCCTGATATCAGAAATACGAAGGTCATAGACATTGTCAACGAACTGAAGGAATACGATGTTAAAGTTCGGGTTGCGGACTGCATAGTGGATCAGGATGAAGTATTCGAGCAATACGGCTTCAGACTCAGTGACTTCAATATGACAAACAATGTTGACGCCATAATATACGCTGTTCCGCATATGCAATACAGGGACATACCCTTAAAAGAGCTGATGATGAAATTCAGGGATGAAACAGGCGTTCTTATAGATGTAAAGGGGACTTACAGCAAAAGGGAAGCGGAAAATAACGGGTTCCTGTATTGGAGCTTATAAAGTAATAGATGGCGGTTAAAAAAATGGACAGTATTAACTAAGCTATAAAAAATTGAAATCCGGGAGGGATATATTATGAAAATAGAAGCTGTCAGCGTATGCATAAACTATTCCCATGTGTTTAAGTATTGCCTGGATAACAGGAAATACCTTGATAATTGGGTTATAGTCACGATGGAGGATGATACTGATACGGTAAATCTCTGCAAGGAGAATTCCATCAATTATATTTTTTCTGAGAGGATACATGAAAATGGCGCCGAATTTGCAAAAGGCAAGGCCATGAATGAAGGATTTGACGCGCTTGATAAATCTGACTGGATATTGGCTCTTGACGCGGACATAATTCTGCCTGCAAATGTCAGAGAATTTGTAAATAATATACCCAAAACGGAAAAAAGCCTGAAATCGCTGTATTCCCCATTTGGCAGGAGAGGGCTGGGGCTGGGAAGAGGAGACGATTTCCTGGATTTCAAATGTTCAAAAAGCAGGGAAAATATCACTGAAATACATAAAAGGTTTATTGAAGTAGTAAAAAAGGTAGAGAATGATCCAGATAAAGAGCAAATATATCTTGATACATTGCGATCCTTTGTCAAGGCCGGATTATTCGAATCGGACATAAACAGCATTGAAGATCAATGGCTGAGCTACAGGACTGGCAACTGGGATAACCTGCCGTACATTTTCGAAGGCGGAGAACCCAATTTTACGGGATATTTTCAATTGTTCCATTCTTCAAGTTTTACAAAATATCCTGAGACCTCAAATAATTCATGGTGGGATGATACTATCTTCAGAGACCGGTTTCCCGCGGATAACAGGGTCGTACTGGATTGTGAATGCGTGCACATAGGCTATAATTCAGGCGTGGGGCTTGATGTCCTGTC
Organism: Bacillota bacterium; assembly: GCA_023397905.1. Classification (GTDB taxonomy): domain Bacteria; phylum Bacillota; class Clostridia; order Acetivibrionales; family DSM-1351; genus Ruminiclostridium. The sequence goes on along the minus strand of JAEWSZ010000186.1, from coordinate 3,375 downwards.
CAGGATGGATAAATTATTTTACGGTGAGGAAAAGATTCCCAATATAAAATAAATGTACACGGGGAATTGGTATATGAGCCGGAAAACTGTGTAAAATTAAGGTGTTCTGTGCTTCCTGCGAAGCGGCTTCCGAAAGAAATCGAAAGCCGCTTGTTTTATAATTTGCCGTTATTTTAACTATAACATTATGTCAATGTGTTGAATACTTTGATATAAGCGAGGGATTTTCGGAATGAATTATTCGGGTTTACTTTTTAGCATATAGATATATTGATTATGCTCCTAATATATGGTATATTTATATTACTAGGTAATATAATCAGGTGATAATGTGCGGAAAATTTTGTGGAGGTATATATGCCAAACAGGTCGAATTCTAAAATAACAGCAATGGGCGCATACTTGCCGGAAAGAAGGCTAACCAATCAGGAGCTGGAAAAGCTGGTTGATACAAATGACGAATGGATTACCAGACGTACCGGAGTAAAAGAGAGAAGAATATCTGAAAAGGGAGAGTTCGCCAGCGATCTGGCAATAAAGGCTGTTGAAAATCTCATAACCAAGAATAACGCCAGTGTTGACGACGTAGACATGATTATTGTCACAACATTCACTCCCGACCATTTTATACCTAATGTTTCTTCGCTGGTTCAGGGCCATTTTGGCATGGAAAACGCAGGAGCCATAGATATCAGCGCCGCTTGCGCGGGATATGCCTATGCGGTTTGCGTGGCCGATTCTCTGATAACCTCCGGGAATTTTAAAAAAATATTGGTCATAGCGTCGGAGGTCGTCTCAAAGGTGCTGGATTATACCGACAGGAATACATGTATCCTCTTCGGGGATGCGGCGGTGGCCACGCTGATTGAAAAGACTGTGGAAAAAGGGAATTTCATGGCATCATATTTTACAACTGACGGAAAGGCAGCGGAAAATGTCACCTGCAGCAATCTGTCGGAAGGAGTTAATAATAAGGTGCTGGGCAAGAAGAACCTATTTGAGCAGGAGGGTAAATTTCTTTACGAATATGTGGTCAAAAACATTCCGGACGGAGTTTACAGCCTTTTGAAAAGAGCTGAAATGACTTTGGACGATATAGACTGGTTTGTACCTCACAGCGCCAATATACGCATGATAGAAGCGATCTGCAAAAGAATGAATTATCCAATTGAAAAAACCCTGGTGAGCAATGAGTTTTATGGAAACACGTCATCGGCCACCATTCCTCTTGCCATATATATGGCACTGGGAGAGGCCAAAATCAAATCAGGGGATAAAATGATCCTGTATGGATTCGGCGGAGGCCTGACCCATGGCGGGGTCATTGTTGAATGGTAGTAATTCAGGATTCAGGAGTCAGAATCCTGAACTCAGAATGAAAGGCCTAAAAGCGGCAGGTATCATATATGAAAAAGAGCTTACTTACACGGTAAGTTCTTTTTATTTTTACATAATTATGGATTTCAATAATTTTATTTTATAAAATTATCTAAACGGATTAAAAATGAACCTTTTATTATACCGTGACAATATATAGGTGAATGGCCATTTACAAAAGAGTTTAATTTTCTGAAAGGAGAAGTTACTTGGATACCGAAGATTTAAGCAAGCTTGTTGAGCTGCATGGCAATGCCGTCTATGCATTTTGCCACAGACTGACCGGATGCAGGACAGATGCTGACGATCTGTATCAGGAAACATTTCTCAAGGCAATGGAATTGTGTCATAAAATTGATCAGGGGAACAATCCCAAAGGGTTTCTTATCTCAATTACCATCGGCATATGGAAAAACAAGCGCCGTAAATATGCCAGGCGAAAAAGGATAGCTCCGATGGAAGAGCTTGATGAAGCTGTGACAGGCAGCTATACATCAAAAAATGAGCCGACCCCGGAGGAGATGGTTATTTCCAATGAGCTCCGTTTTATGATACAAAATGCCGCAGATACATTGAATGATAAATTGAAAATACCTTTATATATGTATTACACTGCGGAGATGTCCAGCGAAGATATAGCTTTATCGCTGAAAATCCCGCAGGGCACTGTAAAAAGCCGGCTTTACAAGGCCCGCAAAGTATTAAAAAGTATTTTGGAGCTGGAGGTTAGCGAATATGAGAAATTATGAGCAAGAGGACAACCTTTTAAAACAGGCCCTTTCCCCAACGGCTGAACCGGATGAAGCTTTAAATCAAAAAGTTATAAACCTGTTAAAGGAGAAGAATATTATGAAACCAGTTTTAAAGAAAAGAGTGGCGGCAATTCTGATAGCGGCGGTTGTGGCTGTTGCAATGTCGGCAACGGCATTTGCGGCATGGAAGCTTCTTAATCCCAGCCAGGTTGCAGAGCATTTTGGAAACCGGACATTGGCACAGGCTTTTAAAGGCAAGGACGCAATTAAAATAGATAAGACGGTGGTGTCAGGCGGTTACAGCATAACCTTGCTTGGCGTTACTTCAGGCGAATGGTTAAATGACTTTAAAAGCTCCGTGCAGGATTTACATCCGGACAGAACCTATGCGGTGGTCTCAATAGCCAGGCAGGATGGCGCAAAAATGCCGGATACCCGGGATGAGGAATATGGCAAGGTCCCATTCTTTGTATCCCCTCTGATTAAGGGCCAAAAACCGTGGCAGGTCAACATAGCCTCAATGAACGGCGGATACAGCGAGGCTGTAATTGACGGGGTGATGTACAGGCTGATCGAATGTGACGGGATTGAAATGTTTGCCGACAGAGGACTTTATCTCAGCGTCAGTACCAGTAATTTTTATGATATAAAAGCGTTCAATTACAATGAAAAAACCGGCGAGATCAGTGTAAATCCTGATTTTGACGGCGCTAACGCTATTTTTGACCTGCCACTTGATACAAAAAAGGCCGACCATGACAAAGCGGAAAAGTACTTACAGGAATTATTAAAAGAACCGGAAGGTGATTCAGCCTCCGGACAAAACCCTGAAAATACCGGAAGCGATAAGAAGCAGGCAGAATCGGAACCCGGTGAAGGGAAGCCGTATCTTGATCTGAAAAAGGAAGCTGAAAATGGAGTCCTGATACCGGAATCGGTAAAAGAGGTCACCGTTGATGAGGATGGTATGGCTTATTATGAATTTGGAAGCGCGAAAGTTGGTGTGAATATAAACTTTCTATTCAAAGAAGGGGAGACAGGTACAAAATTTGTAAGTGTGAATGGGTCCGACAACAACTGGACTGCCATACTGTTTTCTAGAGCTGCAGACGGAACAATTACCGGAAAAACTGTAAAAATTGAATAAAACCTTGACCATCTGACTTTGGCAATTATAGCATGAATTTTCTTAAATTCATGCTATAATTAATTTCAGGGGGCATATGTAAAGTATGGAATACCTTGG